>NZ_BFBB01000003.1:127076-486042 GCF_003114855.1 Leptospira ryugenii | reverse complement strand
TATCGAGCAGGAGCAAAGGCAGAGATGGAAAAAAACCTAAGCCTTGCCGAGGGAGAAATTGCTTTCGTTGGCCGAAAACTCTGCCTCCAAGTGGAAGAGATTGCTTCTGACATCTACGGTAAGGCTCAATCTGCTTTTTACCAAACAGAAAGCCAAGAGAAACAATCCGCCAAAAAAATGGAGTGGGAAACCAAAGAGAAAGTAAATCGTTATTTGGGTATGGCAAAATTAGAAAAAGACCATGCCAAAGAATTTTTCATTTCTGGGAATTACCATCTTTCTTTACATACATACAAACGATCCATTCTTTACTCCTTACTTTCGCTACGCGCCCAAGGATTGGAAAGCCCCTCAGGTTATGAGGCTGCACATGCAGCATGGGCTGAACCTGTTTGGCAAACAGGCAAACAACAAAAATCAGGAACCATTCAGACCAATTAAAATTATCATTTTCACCTTAGAGTTTTTTTGCAAAATGACCCGAAGGTGAAAATCGAGACTCTCTACAAACAGTTCTTACTCACAAAGGCAAGTCACCTTCCGGTACTCGGTGCCTCTGGAGATCTCATAGGACTTCTCTCCAAAGAAAAGGTTCTAAGAGAACTTGCGGATTTGGGAGAGGAAAAAGAGACCTATGATTCCATCCCTAGCTCGCTCTTAGATACCGAACTACAGGAATCTTTCCTTCATTTTTTCAAAGAAGCGAGCAAGATCCCGGTTCTCAATGCAAAGGGGGAGACCACCCAGACATGGGACAAACCTCGATTCCTTGCCGAATACCATAAGTTAGATGCAACATCCACCAAGAGAGATCCGAAAGTTGAACACTTAGCGGAACAGCGGGATAAAAAGAAAGAAAGCCAAAACTCTATCCATTGGTATATGGAACAAATCTTAGCAAATTTTCCCGATGGGCTATTATCAACAGATGTTCAGGGCAACACAGTCTTTTATAATGAAGCATTTGAATCGAAATTTTTGAGCCAGGACTTTTTCCAAGATTCCTTAGAAAGGGCGGAGCAGTTTCTAAAAAATCTAAACCGAGATTTATTTGCCTCTTATCTCAAAGAAAATGATCTTGATTTGCATACAACCGAACACTCTGCACCCGTGCTACAAACTGTCGTCTCAGAAATTCTTTCTTTAGTGCGAGTCATCACTCTAAAGAAAGATACAAAGGTCATCGGATTTTTGTACCACCTCTCCTTTTTAAGTACCCGTCTGAATGCGAATACATCCACAGGCAATAAATTCCCAAATTTAGAGGAGGCACTCCAAGGAAAGTTTCCCATGGAAAAGGTCTTGGAAGAAGTGGAAGCTAGGTTTATCTACGAAACTCTCAAATTGAACAAAAACAATATTTCACATTCAGCAGAAGATTTGGGAATACCGCGAACTACACTGCAAAACCGCATCAAATATCTCAAGTTAACCGATCGATTTCGAGAAGAAGAAAAATCTCCGGAAAAGAAAGTCATTCCGAGAAAGCGATCACAAGTAAAGTCAGCTCCTCCGAAGAAAGGAGCCCCAGCAAAGAAAGAAAAGAAGAAAAGCCCGGCGCCAAAAAAGAAAAAGAAAACAATCCCCAAGAAGAAAAAAATACGTTGACGTATTTCTGTCGAATTGCACATTTTCCCTACCATTTAAATATCTACAACACTCCGTAGCTCAGTCGGTCCTTCCCGTCTTAAATGGTTTCCCATTTCAAAATCAAATAAACACACACTATGTAAATCTCTATGGCATCACGCAAACAAGAAGAAGTTCAATACAACAATCCTGAAGACCAACCTGAATACTCAAACAACGGCATAATGGACCAAGAAGAAAGTTCAGAACCGCCAAAGCATTTTAAGAAGAAAAAAAATAGATACGAAGGTCCCATTCCTCCTCCACTTGATCTCGTTGAACTGAAAAAAAAGAACATCAATGAGCTAGCCGATCTAGCAAAGGGTCTAGGTGTTGAAAATACACATGGACTCAAAAAACAGAATCTCATGTTTGCACTTTTACAGGCACAGACCGAAAAAGACGGACAAGTGCACGCTGCTGGTGTCATGGAAAAGCTGCCTGACGGTTATGGTTTTTTACGTTCACCTGATTACAATTATGTGCCAGGTCCAGATGATATCTATGTTTCACCCTCTCAAATCAAACTCTTTGGTTTGCGTACGGGAGATACTGTAGAAGGATTGATCCGTCCCCCAAAGGAGGCAGAACGATTCTTTGCGATGCTACGCGTAGAGTCCATCAATGGCTACCCAGTGGAAGTAGCACAAAAGCGAAACCTCTTTGATAACCTCACACCTCTCTATCCAAATGAAAAAATCAATATGGAGTTTGACCCAAGCCATTTGGATACTCGAGTGATTGACCTAATGTGTCCTATCGGGAAAGGGCAGAGGGCCTTAATTGTGGCACCACCTCGTACAGGAAAGACAGTCCTCATGCAGTCGATTGCGAATGCCATCACGAGAAACCACCCAGAAATTTTTCTCATTGTTCTTCTGATTGATGAACGACCAGAAGAGGTAACCGACATGGCCCGCCATGTAAAAGGAGAGGTCGTTAGTTCTACCTTTGACGAACCAGCCCAAAGACACGTCCAAGTGGCCGAGATGGTCATCGAAAAAGCAAAACGCCTCGTGGAACATGGAAAAGATGTCGTGATCCTACTAGACTCCATCACAAGGCTTGCGAGAGCTTACAACCAAGTTGTTCCGACCTCCGGCAAAATCCTATCAGGAGGTGTTGACTCCAATGCACTCCATAAACCGAAGAGATTCTTTGGAGCGGCAAGGAATATTGAAGAAGGTGGTTCTTTGACCATCATAGCCACCGCTCTTATCGATACTGGTTCTAGAATGGACGAAGTTATCTTCGAGGAGTTCAAGGGAACGGGCAATATGGAGATCCATTTAGACCGAAAGTTGGCCGACAAACGAATTTTCCCAGCCATCGACATCAACCGTTCCGGCACGCGAAAGGAAGAACTTCTCCTTCCACAAGATGTCCTTACCCGAGTCTTTATCCTCCGAAAAGTACTTTCTCCTATGAGTATTACCGAAAGTATGGAATTATTAATCGAAAAGATGCGTTCTGCCAAAACAAATGATCAGTTTTTGGCGAGTATGAATACAAATTAGAGGGACCATTATGAAGGCAGACATTCATCCAAAATACGTTTCCGCAAAAATCAAATGTGCATGTGGCAATGTGATCGAAACACGTTCCTATGCTGGTGACATGAGCATCGAAATTTGCTCTAATTGCCATCCATTCTTTACTGGTAAATCGAAAGTAGTCGATACAACAGGCCGAGTGGATAAATTTAAGAAAAAATATAAAATGAAATAAGACCTTTCGGTCTACGGATTAGGTCTAATCCGAAGAGGTGATCCCAATATGGCAGTGATGGACTTCGCAAAGTATAAGGAAATCAATGACCAGCGGTTGAACTACCGTGAAATGGAGGACGCGAACGTTGTGTCCTATTACCGGAACACCGGCTGCGGTGATGGTTACAGGATTTACCTAAAGGTAAATGATACAGGACTCGTAGAGGATGCAAGCTACACCACTACAGGTTGTGGCTTTGGGATTGTGGCACTTGCCATGGCCACTGAATATGCAAAAGGCAAGTCCATGGCCGATCTTAAAGCACTTACACCTGGCACCCTAGAAACACTATTTGAATTCCCTGAGCGACGGAAAAACTACCCCCAGTCTGCGGTTGCCGCTTTACACAAGGCAGTCGAGGATTGGGAAACGGGAGGGTCTGTTCCTCCCGAAAAGAGAGTTACAAAAGCAAAAGTTCTAGAGCTTTTAAAGACACAAGGCCATTTGCGTGGAGCTGATCTATCCAGTGTTATGCTAGAGAAGGAAAACTTTGATGGAGTGGATTTCTCTGGAGCGAAAATGAACAATGCGTTTTTGCAAAATACAAGCTTTGTTGGTGCCAACTTTTCAGGTGCCAACCTAAAGGCCTCATTCTTTAACGGTGCTGATTTGACCGGAGCCAATTTCCAGGAAGCTGACTTGCGGTTTACAAAATTGGCAGGTGCTAAAATCGAGGGGGCCAATTTTAAGGATGCCTTGTATGACATCGGCACTCGAGTCGACCAAAAACAAATCGGTATTTTTGACCAAATGAAAAAAGCAGGCAAGGATCTATATCTCAATTCTGAGGGATTGGAGTGATGCAGGTTGGGGAAAAGGTAAAGATTACTAAACGTACTTTTTTACACAATGGTATCTTCATTTTTACAGGATCAATTGTAGAAATCAAAGATATGCAAGGTGAGAATGCGGTGGTCATCTACCATGACAGGGAGGGCCACCCCCATGATCTAACCTTTGCGCTCTCTGACCTAGAGCCTACCTAGAATCTGGTCTCGAATTTCTTGACACAAATTCGGATGCCATTATCTTAATGCTTAACTGGTTCATATAACCCTGAAATGCTAATACAAATCCACCAATCTGACAGCCACCTTTTGTTTTCCATCCAAAGGGACATCCTCATGGAGAATTCTAGGGAATTTTACCAAGAGTTTGAGAAAGCCTTGGAAGGAAGAACATTTGCCAAGATCAGTATGGATTTTGGTTCCGTGAAATTTTTGGATTCTTCTGGAATTGGTGCAGTGATCAAGGCTTCCTCTGCCTTACACAATAAAGGTATTGAAATTTTCGTAACCAACCTAAATAAAAATCTGAATTCAGTCTTTCGTTTGTCTGGCTTAAACCATATTCTTTCTATCCTTACCCTAGATGAATACGTCTCCAAATTTCCTGAATTCAAAAAATCTTTGGACCCTTAAAATGAAATCAATTTCACGTTTCTCTTTTTTTGCCATTGTTTATGTAACGTTTTTCTTCGGATGTGCTACTGGCACTCAGACAAAACAGCTTTTATACCATAACAATAATTTTGCGACTTATAGTGTAAAAAGAGAAAAGATCAAAACAAAGACGGAAGGTAGTTTGCCTCAGTCTTTTGTCCACCCGATCGACATCACGGAAGAAAAGATAATCGATCTTTTAGGCAATTTGAAGTATAGACGAGAGACCTCTCTTGGGGTGCTTGTAAATTATATTTTCGATGAAACCGAATTGAAAGAATTTGCTTCTGATTTACGCGATGCTTTGGGGCGTATCAAGCCGGATGAAGCATTGTTGGTTATATCAAAATATAATTCTGTAAAGTCGGTGGTTTCACACTATTCCAGAACGAGTTTCTATGTTTTTTCAACTGAGAAAAATGTGGAGATCGTGTTTGGCGAAGTACAAAAAGAAATCGAATTTGATGAAGAGGGGAACTACTTCGATTGGTCTCGTATTCCGGAGATTTCTTTTGAAAACGTTGCTCTAAACTATCAGTTATTACCATCTTCCGATTTTGAATTTCGTAAGGTAAATGGTTTTAGCAACAAACGATGGGTTGTATTTTCTAAATCTTCTTTGAACCAGATCAAACTTGAGAAACGGAAAAAACAAGGCAAAGAATTAACGAGAATGGTTGATAAGGACATAAAGTCGGATTCAAAAGAAGATGACGATGCCATCATACAAGACTAACGTTGCATACGTTCTGTCTGAATGCTACCATCTTGTCCTAACTGCAAGCTTGTTTTTCCTATCATTGAATTGAAAGGGCTTCTGTAGATTTTTCCTACTCCAAAACTAATTTCAACTCCGGGAAACATTTCTCTTTGGATTTCTACGTAAGCCGCCTTGTTAGGTTCGAAGGAACCAAGTGCAGTATCAAATTGTTTTTGTAAGGTTTCCAGTAAGGTACTATACTTTTCATTGGCTTCCTTTAGCTTTAAGAGCATATCCTTTTCATCTTCTTTTAGCTCTTTTTTTTGGGATTGTTCTACCAGTTTTTGTATAGTTAGTTGGACTTTTTTTAGAGTGGAACCTTTTTCATTGATCTCTAATTTCATTCGGTTCAACTCCTCCAATAATTCTGGCGGAGTTCCAATGGCTAATTTTGTTTTTGTCTCCACAACGGCACCTAATTTTTGACAGACGATGGAATTGGCGGCGATGATTGTTCCCCCAATGAGTTCACCTCTACCACCGGAGGCTTGGATCATATCTTTGGCTGACAATTCAGAATGCATGGAGGCTTCTTCAATAAATATACTGCCTCCAGCGCTGATTTTACCTTGTTCTACAAATTTAACATATACATTGCTATCCGATTCGAGGAATCCTTCTCCTCTTCCCATAAAGCCGCCTGAAATGACGATATCCCCTTTAGCTTTGAGAAAAGCTTTACCTACGGATTGGTTAACTATGATACTGCCGTTCGTATTTAGGGAGAAACCATCACCTATTTTTTGTTCTACGATGATTGTTCCAGGGAAATCAACATTCCCTGTTGAATAATCGACCGCCTCTAAATTGATCACTTCATCTACTCGGATCTCACCCGATTTATCTAGGACAGGGCGGCCTGCAATTTTCGAAAATAATTTGCCATCTTTCTCTTCTACATTGTTTCCGATGATCCATGAAACTGACTTAGGGTGTGGTGGTTCTAAACTTTCTGATTTGACTGTACGGCCTGGACTTCCTTGTTTCGGCGGAATGATTTCCGCAAGAAGCGTATTTTCTTTCACGGATTGGATCATTGCTATATTTTTATAGTCTATTCGGCCATGTTCATCCTCTTCTAAATTTGGCTTGTTCTCAGACCTAAAATATAATTTGATTTCGCCATCTCGGCCTAGGACAGGAGGAAGACCTTTTGCAAACTCGATGGGACTATGAAAAATAGGTTCACGGATCAGGGACTGAAGAACCGAATCTATAATGCCAACACTGATCCCTTGGCTTGCGATGGTTTCTCGTAGCTTATGTTCAGTCATGAGCTCACCACCATGTTTCGGGGGATAGAGGATCAGCTTTGCTGACATAGAGTCTTCTGATATATGGATGTCAATATAGGAATCTTCAGGTTGCCCCTTTGACCAATGGCCTATTTCAGTTTCCCTTCCATCTGCAAGAAGGATCAATTTTTTGATCTGCTCGGTATCGTAATCTTCCACACCGAATAGTTTGATCCGAGAAATTACATCTTTTAGGTCTACGCGTTTGCCTTTTGCGCCACCTTTGGTAACTCTCAAATATGCTTTCCCAACTTTATTTTCGATTTGAAAGAATCCGTTTTCATTGGCTTCTAATTCTTGTAAAATCTTATCGGTGTAGGAATCTGGACTGGGCATATATTACGAATATTCTAATACCTGTTCGACGACTGTTTTTTCGCCATCGTATAGAATCTCCTTCAATTTAGTAGTCCATAGAGAATTGTCAATACTAGAAATTGATCCATTGAAATCACAGTTAGAAATTTGTTCGTGAGAAATATAGGAAGAAGGAAAAAACGTATCCAGCCAATTGGTTAATACTGGGTATTCTGCAAAATCTCCTCTTTCTGTGTATAGAATGGGAGTTTTCGCATACACACATTCGGAAATAATTCCGTAGCCAGGTTTTGTTAAGACAAAATCACATGCGCTTACCAGATCTGGGTAGTGTCCTTCTCTCGGGACAAAAATTCTATTATCCACTAGGCCAGGGACACCTGAAGCGACTAAAACAATCTCATCAGACAATTTTTCTAGATTGAGTGGGAATCCAGAAAGTCCATAGGCACCAAAGGACATGAGAATGTACGTTTTGTCCGATCGAAATCCAAAAGAATTCTTTGCCTCTTCTTTACTCACATTTGGTTTTCTTCCTACGAAGCCAATGTTTTTGGTCTCAAGAAAGGAAGGCATCGAACAAGTTAAAGGTAAAAACAATGCCTCCGTTGCAAAGGAATATTCGGTTGCATATAGATCGGCGATATAAGAGAAATAACTTGATTGGTTTGCATAATGTCTATAGATAAAATCCCAAGTGAAATTGCCAATGAAGATCGAAGGAATTTCCGCCTCTACAGCAATGACCATTGGTAAAGAGCTTACATCACTCATGATCAATTTTATACTATTCTCTCTGCAATATTTCGATTCAGATTGAATTAATTTGTGTTTGTCTTTCTCAAATGTTTGTAAGTTTGCTTCGGTTGCCTTTAGATCAATAGACAAGGAGTCTTTTTGTATCACTCCTAAATCCAAGTTCACTTTTCTTTTTTTTAATTTTGGATGTTCCCAATCAATGAATGAGATTCTATCGGAAACTAAATGAATTTCTTCTATTTGAGGACACTTTAAGAGTTCTAAGAGTATGACTGAGCTTCGACTGATATGTCCATATCCATGGCCTGAAGAATAGTAATAGATTTTCAAATGATTCCCTTTTTGTTTTGTCTTAAACTTTCATATAAGACAATGCCACATGACATTGCCAAATTTAAAGAATCTGCCTCTCCGAACATAGGTAGAAAAAGTGTATCATGGCTTGTTTTTTTTGCTTCTGCGGAAAGTCCATACTGTTCACTGCCAAACAGGAACGCACTTTTTTCACAAAGATTTGCGCTAGTGTAGAGCGTTCTTCCTTCGGGAGTAACTGCAAAAATTTGATAAGAAAATTTCTTTAGATTCTTCGTGAGTTCATCTAAAGGCGATAGAAAAATTGGTAAAGTGAACAAAGTACCGGTACTTGCTCTGACAACATTTGGATTGAATAAATCAATTTTTGGATCGGTCACAAGGACGAGCTTTACTCCTGCTCCTTCTGCCGTTCGGAGAATTGTCCCTAAATTTCCAGGCTTCTCTACACCTTCAATGATTAATATAGGATTGAAAGATAGATCCTTTATCAGATTCCAATCGTAAACAGGATTGGGTGTTTTTGCTACTGCAATCAATCCGTCTGGACGGTCTCGATACGATATCTTTTCAAAAATTTTTTTTGGCAATTGGTATACAGGACAATTTGCACTTTTTATCAACTGAGTTTCTTGATTTCCTAAAAAGCAATCAGGAGAGATGAAAAGACAGTCGATTTGAATACGAAAACAATTTGTATTTTTTTGATTCCCAAAAATAGCTTTTGATATTTCTCTAAATCCCTCGATAAAAAATTTACCCTCTTGGTCTCGAAATTTTTTATCCTTAAGAGAAGAAACCCATTTTACCTTTGGATTTGAAAAACTCGTGATTTCTTGAATGTTCATACTAACAGACTAACGGTGATAAAATGTACAAAATCCTGCTGGGTATTTTTTCCCAGATGCTTCCGGTATGTACAATTCATCTGTTTCATAATGTCCTGGGTGCTTAATTCTGCTGGATAACATTCTTTCTAAAGTAAGAGGGCTATAACCTTGGCTATGACAACTTAAAATCACAAAAGTAGGTGAGTTATCAGATAAATCCATGAGCGCATCTAATAACTCAGGTAAATCATCCTCTATTTTCCAGACTTCGCCTTTAGAGCCTCTTCCAAAACTTGGTGGATCTAGAATAAAACCTTGGTATTTTTTATTTCTTTTGATTTCTCTACGAATGAATTTTAAAACATCGTCCACAATCCACCGAACAGGTCGTCCATCTAATTTGGAAAGTGCAGCATTTTCTCGAGCCCAGTCTACCATTCCTTTAGATGCATCAACATGACAAACACTCATACCTGCATCTAAACATGCTAAAGTAGAACCACCAGAATACGCGAATAGATTGAGGACTTCTAAACCTTTTGTTTTTTCGCCAATGCTTCTGATTCTTTCCCAATTTTTCTTTTGTTCTGGAAACAAACCGATGTGACCAAAGGGAGTGAGTTTGACTTTAAATTGTAGATTGGAAAAGGAAATTTGAAAACTCTCAGGTATTTTCTTTTGAAATGTCCAATGCCCTGAGCCGGAATCATTTTTGTGGTAAGTTGCCCATGCATCCTTCCATTTATCCGGTGAATGTTTTTTGTAAGCAGAGGAAGGTGATGATCGAATAATCTTATAGTCACCGATAATTTCTAATTTATGAAATTCTCCAGAGTCTAGGAGTTGGTATTGGTCTTTCATTCGAGTGAGAGAAGTATGAATGTAATATCATCTTCCCATTCCTTTAGGCTTTTTTTTGTATACTGCTCTAGGTTATGCACTAAACCTTTCTTAAACTCAATTGCAGGGAGTTTTCGCATCTTTATCATAAAATCCATAACTCTTGTCTCTCCGAACATTTCTTCCAATGGATTGAAAGCCTCGGTAACGCCATCTGTTAAAATCAGTACACGATCACCACTCTCCATGGGATAGGAAATTTCTTCAAACTGAAGATGAGGGAAGGCACCAATTATTTTGCCTTTTGGGTGTACTTTGATGATTTCTCCTGAAGCTCTTTGTAAATAGAGGCTAGGGTGTCCGGCTCTACCAAATCTCCATACGGAAGTTTGGGTGTTTAAATATACATATGCCGCTGTTAAGTATTGAGGAGTGCAATTTCCATAAAGTACTGAATTCATACCCTCTAATACGCGTTTGGGTGAGAATAGGTTTTCTTTCTGAGTAGAATAAGCCACCTTACCCATAGCAGAAATTAAGGATGCGGGAATCCCATGTCCGGACACATCACAGAGCAATGTTCCCAATTCACTTTTGTTTGGGGAATAAAATTCGTAAAAATCTCCACCCACTTGTTTCATTGGCTGAATGAACAATTGGATGTTTAGATTATGAATTTGAGGGATAGTCTTCGGGAGAGATTGCATCAAAATATCACGCGAGATTTGTCTCTCTTTTTCATGCCTTTCCAATTGTTTTAAGGCACGATCTTTATCTAATCTCAGCAATTGAATTCGATCCGCCAAAGCGAATGAAAAGAGTGTAATGTCGGCGAGGGATGCTACAGGGAAAAGCATCTCTTCGATAAAAGTATTACTTCCAATAGGGAAAAGTTTAAGTATGCCGTAGACAAAACAGGCAAGCATTAAGATCAAAAAAGCTGCAGCAAAATAATAGAAATTGCGAATCCGTCTACGGAAGCCAATGATGATGATTGAAATGATAAAAATGGAAAAAACAAGAACTTCCCATGTTACAAATTGTGCGGAAAAATATACCTGACCCATTAATGCAAATATCATATTTAAAATACTTGCAACCCAAAATACCTTTGTCATTCGAAAAGCTATGGGCATTCTTTTCTTTAACTTCAAGAAATTGCTCGTAAAGAGTGCAAAGAGTCCGATGCTCCCACTAAAGAAAAATGGGATGCCAACTTTCATTAGATGTGGGTGTTCTGGCACAAAAAAATATTGAAAGAAACCTAAAAGGGATAATTGACCGAATGCAAAAAAGAAAACATAGCCAACATAATAAAAGTAATTAATATCACGTACGACAACAGCGATTGCTAGATTGTATAAAAAAATTAAAAAGATAAATCCAAAAAAAAGTCCATATAGCCACTGGCTTTGGTAATCATCTGCAAAGAGTTCCTGAAAGTTTTGAAATGAGACGCCAAATTGCAGTGAGATGTCTGATTTCATTTTAATAAAGATAGAGGCATTTTCTGGAAGATCACCTACGGATACGATAAAGGCTCTATGTTGACTATCCCGTTCAGACATAGGGATAGAACTGCCCGAGCGTTTTAGAATATACTCACCTCTAGTGTTTGGAATGAAAAAATCCACCTGATCAATGTTATGTGCCTGGATAACTAAAATATCTTTGTTTTTGGGCAATTCTGTTAACCGGAACCAGTGAGCTGATTTAGAAAAACCAAAGTTAAAAAAATTTTCTCTGTTCAGGGTATTTGAGGCAGCCTTAGTTTGGATGTCTTTTAGGGCAAATGTGTTTTGAGCATCTTCCCAATGTTCTACTTTGAAATTTTGGTTTGTTTCCGAATGGATAGGGGATTGGTAGAGGATAAGGAGAACAAATATGGTAGGAGAGAGATATCTCTCCCACCTTTGAAGTAGACTAATTTTAGCCTTTTTTCTTTGCAACGTCGTAAGGAGTTTCGACTGGTCCTGTGTAGATTTGTCGTGGTCTTCCGATCTTCAAGCCAGGGTCCTCGATCATTTCCTTCCATTGTGCAATCCAACCAGGCAAACGACCCATCGCAAACATCACGGTAAACATGTTTGTCGGGATACCAAGTGCACGGTATATAATTCCAGAGTAGAAGTCCACATTTGGATAGAGCTTTCTTTCTACAAAGTAAGGATCATTGAGAGCGGCATCTTCTAATTCTTTGGCGATATCTAGAAGCGGATCTTTGATTCCTAATTTATTGAGGACTTTGTCACAAGCTACTTTGATGATTTTGGCTCGTGGGTCGAAGTTTTTGTAAACGCGGTGTCCAAATCCATTCAAACGGAAGGAGCTATTTTTATCTTTAGCCTGTTCCACTATCTTTTTAACACTCAAACCCGACTTTTTGATTCCTTCCAACATTTCTAAAACTTCTTGGTTGGCTCCACCGTGTCTTGGTCCCCAAAGTGCTAGAATCCCAGCGGAGATTGCACCGTATAAGTTTGCAAGAGATGATCCCACCAAACGCACAGTCGATGTGGAACAGTTTTGTTCATGGTCAGCATGGAGGATCAACAATAAGTTGAGTGCCGCCACGACTTCAGGATCAATTTTGTACTCTTCCGCCGGAACTGCAAACATCATATTCAGGAAGTTACTTGCATAGTCTAGGTGGTTGAGAGGATGGATGATTGGTTGGCCAATTGACTTTTTGAAAGCATAGGCTGCGATCGTAGGGAATTTTGCAATTAAGCGTATGATAGAAATCTCCCTGTGCTCTTCGTTCAGTGGGTCATACGAGTCTTGGTAATAGGTAGAAAGACAGCCCATCATACAAGACATGATTGCCATTGGGTGTCCATCTTTTGGAAAACCATTGAACAATCGTTTTAGATCCTCATGGATCATGGTATGGTGCGTGATGGACTCATTCCATGTTTTTAGTTCTGTTTCATTTGGCAATTTGCCATAGATCAGGAGATAGGCGACTTCTGTAAATGTAGATTTGGCAGCAAGGTCCTCGATTGGGATACCTCGGTATCGAAGGATACCTTGTTCTCCGTCTAGAAAGGTAATTGAGCTAGTGCAAGCTCCTGTATTTAGATATCCGCTATCAAGCGTAACGTAACCAGATAATTGGCGCAGTTTTGTGATATCGATTGCTTTCTCTTTCTCGGAACCGATGACGATGGGAAGTTCATATTCTTTCCCTTCGATTTTTAGAATTGCCTTATCGGACATACCTACTCCTGTATCTTCTCTTCTTTAAGAGATAAGATGATAGGAGAAAATACGAGGAAAAGCCATTTTTTACAGTTTGTGGTATTTTTTCATTATATCATAGGCATAGTAATTGGATACTACGATGCGGCAGTAGTCCCGCGATTCCTTCACAGGTAAGTCCTCAAGAAAATGATTAAAATCGCCTCTGTAGACTGCTTTTTTCCACTTACGAAGGTTTCCTGGCCCCCCGTTGTACGCAATAGATGCCCATCGAAGTTGGTTCTCATTGGAGCGAAGCAGGTAGGCCAAAAATTTGGTTCCTAAACGGATGGAAATGTAAGGCGAATAGAGAGAGTATTCGGAAATTCCCATCTTTTGTGCCAACTCCCTCCCTGTTGCTGGCATGATCTGCATAAGACCACGAGCATTGGAGCGTGAGGTGGCCGTTTCTTTAAAGAAGGATTCCTGTCTCATGAGGGCATAGACCATATCTTCCGAAATCTGGTTCTCTTCGGAATACTTTTTCACGAGCTCTCGATGAGGTCTGGGAAAGATCCGTGAGGAGATCGCTGTAGGTAGAAGAATAGGGTCGTCTGGAATCAAATAGCGTTTCAAGAGGGATCGAGTGTAGAATGCCGAATAATATGTGTTTTTCGATTGATCACCGATTCCCACCAGTAGCTCTTCTTTGTCTTCTTCTGAGAGCTTTTCTTTTAAGGTGTAATGGTTGACCAATGACAATCCTAAGGCATCTTCGCCAACCCGAAAGTAATCAGCTGCCAAAGATAACATCCGACTGCTCTGCACCTTACCTTGCGCATTCGATAGCCGTGTTCCCAATTCGTAGGCGCCCTTGGGATAGGCAAAGGCAAGATTTCTTCCTAGGATTGAATTCGATTCTTCGGGTATCCCTGCAGTATAAGATAGATACTCAAATAGTGCATCGCGGTTATAGGTCGGGTTTTCTGGTTCTTTGGATTCTTTGATTTTTAAAATAAATTCTTCGCGTATGACCCTTGTATAGTAAGAGCCTGGGCAGAGGTAATAGTAGCGTTTTAATTCTTTTTTTAAGCGGTCTGTTTCTGATTTTGATTCTAAGGCTCTCAGATACCAATATACCAATCTACCTTTAACAGGAAGGTTAGGTATTTCCGCTATGGCCTTTTCAAATTTTGCAAGTGGTGCAAAATCCAAATCTGAACTTTTCCCTTTCACCAAAAATTCTATCAATCGGTCCTGATAGAATAAATTAAATGGGTATTTCGAAAGATAAAGGACCAAGTTTTCAAAATATAAATCGTTTTCATTCAGCCTATCATATGAGGCAGCTAAGATTCGATAGGTGCCCGGGTCTTTAGAGCCATAGGTCTTTACGAGTTCAATTGCCTTATTGAATTTATTTTGTTGGTAGAGAATATCTGCTAGGTTGGAAATCCAACTAGGATCCAACTCAACAAAAGCGCGATTTGATTTTAAAACTCTAAAAAGTTCTTCAGTGCGGTCGAGTTTTGTTAATTGTAGGCTTAAGTATTTGAATCCTTGGTAGTATTGGAGTCGTGAAGAAAATAGTTCGGGTCTTGAACGAAAAATTGCTTCTTTATCAGCTTGGTTGATTGCTGGAATGAAAAGACTAAGTTCGGAGACGGGTAGTTGGTGAATAAAATTATTCCCTTTCCATTTTCCAAGATCTGCTGCAATGTATTGGATTGTGTATTCTTGTGTGCTGTCTTTTTGGATGCATTTGATCCATTCGTCCAGAGCACCATCTTCATCTCCTAACATCAATTTTGCTTTTCCCAATCGGTATTGTGAGTCTGGAGTTACGATGTAGTATTTTACCGCTTCCTGGATATTTGCTGTTTTTTCTATGATATCCTTCCAGCGATTTTCAATGGCTAGTAGGCGGATCATTTCATCAAAAGCTTTCCGGCAGATAGGGTCTTCCTCAAAATTCAATCGAGAGAGATATTGGATTTTCTCATCGTTATTGAAATGATTTCGTAAGGAAATTTCATTGTACAACTTCCAATACGTAAGTTTGAAAAGTGTTGTTTGGATGGGCATACTTTGGGTGAGGATTTTTTTGGTCTCTTCTGGCCCAGTTTCACTGACAAAGACACCGCGAACGAGTGAGATCATATAACGAAAACGTGTTTCACTGTTTCCATTTGGTGCCTTATCATGAAATTCGATTAAACTAAAGACTTCACTCTCGCGCGTTGGTGAACTTCTTTTAAATTTTTCTTCTATTTTATCCCATTGGTGAGATTTAACCCAGTAGTAGATATCTTCTTCCGCGATTAATTCTGTGGATAGGAGGCAAAGGATCAGAAATCTACTTGCTACCCAAAAAAACCTCATGCATACTTCCTATCAGATCGAATTTTAAGGGAAAGGAATCTTCCCCATGAGCCAACCTAGCCAATTTACCTTATCCTGGCCTGAAACCAGATTGGTCTCCCCGAAACACTCTCCTAAAGTGAATGAACCATCCATTTCCAAACAGGACCAAAACCGTCCTCTGGCTGAACTTTGGAGTGAATATCTGGAGACGTTTTCTGGAAAACAGTCTCGTTTCGCTCAGTATCTACTCTACCTATCGACCGATTTTTCAGGTGGTCTTAAAGTTTGTTCCATTTTGGCAGGAAATTCCAAAGAAAATCCCTTTTCAGTCGTATGGACGCCACCGGCGCCCAAACTCAATTCCAGTCTCCGAGATGAGATTTGGAGGCGTTGCTTAGCCAAAGAAATGGAAGAGATCGACAGAGAGAATTGGGAAACCCTTGGCTTTGGTTTCCTTTTGACTGGCGAATTAAAATCCTTTAGTGATTGGGTTGAATTTACCGAGAGAGAGTTTGGTCTCAAGGATGACTGCATAGCCTTTCTCCAATTATTGGGCAAAAAGTCCGCGGACTTGCAAGGTTCCACCTCCGTATTGCAGGTATTAGTTGACTATATGCAAGGGAATTTCGAACAAGTAAGTTTTGAGAGCTTAAGCAGAATGGTTCTTGTGGATGGGCACTGGCAAATCTCTGGTATCCTGTTCCATGCGATCGAAAACGGTCACTGGACTGGAGAGCCTAGCATTCGATTCTTACAGTTTTTATCCGCATTTTTTCAGGATTGGAAAGAATGGGAACAAGCTCAATTTTTGAATGTAGTTTTGGGTAAGGCACCGGCATTTCCCCTCTTACGAAAAGCCAAACAAATCCTTAACCCTAATCAGTATTTGATTTTTAAGAACAAATTAGAAATCGTATATAGGGGAGATTGGGAAGAATCAGATCGAATCTTTGCTTATGATCTTCATTTGAGTTTTGATCCTTTTATCAATTGTATGATGAAGTACAAAGAGGGAGGGGAGAGCTTTTTGAACACTTTGTACTTTGAATCAAGAAAGAAACCATACTCTTTTTATTTAAATATGCAAATGGCACTTGTTTGTTTTATGAACGGAGAGTATGATTCCTTTCTGCACTATTATTCTCTGGCTGGCAGACTCAAACACCTCCCTACGCCACTCTATATCTACGCAAAAGTTCTAGAATCTCGCGGAAATGAAACAAATTCCAATGCAATCTTTAGTACTTTGGATCGATTGGGCAATACTCCAGTCTTTCCAAGAGAGTTGGGGGATATCTAATGCCACTGTCTCAGGACGATATACAAGAACTTACAAGGCTCCAAAAGATGCTCAAAAATCTAGAAAGGATTGAAAAAGGAGCCAAAAATGATCTACAAAAAGAAAGGGTTGCCTTTGATATAGAACGTTACCGTCGCCGGATCCAAGAAGTTTCACCTGAAGGTATCCCGGAAAACCTAGAGCAAACCATGCAAAATGTAAAGATGCGTGCGGCAGATCCAGATAACGTAAAACACAAGGTAATCTCTCAATACCCAGTGATGAAAATCACACCCAATTCAAACGATACCGAGATCAATCAAATAGGTACTCTTATCAATATTATGGATTTGGAATACATACCTATTTTAGGTGATGCACATATCAAATTTGATTATTCGCACGCAACAGAAAGGGACACGGTTTTGAAGTATATGGAGAACCTTCGTCGCAATATGAAAATTTTGATTGAGACCATCGAAGAATACTCGGCAGCCGACAAACAAGAATTTCGTGAACAGCTCTCTCGGATGAAAAATAAACAATCTCGGATCTTTATTGCAGAGTCTTTTGAAACCTTGAGCAAATTTCAGGAGTTTTTGAAATCTGTAAACCATGAGATCCGCGAAGGCAATAATGTGATCATGAACTTGGAGGAGCCGATCAAATTCAATACTAGATTTGAAAAGGCCACCATGTTAGAAGGGAAGTCCATTATGGAAGGACTTCGGGAATTCCAACAATTTGTGGACGAAGCCTGCGAATTGATCAAACTCCCTTCGTTTCGGACCTAAAAAAACCTTTTCAGGCTTGGGGACTCCTCCTACATTGGGAAAAACTCTCCAAAAGGGATTACTCAGCACATGGCTCTAGTCAAAAACCAAACAGAAGTAACCAACTCCACAATAGGGGAAAATTCATACTTCAACGGTAAATTCTTCATCAATGGATCTCTAAAGATTGATGGCAAATTTGAAGGAAAGTCTTTGCAAGCAGAGCACCTTTACATAGGCGTAACAGGGAAAGTGAAAACAAATATCACAGCATCCAGCGTCATCGTAGAAGGCATTGTCGCAGGAAACATCACCGCTCGGAACCGAGTCATGTTACTCCCAACTTCCAAGATTTTAGGAGATATAAAGACACCAGAATTGATCATCCAAAACGGTGTGATCTTAGAAGGTCGCTGTATGATCTCTAATGATTTAAAACACAGCGCAAAAGATTTGATCGAGTTGGAGTATTCCAAAGACTCCCTCAGCGTAGAAAAAATCTTTGGAAAGCAACCCAACGCTAAAGAGTAATTGAAGACCATATTGATTTCGGAGGGGGACCCCACTGGGATCAACTACGAGTTGCTCTCAAGGGCACTCGTTCCTCTCCAAAAAGCTGCCAAAAGCCACCGTATCCTCTTGGTGCGTGGCGATCATAACCAAAGGCTCAAATCCTTTCAGACCGTATCCGAAATTCCGCAGAGCCCGGGTCTTTATGCCTATACCTATCCATCGGTTTCTGCCAGTGAAGACAAACAGGTTCGGCTGGGCAAGCCGAGCGAGGTTTCCGGAAGGATCTCTTATAGCTCCCTCATCCTCTCTGTGGAATTGCAGAAAAAAATCCCCAATTCACACCTCATCACTCTTCCTTTGAGTAAGGAATGGGTGATACGATCTGGGGTGAAGGATTTTCGAGGCCATACCGAAGCCCTTGCCTTAGCCTACCAAAGGCCAACCTTTATGATGATGACTGGGAAACGATTGTTTGTCATTCCTCTGACCACCCATATCCCTTTGAAGGATGTGGTGGAAGAACTGAAAAAAGTAAATACCAAAGAATTGATTCTTGCTATCTCCAAAAGCCATCTTTTGAAAAAGCCCAAAATTGGCATCTTAGGATTGAACCCTCATGCAGGAGAATCAGGTAAAATCGGCAATGAGGAAGAAGAAATCCTTAGACCCATGATGCATTCCTTTGCGTCGGCAGGTTTTTCTATCGAAGGCCCCTTGTCGGCTGATTCTGCTTTTTTACCGACAGCAAAGAAGTATGATCTCTACTTAGCAAATTACCACGACCAAGGTCTTATCCCATTTAAAATGATTGAAGGAAAGGCTGGGGTCAATGTAACTTTAGGATTGGATTTCATACGGGTATCTCCAGACCATGGAACAGCTTTTGACATCGCTGGCAAAAAGAAGGCAGATCCCACAAGCCTCCTTACTTGTTTGAGATTATTGGTATCGCTGAAATGAATTTATTAGACATTCTCGCCTTTCCAACATTATTTATTTGGTTTGTTGGATTGCTATTAACATTCTTTAGGCGAGACTTAGAGCCACATTGGAAATTTTTTTTCTTTTTGGTGTTTTGTTTTTATTTGGTTCAATTCTTTCCTGAATTTCGCTCAGGGATAGACCGGTGGAAGGCAAACCCTAAAGAAGAAGTATTGACTTGGCTATTCGCCATGGGCAATGCTACATATGTTTTTTTATTTTTTCTCTGGCCACTAGTTTTGGTTCGTATTTATTATTCAGCATCCAACCAACTCAGCCAGACATTGATCCCCATTCTTGCCTATGGAACTGTCGTTTACTGGGTTTTGTTCTTTCTTTGGTCGTACTATTCCAAAGAATGGAACCAATTATTAGAAACTATCATTAAAAAATAAAAGGAAAAACTATGGCTGTCCCCTTCATAGACATCAAAAGATTTGAATCAGGCTTTTTAGATAATTGGAATGCGAAAGTGAAATCACTATCAGAGAATGCCCAATTCATTGGAGGTTCTGAAGTTAATGACTTAGAGACAGAACTGTCGAAATGGACGGAACAAAAGTATACGATTGCTTGTGCCAATGGAACCGATGCACTCCAACTCGCCTTACGAGCAGTTGGTGTCGGTCGGGGAGATAAAGTCTTGGTCCCTGATTCTACTTTTTGGGCAACCTTCGAATCAGTTGTAAACGTAGGCGCAGATCCCTATACAGTCGATACCAATCCTTCGGACCTACAAATGGACTTCCAAGTATTTGCAGAAGCCATAGATAAAGTGAAACCAAAAGCGGCCATCATTGTTCACCTTTACGGATGGGGGACTGGGCAAATCGAATCCTTCCGGAAGTTGTGCAAAGATAAAAATGTTCCTTTGGTAGAGGATGGTGCACAGTGTTTCGGTGTCCAATGGAAAGGCCACTCTCTCTATAAAGATGCATTGATTGCTACCACCAGCTTTTATCCCGCAAAAGTATTGGGTGCGGCAGGGGATGGTGGTGCCGTATTCACAAATGACGAGGAACTTGCCTCTATCACAAGAAAGTTGGCCAACCACGGTCGTACTTCCCATTATGAACATGGCTATGTAGGTTGGAATTCTAGGATGGACTCTTTACAGGCTGCGTTTGTAAGGCTTTCTCTACAGCATTTAAAGTCGAGAATAGAGTCGCGGAAAAAATCCGCCCAGTTTTATTACAAAGAATTGCCCAAACTAAACATCCAAGTCATCCACCCACCGGAAGGTTATGATGAAAACGGCTATTGCAATGTAACCATTGTGGATCCAGATAGAAGGCCAAAGATTGAAGCAGTGTTGAAAGAAAAGGGTATCGGTTTTGGAAACATCTACCCAGGTGCCATGTCCGACCAACCAGGTGCAAAACCTCACCTCATCGAACGATTTGGAAAAGACCAAAATGCTAGACGGATCGCTTCTTCTGTGTTAAACTTTCCCTTGTTCGCTTATATGAAGGATTCTGAGTTGGAGGAAGTCCTAGACGTTATTCGCAATGGAAAAGTTTAGAGTTGGAGTATTCCTATTTTTACTTCTTGTCATCGCTGTTCTTACCTTCAGCCTAACGAAAAGTTGGCGGTTGTATGACTCTGGTTATGAAGTCAATGTAGAACAACCTGTAGACACAGAAAAAGAAAAAGAATCTATCCTGGAGCCAGAAGAAAGTTCGATTGATTTGGAGGATGGCAACGCCAAAGTATATTGGAAACAATTTCTGGTCTACCCTGTCGGGCTAGTTAAAGAGAACGGTGGCATAGGTCCCGATGGCATTCTTTCTCATGCGCGGAATTTATTTTCGGTAAACTTGAAAACTGGTTCTGTTAAAAAGTTTTTTAAACGAGACATCTATGTTTGGGATTTTTTCCCTGGAGAGTTTACGAAAAAGACTACGCAAAATGCCATTGATGAACCCAAAGAAGACGTACTTTCCATAGAAAGAAGATTGATCGTAATAGCTGCCACAAAAGATTCGAATAAAGATTCTGTTTTGAATCACAAAGATTATAAAACCGTATTTCTATTTGATCCTGACAAAGAACTTGTAACGGATGTATTACCGGAAGGCTACCATTTCCGAAAATTGATTTTTAATACCCAGAAAAATCAATTGGTACTTATCGTCCAAAGAAACCCGAGCCTTGAAACGGAGATAAAGGGGAGTTCCAAAGAGAAGACAAAGAAGCCAAGCACGGAGATCTATAGCTACGATATCCTTCTCGAAAAAGGCATCTTTTCAGCACCAATTGAGACAGCCTTTTAATCTAGTTAAGCTTTCGGTATCGACCAAAACTCGTTTAGCAAAAAAAAAGGGATGATTGCTCATCCCTTTTTCATTCCACCTTGGCTTTCCTTTAAGCTAAAGCATCCTTTACAAGCTCTTCCTGTTCTTTTAAATGTGTGACCACATGTCCGCAAGCAGGGCTTGGGAACTCAGGACGTCCTGCATAGTGAAGTCGTTTGTTTTCTGGGATAAGGCCTTCGATTCGGTCTCGGATAAAGAACCATGCGCCTTGGTTTTTTGGCTCTTCTTGTACCCAAACAAACTTTTTTGTTTTGTTGTATGTTGTGATCAACTGTTTAAGTTGTTTATCTGGGAACGGATAGAGTTGCTCTAATCTAATCACTGCTATGTTTTCAATTTTGCCCGCATCTATTGCCTTTCGCAGATCATAGTATACTTTACCGGAGCAGAACAAAAGTTGTTCCACTTTTTCTGGCTTTGCGATTGGATCTGGGAGGACTTTCTTAAAAGCGCCTGTTGTGATTTCTTCCAAAGTGGAACCAGCTTCCTTCAATCTAAGCAATGACTTCGGAGTCATGATGACAAGTGGCTTTCTGAAGCTTTGTAAGATTTGGCGTCTCAATATATGAAAGTACTGGGCTGGAGTGGTAAGGTTTGCCACTTGGATGTTGTCTAGAGCACAAAGCTGCAGAAAACGCTCCAAACGTGCCGAGGAATGCTCAGGTCCCTGACCCTCATACCCATGTGGAAGTAAGCAGACAAGTCCACTCATCCTTTGCCATTTGATTTCAGAGGAGGAAATGAATTGGTCAAAGATCACTTGTGCATTGTTTGCAAAATCACCGAACTGCGCTTCCCACATAACCAAGGAGTTTGGATCGGCCAATGAAAAACCGTATTCAAATCCTAAACAAGAATACTCGGAGAGAGATGAGTTTACTATTTCTATCTTGGCTTGTTTGTCGCTGATATGGTTGAGTAGGGTTACTTTTCTGCCGGTTTTGATGTCTGCTAATGTAGCATGGCGATGGGAAAATGTTCCCCTTTGCGCATCCTGTCCTGCTAGTCGGATCGGGAATCCATTTTCCAAAATGGAACCGAAGGAAAGTGCTTCCGCAAATCCCCAATCAATGGGCATCTCCCCATTTCCCATTTTGATGCGGTCTTCTAGAACCTTTGCATGTTTTGGGTTGGGAGTAAATCCCTCTGGGAATTTGGTGATAGCTTTTACTATCCCACCTAATTGTTGTTGGAGTAGTTCTGTATGAACATCAGAATCGAGAGGTTCTTTTGAGTAGCGTGACCATACTCCACCCAAAGTATCTACAGTAATTCTAGTGTCTTTTTCTTTCGCTTGTTGGAAACTACGTTCAAGACCTTCATTTATACCTTGTTTGATGAATTCAATTTCCTCTTTTGTGATATCACCTCGGTTTAAAAGAGCATTTTCATAAATGCTAATGGTTTTTGGGTGTTTTTTTATGATGTCATACATTTGAGGTTGGGTAAATGTCGGCTCGTCCATCTCATTATGCCCAAGTCTTCTGTAACAGATCAAATCTATGATCACATCTTTTTTGAATTTTTGGCGGTATTCTAATGCGAGTTTTGTGACTCGATATGCCGCCTCTGGATCATCTCCATTCACATGGAAAATTGGGATTTGGTATCCTTTTGCGAGGTCTGTCGCATATAAAGTGGAACGAGATTCATTGGGAAGGGTAGTGAATCCGATTTGGTTATTGATTACGATGTGAAAGGTTCCACCAACAGCATAGCCATCGAGACTCATCATGTTCAGAGTTTCCGCAACAACACCTTGCCCTGCGAAGGCTGCATCTCCATGGATCGCAACTGGCATAAACTTGGAGCGATCCAAATCCTTTGCCATTTCTTGGCGAGCACGTACGGAACCGGCAATGACAGGATCCACAGCTTCCAAGTGAGAAGGGTTAAAGGCAAGGGAGAGTTTTACTTCTTTGCCAGAATGGGTCATTACGTGGTTGGAATAACCTAGGTGGTACTTTACGTCTGCATAACCCAACTGCCCAGGGTTTAACTTTTCTTCGAACTCAGCAAAGATAAGGCCTGCAGGTTTTCGGATAATGTTTACAAGGACGTTCAATCTTCCTCTGTGTGCCATACCAATGACAAGAGCATCCATTTTGTGCATCCCAGCTTCTTCTACTAAAGTATCGAGCATGGGAATCATGGTTTCTCCACCTTCGAGTGAGAAACGCTTCTTACCAACGAACTTCTTTGCTAAGAAATTTTCAAAAGTATCCGCTTGGTAAAGTTTCTCGAACAAACGTAAAGCGGTCTTTTTAGCAATGGGTTCATTGTTGGCAAGAGGTTCCATTCGGTTTTGGAGCCATTCACGTTCCTCATCGTTAACAAGGTAGTAATGTTCTGAACCAATAGAACCACAATAGGTTTTCTCAAACCAATTGATGACATCTTTTAGCTTTGCCTTTCCTAGGTTAGCAACTCCAGAATCCACTTCTGTATCTAGGTCACTGCTCTTGAGTGCTTTGACTTTGAGGTCAATGAACTCTCGATTTGGCTGGTTGATGCCAAGTGGGTCCAGGTTCGCCGCTAGGTGGCCTTGCCTTCTATACGCATTGAGTAGGTTGATGATACCAAAATCACTAAGTGATGAATCTTTTCGATGTTCTGAAGAGGAGTAATTTACATAGCCATTGCCATTATAACCGTTGCTATGTCCATTTGTGCCTACATTGCTTCTTTCTAACTCCTGAAAGAATAAAACCCAATCACTCGATACTAAATTTGGATCTGATTTGTATTGGGAATATATCTCTTCTAGGACGGTAACATTGTCACCATATAAACTCATCATCTGTTCAACGTTCATTTTGTATCTCTACTCCGTATCTTGTTCAAATTACATTAAGAATGGATGGACCATTTTGCGTCTGCATCCATTGCGGCTTCTCGTATCGCTTCAGATAAAGTTGGGTGCGCATGCGTAGAACGGGCTATGTCCTCTGCGCTTGCCCCAAACTCAAATGCGATTGCCACTTCGGCAATCAAATCAGAAGCTCTAGGACCAACAATATGCACTCCTAGGAGTTTATCTGTTTTTTTATCAGCTAGGACCTTTACTTGGCCATCTGCTTCGTTCATTGCTTTTGCTCGAGCATTTGGTTTAAACATATACTTCCCAACTTTGTATTCGATGCCTTGGTTTTTGAGCTCTTCTTCTCCGTAACCAACCCAAGCAACTTCAGGCCAAGTATACACTACCCAAGGTATGGCACGGTAGTTGACATGACCTGCCTTTCCAGCTAAGAGTTCTGCAAGTGCGATGCCTTCATCCTCTGCTTTATGTGCAAGCATAGGGCCATCAATCACATCACCGATTGCATAGATATTGGGAATATTGGTCTGGAAGTGGTTGGGTTTGACTTTGATGCGACCACGGTCGGTGAATTCGATCCCGATCTCTTTGGCTCCCAAGCCATCAGTATTAGGCCTTCTGCCTATGGACACTAGGACTTTATCCCCTTCTAAGGTGGATTTTTTTCCTGATTTATCCTCGATTTCGACCTCTACCTTTTTGCCTTTTGCTTTGGTTCCAAGCACCTTTGTTTCAAAGAGAAAATTGAGTCCTTGTTTTTCCAAAATCCTTTGGGCAAGGCCAGCTGTTGCCTGGTCAGAAGTTCCAAATAGGCGTGGCATCAATTCCACAATGCTTACTTTGGCACCCAAACGAGACCAAACGGAACCGAGTTCTAGTCCGATCACTCCTGCTCCTACGATGATAAGGTGCTCTGGAACTTCTTCCAATGCAATCGCATGGTCAGATGTAATGAGAGTCTTTCCATCGATAGGAAAAGTAGGGATCTCTATGGGTGTAGAACCTGTGGCTATGATGATGTCTTTTCCAGCAATGGTTTCTACTTTGCCGTCCTCTCCTTTGATCTGAACTTCTGTTTTGGAAACAAATGAACCAAGACCCAGGTAACGGGTGATTTTATTTTTTTTCATCAGATAATCGACGCCAGAGGTAACTTCAGAAACAACTTTGTCCTTTCTTTCCATCATCTTTTTGATGTCGATTTTTACGTTGCTGATAGAAATACCATGGTCGCCTAATTTATGTTTTGCTTTGTGGTATTCTTCTGAGGAGTCAAGTAAGGCTTTGGAAGGGATACATCCAACATTCAAACAAGTCCCACCCAGAGTTTTTCTTTTTTCGATAATGGCAACTTTTTTGCCTAATTGGGCTGCCCGAACTGCCGCCACATACCCACCAGGACCAGCTCCAATGACAATGATATCGTATTGCTCCATGTTATACCTCAAACAGTAGACGAGTTGGATCTTCTACTGATTCTTTGATTTTCACAAGGAATTGAACTGCTTCTTTGCCATCTACGATTCTATGGTCATAAGAAAGTGCCAAATACATCATAGGACGAATGACAATCTGGTCGTTCACTACGACTGCCCGTTTTACAATGTTGTGCATACCTAAGATAGCTGATTGTGGTGGATTGAGGATAGGTGTGGACATCATGGAACCATAGATACCGCCATTTGTGATGGAAAAGGTTCCGCCTTCCATATCTTCTAAGGCAACCTTGCCATCTTTTACCTTACCTGCCAAACGGGCAATTTCTGCTTCGATTTGAGCGAAACTTAAAAGATCTGCATCTCGTACAACAGGAACGACCAAACCTTTTGGCCCACCCACGGCGACTCCGATGTCATAGAAATTTTTGTATACGATATCTGTGCCTCTGATCTCGGCATTGATTGCAGGGAACGATTTGAGTGCAGCTACAGCTGCTTTGGTAAACAAAGACATAAAGCCGAGGCCAATCCCATGTGTTTCTTTGAACTTATCTTTATACTTGCTTCGTAAGTCCATGATAGCACTCATATCCACCTCATTGAAAGTAGTGAGGATGGCGGCTGTGGCCTGTCCTTGCACAAGGCGATTAGCGATTGTTTGTCGTAGCTTGGTCATCGGCACTACGTTTTCACGAGGGCCTTGAGCGCGGCTACCTTGTGGGATCTGTTTTGCAATTTCAGGACTAGGGCTAACGGCCGCTACTTGTGGAGTGGAGCCTTTCCCGGCACTTGCAATATGTGCTAGGACATCTTCTTTTGTAATCTGACCATTGCGACCTGTGCTTTTGATTTGAGCTGGGTTGAGATGGTTTTCTTCGATTAACTTCCTTGCAGCAGGAGGCAACTCCTCATTTACCTTCTCACTTGCGCTAGGTGCCACAGTTTCTGGGCTAGAGGCTTTCGTGGGGCTTGGGGCAGCGACCGCACCAGCGCCTTCCTCAACTGCTCCAATGATGTCTCTTACTTTGACAACATCGCCAACTTTTTTGCTAATTGATTTTAATACTCCAGAAACGGGGGAGGGGATTTCCAAAGAAACCTTGTCTGTTTCTAAAATAGCAAGCACTTCATCTGCGTTAACTGCTTCGCCTTCTTTTTTGGTCCAGGCACTGATTGTTGCCTCGGTTACGGATTCGCCCATCTCAGGGACTTTGATTTCTATTGCCATGTAGCTTTCCTAAATTCTGGATTTTGAAGAAATGGAGGATAATACGATTGGGATTCCATGGAATCTGTTTCTACGATAGCTTAGACTAAGTAAAAATGGCAAGTCAAAATCACAAAAGAGTTGTGTTTGGCTTTCTGAAATCAAAATCTACCTATGATCTATCCATTTCAGGGGAAGACACCCCTCATTGCAGACTCGGCTTGGATTGCTCCCAGTGCTGACATCCTAGGCGACGTAAGCATTGGGGAAGAGTCATCGATCTGGTTCCAATGTGTGCTAAGGGGGGATGTAAATTATATCCGCATTGGCAAACACGTGAATATCCAAGACCATACTTTAGTACATGTATCACGAAATCTCTACCCTGTCCTCATCGGGGATTATGTTTCGATTGGCCATAGTGCGGTGATCCATGCCTGCACCTTAAAAGACCATTCCTTTGTGGGAATGGGAGCGACCGTCATGGATGATGTGGAGCTTGGGGAATGGTCCTTTGTCGGAGCAGGAGCGCTCGTCCCACCTGGAAAGAAAATTCCGCCAGGAGTGCTCCTTATGGGAAGTCCCGCCAAGATTGTAAGGGATATCTCAGATAAAGAAAGAGAGATCATCACAAGAACTTCGGAAAACTATGTGAAATACAAAGAAAACTACCGTAAAGAAGGAATTCTAGCGGAGTGGAAAAGCGGCTGACCTTTTTTTGGACTTAGGAGCCAATCCTTTTCTTTGTAGGCTTGGTTCCAAAAATTCCAAAGCTTTAGTATTTTTTTGAATACTAAACAACGATCAGACAATATTGAACAACGAGTCAATTTCACAAATCCTTTGCAATTCTATTACTAAATGCTAGCTTGGATAAAAGGACTGGTCTTTTATGTTTTTGTATCGTTTCCTTTCCAATCTTAGTATCCAATGGAAACTCTATCTTTCTACATTGATTAACCTTAGTTTGGTTTTTATCGTTGTCATCTCTTCTATCTTTGGCCTTTACCAGATCAACCAAGACATCACAGAGACTCGCACAATCTATCGCAATACAATGGGGAAATCCATTCAGATCAATTACCATTTGCTTGAGTTGCAAGCCATCAAAGATTTTTCGGAGGAACAAATCACTGTTAAACAGTTAGTTTCTTCTGTTCAACAAAACTTAGTTGAAATCGAAAATTATTTATTTCTATTCACTGCAGAAAATATTGATTCGCAATCAGAATTGGGTGGAAAAGCATTAAAGCTAAACCGAGAGATCCAAGATAATTTTGAAACAATTCTCAGTTTTGCCTCGAATGCAAAAAAAGAACCAGATGCCATTCGTAAGGCCACAGAAAAGCTCATTAAAAATATCCAAACCTTTGATGGACTGATCCAATCTATTATCATTAACCACCAAGAAGGATTACAAAAGAGAAACCAAAAAATCAAATCAAGTTTACTGATAGGATTTGGATTGAGTTTTTTGGTGGCTATGGTGCTCTCCTATTTGATCAGTCGATCTGTGATACAGCCTGTTCGCTCAGTCAAAAGAATGGCTACCTCCTTTGCTGAAGGAGATCTGACGGTAGTGTCACCGATAGAAACCAAAGAAGATTTCGGTAGATTGGCCCAAACATTTGAGACAGCAGCCTCTAATCTACGAAAGCTTATCCTTTCGATTCGTGAATCAGCTCTGAAGGTTAGGAACACATCAGAAGAGTTGACTCATACTTCCCAAGAATTATCGAATGGTGCCGATAGACAAAATGAGTATCTAATGAATGTCAGTAAATCCATTCATGAACTCTTTGACGCTGTCGAACAAGTCTCACAATCAGCCATCGATCAATCGACCGAAACAAACCATGCGATTGAGGAAATGAGTTCATTAGCTTTGAATATCTCTGATATCAATAAAAAATCTACGATCGTAGATGAAGACGCAAAGCAGATGTTAGAGATCGCTGAGTTTGGGAAAGCCAATATCGACCTAGCTGTAAAGAGTATGAAAGAAATTTTTGAAAGTTCAAAAAAGATTACCCAGATTGTGACTGTCATCAATGAAATTTCCGGTCAGACAAATATGTTGGCATTGAATGCGGCCATAGAAGCTGCCAGAGCTGGTGAGAGTGGAAAGGGATTTGCTGTCGTTTCCGAAGAAATTTCCAAATTGGCAACACGCTCCAAACAAGCATCCAAACAAATAGAAGAGCTCATCCAAGAATCCATCGTACGAGTGGAAAAAGGGCAAGAGAACATTGAAAAGGTAGTGAGTAGCTTTTCTAGGGTCTTACAAAACGCCGAGGATTCGGTTAAGATTGCCTCCGAAATTTCTGATCTCACCCAAGTCCAACAAAACCGAAGCGAGAAGGTTCTTCTTTCGGTCACTCACCTAACAAACCTTTCAAATTTCATTGTAGATAGTACCCGTATCCAAAATGACTTTGTAAAGGAGATAGGAACTGTTATGGAACAGGTGAAAGGGATTGCGGATACCGACCGCGAACGAGCCCGCGAACTTGCCATTTCCAATGAAAGGCTGTACCAAATGTCTGAAGAGTTGCGAGAATTGATTTCCAATTTCATTGTAGAATAAAAATAGAATTCTCTATTTTGTATTTTTTAGAATAAGAATAAAAGTTGTCCTTTTTCTAGAACATTAAAGATGGGAAGCAAGATGGCTACTTCCCAGAATGAGATCCCTGCTGAGATACTTCTTCAAATCATCCAACTCCAATATGAGCTCTCTGACTCGAACCTCGCAGTTGATGCACTTTTGGTTAAACTCACTGCTGGGTGCCAATCATTGACAGGTGCAACAGGAGCAGTTTTCGAATTGATAGAAGGAGACGAACTGGTTTATCGGGCTGCAACGGGAACTGCCGAGTCTCAAATTGGATTGCGAATACCTATCAAACATAGTTTTTCTGGACTCTCTATCCAGGATCATAATGTTCTGATTTGTGCCGATTCGGAAGAAGACCATAGGGTCAATCGGGAAGCATGCCGTAAGGTAGGTCTTCGCTCCATGTTGGTTTCTCCCTTATTGGTTGCGGGGGAAATTGTGGGCGTATTAAAAGTTCTGTCCACTGAAGTTGGTGCCTTTTCGGAAATGCACAGGCAAATCATCCATCAGATCACCCCTTTTCTTTCGCGTGCGATCAAGAATGCATTTGAGAGGTATGAGAGCAATCAACAGATTAATACTCTCGCACAACTAGCAAGCCATGATAGTCTAACGGGTCTCTTGAATCGCTCCTCTTTTTATGATCTTTTGCGGCAGGGATTATCGAAAGCGGAGAATTTTTCTTTTCGTCTGGGTGTCGCGATGTTTGATCTTGACCATTTAAAAAAAATCAATGATGCATTTGGCCACCAAGCAGGAGATCATTACATCCAAGGGTTTGCAAAACGATTGAAAGATGTGTCCGAAGAAACTGCAACGGTTGCACGTTTGGGTGGCGATGAGTTTGGTTTATTCATTCCTTTTGAATTGCCACCTGATGAGCTTAAGGCGCAAATCCAAAGCATCTCTGATAACTTAGAGATCGTGTTAGATTATAAAGGGAATCAGTTTCCCATTAAAGTGAGTTACGGAGTTTCTATCTATCCTGACGATTCGGATCAGATTATGGAACTTGTGCAAATCGCTGATGAGCGAATGTATACAAATAAACGTCATCGAAAATCCCTTGAAAATTAATTCGACAGTTTGGAGCATTTAGGCTTTTCTGTCGTAAATGTCCAAGCGTAAAGTAGACTATTCAGTTCACCCATTATGGCAATTTTTAAAAGAAAATTTTGGGATGCAGGAAGCATTTCGCATGTTTGGACCATACCGTGGAGCAAATATACTTCCTGTTGAAATCGATGATTATACATATGAAGTAAAAATGCCTATAGTACTTAGCAATACAAATTATGTAGGTACTCACTTTGGCGGATCTCTCTATTCTATGTGTGATCCTTTCTTTATGTTCATATTAATGAAAAACCTAGGTCCCAATTTCATAGTTTGGGATAAGTCGGCAAAGATAGATTTTTTAAAACCTGGCAGGCAAACAGTTAGTGTAAAGTTTCACATAGCCGAAGAAGAAATCCAAACCATTCGAGATATAGTTGCAGAAAAGAAAAAGACGACTAGATTTTATGAGGCGAATGTCTATGATGAAGATGGTACGCATGTGGCTCGAGTGGATAAGGAACTTTACATTAGAAGAAAAGACTAATTAAAAACGGAAGATGTCTGTATCATCTTCCTCTTCTTTTAAGTCGTAGTATCCATACACAAACTCTCTGCTTGCTTTTACTTCCAATCCATAAAAAAATTCAGAAATCCTTCCTGATTTGATCACGGTAAGTTTATATTCTTCCGCTAAAAATACCATTTTGTCCAAGGAAATCTTTTCGTTGATTTTGGGACCGAATCCTAAGGATTCTGTTTTTGCCCAATCCACAATCAATAATCTCCCGCCGGATTTCATTGAACGGATCAATCCATCCATCGCCAAACCAGGGTTAGGAAATGTGGATAAAGAAAGGGAAGCAAATATGGCTTCCGGTACAGGTATCCATTCTGGCAAAAGGGGGTGGTCCGATTGGTCGATATAAAAAGGGGTAAGGTTTTCGATACCTTCCAGAAGCTTTCGCCGAAGGATCATGTCTATGATATCCTGTTGGCATTCCCCCGCCCAAATCCATACATTGGGCATCCATTTTCTGAATTCCTGAAAATAGAAACCGAGACCCGAACCAAAATCCACTAAGTTGGTGATTCCCTTCCAATTGAAAAATTGAAACACATCCTCAGGCGGACAAATTTCCTTACGGTGCGAAGAAAGAAGGTATTCTTGGTATTTAAGAGACTTGAAATACTCCGTCTCGGACATAATGTCGATTCTTAGGAACTAGGAATTATCGTACAAGAGAAAAATTTAATTCGAGGACTTTTGATTCCGAAAATGAAACTATGAAAGTCTCGCAACTTCATTGGATTTGTTATTTTGCAATTATATTTCCATGCCTTTTGCTAGCTGACAATTCTTTTGATGAAAAAAAATTTCCTTCGGTTGCGAAATTACTACGGGCTACCCAGTTAGCTGACAAACGTTCTATCATACTCAATTGGGACCCGCCCAAAGATGAAGGCGAGGTCATCATTGCCCGTTCCAATTCCATGATTGATACTGCAGAAAAATTATTCATTGCTGACTCATTGGGTCGGTATAAGTCGGGTGGACCCAACGGCGCAAAATCCTTTTATGATTATAATTTAAAACCAGGTACCTACTATTATGCGGTTGCACTTGTCAGTGATATTCGCAAACGAGAAGTAAAACTTTTCGCAAATCAAAACTATACAATCACTCCTATCGTCATCGAGGAAACAGAAACCAATCCGAGCATCAGCAATACACCAGATTTTGATCCTTTGCCTTTGCCTTCAGGATTTATCCGAGATATCCAAGCCATATCAGAAAATAATTTTATTAGAATATCTTGGAATCCTCCAGCCAGAGCAACTGCCGGAAGGACTATCTATACAATTTATAGATCAAATTCTCCTTTGACTACTCTTCCCTTGATGCAAAAGGCCACAAAACTCGCAGAAGTTGGCCATCCGACAAATTCCTTTCTAGACCAAAGTTTGGAAAAATCCCAAACAGTCTATTATGGAGTATCTGTCAAAGAAGGGAAGGGAGAAGAAACCTTGCCCTTAGTAGACAAAGAATCCACCATTCGGGTGTTTTATGTACGAAACAAAAACTCGGATGATGCAGAGGTTATCACAGAGTCCAGTCCTGTCTCCAACCCAAATCCGAATAAAACGACTCCCGAAGTAAAACCAGACCCACCAGGAACTTTACATGTAAGAGGGATAGGCTATGAACGAGTAGGTAAGGGAGTAGTGATGACCTGGCTTGGCCCGGAAGTCACGGATGGTTCTACGGTCTATTCAGTTTATGCTTCCACCCGGCCATTCAATGCTGGAACACAATCTTTTGGGCCCGGAATGGCAGTAAAGGTTGCCAGTATCAACCATCCGAAAACAAGTTTTTATATCAAAGAGTTAAAACCTATAGAAGATCTCTACTTTGGTGTGACTGTAAAATCTTCCTCTATCGATGAAGATTTCAATCTATCTGAAAACGTATCTTATTTCAGATTTGATTTTGACAAAGATCTCGTCGTTCCTAGCCGCGAAGAAGTAGCCAAACAAGAACAGAAACCGAACGAGACAGAGAAAAAACAAGAAGTTGTAAGTAACCAAAGTTATGTTGCACCCGTAGATTTAAAATTAAAAGATGAAGAATCGATCTCTGTACAAGGCACTCATTCACAAAGTACGGTTGTCTTTGATACCTCTGACTCAGATTTAGATTTGATTTTACGCGAAACATTTATGAAAAAGAAATTCGAGTTAGCAGTATATCAGCTTGAGTCCTACATAAAAAGAGAAAAACATGGACACTTACTCGGAAAAGCATACCTATTTTTGGGAATCAGTCATTCCAAGTTAGGTGACCAGAGAAAGGCTTTGAAGTATTTACAAAAGAATGAAGCCAAATCCTTTTCGCCAGAAAGAACAGATTTCTGGACCAACCAAGTATTAGAAAAATTAAGTAGAGGTAAATCATGAATCGGACTATCATCGCATTGGCCGGATTCTTATTCATTTGTGCCGGTATCATTACTGCATTTTATCAAACAACGCTCGAATCAAATTTAGACCGTTCCTCCTCTGTTTTAGAGAAAATCCAAGAAGGAGAAGAGTATTTAAAACAAAGTGGTCCTACAGGAAAAGAGAAGGCATTGACAATCTTCTCCGAATTAGCTGGCAAACAAAATACCAGTGAATTTGAATTTCGGATCAAGTACAACCAAGCAAGGGCTCTTGAAAAGAATGGAGATCATTACCTTGCTCTGGATATCTACAAATCATTGAGATCCAAAGCGAATCTTACTGAGGATGAAAAAAATCTACTTGCATACTCTCTTGGAAATTTACTCCTTCGTCTGGACCAAGAGGTAGAAGGCAAAGGTCATTTGGAATCTGTGTTAAGAACCTCAGCAGATAGTAAATTGAGATCAAAGGTGTTGCAATCCTTAGGCGACTTTTCTTACCGCAAAAAAGAGTATGAGTTGGCTAGAAAAAATTATATTCTGTCTTTGCAAGAGGACACAAACAATACCGATTCTCGTATTGGTTGGGGAAGGACATTACGCAAACAAGGAAAAGAATGGGCCTCCTTCGATGTCTTTGATGAATACATTGATACGGAAAATCAACTTTCTGGAGCAAAGACCGAAATCGTCGATGAGTATAAGAACTCAGTCTTTTCAGAAGCTATGCAACTCTATTCAAAAAAGACATACTGGAAATCCATTGAGTTGTTTCAAAAATCCTTGAGCATCAATCCTAGTCCTTCCGTAGAAGAAAATTCTTATTACCATATTGCTTCTGCTTATGATGCCTTGGGTAGATTACCACAGGCACTAGAGTATCTAAATAAAACCTTGGCGAATCAAGTCTATACACTGGACCAACAAGCCCTTTATAAAAAAGGAACCATTTATTTCAGGCAAGGCAAGTATACAGAAGCTGCTTCCGTATTCCAAACCATTGTGGATAAATATCCGAAAAACCACATCACGGAAAAAGCCATTGCTTGGAAGAAAGAATCACTGGACCAACTGAAAGATGAAGATGAAATGCCCGTAAATGATGATCTCAGTTTTGAAGGCGTTAAACAAGAACGCAAAAACTCTGTCTCACCACTCATGGAAAAAACAAACCAAAAAGCATCGGGAAATGATCTAGAGTTTTGAGGCCTCAAATTCATTCTTAGAAAGTGAGTTAATGGCATCCCACATGCCGAGGCTTTTGTAGATTTGCAATGGGATGTCTTTTAAAGATTGGATAGAAGTCGCCATTTCAGCAGCAAGTTTGCCACTGAGGTAAGTGGGCACTTTGTTTTCTGTATGGTTCTTTTGGCTTAGGTCTTCTAAATTTCCATGGTCACTCGTAAGGATAAACGTATCCTTTTCGATATCCATACCATCTATGCATCCTTCCAAAAAGGATTCCAAAATCTCGATAACGATTTGAGCCTTTTCCCAATCCTGTGCGTGCCCAACTTTATCTGTTAAAAAATACTCATAAATACAAAGATCATAATCTTTAAAATTCGAAAAGACCGCCTTGCCAGTATTATATGGGTCTTGAGGTTCCAAGACGGGATCATCAGGAGACAAAAAGTCTTTTGCCATCTCTCTCAAAAAACCTCTTGTAATGTCCATGTAGAGCCCACGGCCATTCCGTAAATCTTCCAAATTCTTTAAAGGTCTATCACTGGCCGTTTGCACGAGTGTGGAGGCTGATACCAATTTGGGATTTTCTCTTACGTGCTTTAAATATGGATCAGTAAAGCAGTTTAAAAAATCTGCCTGTTTGCCAGCCTCCTGCATGACTTTTATGATGGAATGTTGGGCAATGATCTTGCGTAAGGTAACCGTCGGGAAACCACTGACATGCCTTCCCAGGACCTGAGGTCCATTCACGCCTGTCCAAAGGGCGGTCTGTCCCGTCGCCGATTGGGGGAGACCTGGAATGCCCATATGTGCATCTGTTTCCAAAATGCGAATTTGGCTGGCTTTTGCACTCAGTCTACTTTCAGACAGAGGGAGTCCCCCGAGTGGGCTGAGTAGTCCCTTGGCAAAACGACTAAAGGGATTGGTTTCTGGTTGGTAGGAACCGATTCCGATTCCATCTACAAAGACATAAAATATCATTTGTTCTCTTTAGACTGAAATTCCCGCGATAAAATCCGATAATCATACTAATGAAGAGAAAACAAATCCTAATCAGAAATCTAAGTCTCTTCTTACTCTTAAGTCTCGTACTTAGCTCGGTGATGACAGCAGTCCGTGTATCGGTCAACGGAAAACTTGAGGAGAAAAAATTTTTTCAAGATTTAGATTCTCAGTTTGATCACCTAAGTAGGCACCTCATCCATCAGATTGAATTTGTTTTGGACCAGGACTCACTGCCGTTTAATGCGAGTGAAATGGCTGATCGACTGAAGAAATCCACTCATATCAGTTCAATTCGAATTTATGATGAGAGTGCAAAGTTACTATATTCAGAGATGGAAAGTAAAGAAATCTTTCAATCTGAAATTAGACATAGAGAACAAATACAAACACCAGGCACCCTTAGTTTTTTGTCCACAGGTGAGCAGGTGTATCGTTCTTTGGGAGGCGATTTTTATTTTGTTTTTGAAAGAACTCAAAGTCCCGCCCTAGGTCTATCCAATCCAAACGTACAGATACGTTTTTTGTATTGGCTTTTTGATCCTATCAAAAAAGACATTCTTCTGTCGAATGATGAATCCCTTTTGAAAGGCGACAGGAGTGAAAAAGATCTATTAGAAAAATTTACAGGCATAGAAAATCAAAGTATCAGTTGGACTCTTTACGGTAAGGTCTCCTATCTAAGCTTAGTAGAATGGAAAGGGTATCAAATTTATATTTTACGTCCTCTCAGCTGGTTCGGAAAAAAAGAGATTAGCTTTTTTCTTTTTCTCTTTTTTGGAATTTTCTCTTCTCTTTGTTTTCTTTTGGGAATCTGGTTGATTCAGAACGGAGAATCCATATTCATCTCTAGGCATAGATTGATAGCCTTACTTTTCTTCCTGTTTTCTGTCTTTACATACTATCTCGTCAAAGTAGTTTTTCCTGAAGACCAGTTTCAACATAAGTGGATATCGAGTCGACATGAGGAGATTGAACAGTATCTCCATCAATTGGAAAAAAATGTTATCTACCAACTAAGTTTTGCGAAAGAAACAGATTCATTGTTTGTGGATACTTTTGATCCCAGTCTCCAGGAATTGTATGTTGTCGAATCCCAAACTACATTTTTATGGAATCGTTTTGGACAAGAGATCAACATTGCTTTAGAAAATACGAAGAGGGCTGGAGTCTCACAACTTTACCAACTTAAATCTGAACTATTGCTTTTGGTTCCTTTGGATGGCGGAAATAAGATTGCCTTGGTAGTGATACAACCTACCTTTTTAAATGCAAAGAAAAAGGGCTATCACGACGAGTTCTATCTTTTGATCCCGAAGTATAGGTTTTCTGACAATAAAAGTAAGGAAACATTCACCAAACACCCATTTGCTTGGCAAGAGGACTTTTTATCGGAGGACTTAAGGACTCATTTCTTTCCAAAAAAAGTATCAGTCTTTGGTCAGTCTTATTTAGCTTACGAGGGCCAAAATCCAAAAGCCATGTTTACCAAAGGACTGGTGGTATTTCGTGCAACAGACTCCTTTCCTTTATTACTCTATTTATCTCTATTCACCATCATACCTCTGTTTGGTTTGCATTTTTATTCTAAATTTTCAATTCGCCATCGCAAGGAAGATGAAGGCAATTCCGAACTATCCCCCGTAGAAAGTGTAGAGGCGCTTTCAGAGCAAGTCCTTCCTCTAGCAGACGAGGGGCAAAGTTCCCTAAGTCCAATCCTTGGCGAAGAATTGAGATCCCAAGAGGAGCCTATTTTAACTGAACAAAAGATTGCGGAATCGGAGGCAAACTATCCAATGGGAGAAGTCCCCGTGAAAAACAAGAAGCCTTTGTACATACCTCCCAAGTTATGGAACCAAACATCGGTAACCCTTCCTCTACCGATCCAAGAGAAACGGGATTCCATTTTCAATTCCGACCTCAAGAAGTTGGTGGACCGGGTCAAAGGATCTCCTGAGACCGCCGAAGGTAGGCGCCAAACAGACCTTCGGAGAGAGATCCCTTCCTGGCCAATCCCAGAAGAACACAAATTTGAATACTCACTTTTGGACCGAGTCTACCGTGGAGATGAGATCTCCTTGGATGGTATTGTGGAATACACACGGAACTTCATCCAAAGGTTGGGATCACCTAGATTTTCATATCTCTTTCTCAATGATTCGATTGGGTCTTACCACAGCCAAATCTCCTTTGGTTTAGACTATAACACGCGTTCAAATTTAATTTTTTTGTATAATGATCCTTATTTAGAATTTGATGAATCAGGTTTTTGTCTCCTCCAGATCACTGAAAAGTTGAAACAAGACAAGTTCATTGTGAAAAAGTTCTCTTGGGAGATCCTTGCCCAAGTGGAATCAATCCTGGCATTCAATCTAGAAAAGAACGGATTCCCAGGATTATTTTTGATTCTTTTGGATAAACTGGAAAAAGAGAAATTCCTCGATTCACATAAACGAATGATCAAAGAAAAGCTAAAGCAGATCATTCCCGCTTTACATGTATTAATGGAAAAGGAAAACAAAACTCCTGAGCTATATGAAGATAGCCTTTCTTGGATGTTGAGATCCTTTTTGCAAGCTACACTCGGTGGAAAACGAAATGCCTATGTAACACATGTGATATGGGAAAACTACCATCCAACAGATGAAAATGAAGAAAAAAAGGCAGATGTTTTACGAGAAGTTTGTAAGGTTATAGACAGCCAAGACAGAGTGATTGAAAACTCTCCAAATGCTTTTGTCATCATCAGTGCAGAAGATATCCGGGTTCCATTAGAAAAGTTACTTAAACTTTACCCGTTCCCTTATGAAACTAAATACATGCGGTATCCAGATGATGGTGAAAACTATTATTTATACCTTTAGTGTTGTATTCAGTCTCGTATGTTTTACAAGTACAACGAGCGCAGAAGTCTCTCGGCGCCAAGAGATGGCCAGGAGCTTAAAAAAGCAAATTTTCGCCTTACACAAATCTGACGAGGAAACGACATCCATTCCTTATATAGAAAGGTATTTAGAGCTTAGTCCGTCCGAAATCTACTTTAAACTTTTGTATGCAAAGGCTTTGTTGTATCGCACTGATTTAGAAGTTCCAAAAACAGAAGAGGCCATCGAGATTCGACTGAACAAAGCCAAACTATTAAAATCGAACTATGCAAAAAGTGCAAAACTATTCCAAGAAGGTGTCCTTCATCTACAACAAGTTCGGCCAAGGGATCCAAATCTAGGTCGATGGTATTATCTATGGGCCTTTAGTGAATGGTTTTCGGATAACAAAGAAAAGGCGATTAAATTATTTCAGAAGTCTGTAAAACAGGATTATCGTTTGACAGAGTCTTATTATAACATCGCCGCTTTGTATGAATCTTTGGGACAATGGAGGGATGCCGAACTCTATTGGAGAAAGTACGAAAAGGCCGAAAGGGAAATAGAAGAGGAGGAGTAATGGCAAAGATTGATAAAAGATTCCAAATTTTATTTTCTGAAGAAGAAATCCAACTCCTCAAAAAAGAATCAGATCGGAGAGGAATTTCGCAAGCGGAATTGCTACGGTTGGCACTTAGAAATGAAGTCACCAAAAAGTCAGATCTAACAAAGTGGAAAGCATTAAAGGCACTGGCTGAGGTTTTGGATTGAAATACTATCTTTCCTCTTCTCTTCTGTATGGTCTTATCCTTAGCAAAGAAAAACCTACAATCCTTTCAGAATTAGAATCCTTACTCCAAAACCAAGCACGGTTTTATACTTCCGTATGGACACTGATTGAATTTTTCCAAGAGGAAAGTATCATACAAAAAAATGTCTCAAGAACTATTTTACATTTAATCACAGAGCTGACCGAGGAGATACTGCCCTTACAAAAAGATGTGTTGGAAGTTTTACAGTTACAGGGAAGAGATGATAAAACCCAAACGATAGAAAGCCAAATTGCTATTTTATATGGAATGGATTTTATCATCAACTTCCAAAATGGAAGGTCATCTCTGCGAAATCTCTCGATCGAAACTTAAGGATACAGGAGCTGAGAGTTTACTTTTCTGGTCTCTACCTTCCCACTCATTATAAAATTGATTGTAAGCTGATATCCGAAAGTAATAGGTTATGCCTGATTGGAAAAGATGGCCTTTTCTTTCCATCCGGCTTGTAAAGACAGGATCCGAAACTGTATTTGGAAGTTCAGTAACTGATTGGTCGGGGATGTAGATATTTTCGAGTAGAGTTCTTTCATTCGCACAGAATTTTAAGTTTTTATAATCAGCTGCCTCATCACGGCCATCAATATTTATCAATTTGTTATCTTTGCTTTTCACAAATAGAGTTCCAATCATTCGGTCTGGATGCGGGCCAAAATGGATCATGTAACCACCTTGGTTCTGGACTTCCCGTTCATGGTTAGAGTTCCAGAGAAAACAGACACCTAAGGGTTCGCCTTCCATCTTATTGACTCGAAAAAAAGAAGGTACATCAGGTGGTATGAGTTCTTTCAATTGGTAGGTTAATTGACTTACGGAAGGTGCCGTACTACCAATAGGGTCGGGTCTAAGCCAAATTTTCCATTGGTAATATCTAAATCTATTTGTATCAGTCCATTTTACTTTTGTTAGATCAATCGGTTTCCATGTTGGACCTACGTTCTCTTTGTCTGAGAATTTTTGTAAAGAAGAACGAAAGTATAGACCTACATTTGTATCTTTTGGGCTTTGCCTATGCAACTGTACAAAATCCAAAGTGCTATGACTATATGTAGTTTCAAAGACAGGGGATGTGATGAAACTACCTTCGTGTTGTACACGTTTTGTGTCATCAGAATACTGAGCCGATTCATAACGTGAATACTTTCCGTCTCCAAAAGGTTCACCTGCATGGATATGGAATCCATCAATATTTCCAAAATACGATTTTGCTAGAATGAGAGCATTGCTATCGTCCTCATGAAATCCAATATGATCAACAGCCGCTTTCGGCGCTTCATACCTTGCAGTCTCAAATCCATTTTGGAACATTAGAATTTGATTTTTTTTTGTATCAAAATAGAGGGAAAGAATGTGCCATTCCTTTCTCGGAATGATTTTGTTCGATCGTATGGTGACTGTAATATATGAGCCATCTAACTTTTTGATCATTTGGTGTAGGCTGAGTACTGGTTTGGCCTCTACAATTTCCAAACGAAAGCCATAGCTCTGTCCTTGGATTAAGACAGTTTTATCGAGTACATTTGAATAGGCACCCTGTTCATTGATCAAAAGGGGAAGGGTAATGGTGAATGATTCAGGATTTTGTCCAAAAAAATGTGAGCCACTTACATTGAGATGAATTTGATTTCGTTTCCCTGAAAAGTAAGCAGATCGCTTTCCATATAAGGAATGTTTCGGGTCTGGGATAAAGGAGGAGGAAAGAATTGAAATGGCCCGAGACAGTTTTTCATTTTTGTCTTCTTCAAAATCTAAAAACAGTTCCGGGTTTTTGGGTCTATTTTCGCTCGGTTTTAAGCTCTGGTTGCCAGAAATTCCTTGTTCGTATTCTGCGGACTTACGTTTCCAATCCGCAAATTGACTTTGGTACTCACGAATGATTTCCTTTGCCTCTAGAGAAAAGGAAAGAATGATACAAATGGCTAGGGCTTTAGATCCTCTATAAGTTGCAAGCGCCGTTCGTGTCGTCCACCCTCGAAATTTGTTTGAATCCATTTTTGCACTATCCGTAGAGCTAAATCAGTTCCCAATACCCGACCACCTAGCACAAGTACATTGGCATCGTTATGGCGTCTGGACATTTCTGCTGTAAACTCATCATGGCACAATGCGGCTCGAATGTTTGGAAATCGATTGGCCGCAATAGAGGCTCCAATCCCCGTTCCACAAAGTGCAATGAGTCTAGGCACATCTCCAGCCAAAACTTTCTGGCAGGCGGCTCCCACTAGACTTGGGTAGTCTACAGATTCCTCGCTCTTAGTACCGTAATCGACCATTTCGAAGCTTTCCTCCAGACTTTTCCTGAGGAATTCTTTCAAAGCAAAGCCTCCGTGGTCTGATACAATGCCAATCTTGGGTTTCATCATCCTTTCTCCGTAAATGTTTCTAAAAATTTTAAATAAGACCGTCGGCTCTCTATAGTCAGTCGGAAGAGAAATTTCTCTCTCTCTCGGAGAAGGCTTCCGTAGCGTAGATAAAACTCCAATTGGAGGTTCTTTTTTTCTTTGCGGAATTCCTTTTCAGAAAGGAGGATTGCCTCTTTTGTAAAGGAACGGATGCCCTCCCGAATGATTTGTCTCGTCTGGAAGTATTCTTCACTTGTTTGTATTTCAATGGGAGTCAGGTGGTATTCCCGATTGGCACCAATCAAAATCTTTTTTTCCAAAGCTTCCAAATTGTCTTCTCGTTCCAGACTCTTTTCATAGGAACGTTGCATATCTTCCCTTTCTTCGGGTGTTTTGGCATAAGCACGCAGGCATTCAATAGATGCCATGCGGATCTCGGCACTTTCGCGTGCAAGCGACTCTATCAACTTATCATTGATCTGGTTAGGAGAAGGAGAGAGTGATTGGTTGGAAATCTTTGTTTGGAGAGGTTGGTAACAAAGTTTACTCTCCTCTGCATAGGAAGATTCTTCAGGAAATAACAAAGATAAGGCGGATAGGGATAGCGGCAAACTGATCAGAAAGATACAAAAAAGTCTTAACATGCCAATATCTTAAGCCTTTGAACTTTCAAAGTGTTTGATATAGGAAACCAAGGTATCGATCCCTGATTTGGGCATAGCATTATAAATGGAAGCACGGAAGCCACCTACGTCACGGTATCCTTTGAGACCCGCCAAACCGTTTTCTTCGGCACCTTTCAAAAACTCTGCTTCTAGTTTGGGTTCATTGGACTTAAAGACAACATTCATCACGGATCTATGTTTTTTTGGAACAGGCGCATAAAATAGACTGGAAGCATCTAAGGCATCATACAAAGCCTTTGCTTTTTCCTCGTTCTCCTTTTCCATCACGGAGAGACCTCCTTTTTTGATAAGCCAATCAAACACTAGTTTTGCGATGTAAATTGAGTAGGTAGGAGGTGTGTTGTAAAGAGAACCATTTTTCTCCATAAGGGCATAGTTCATTAAGTTGGGAATCGGGTGTTTGACTTCGGGGAGTTTTTCTTTGTCAAAGATTACAATTGTGATTCCAGAAGGACCTATATTCTTCTGGGCTCCTGCAAAGATGACAGAGAATTGATTGAGGTCTAAACTTCTGCTTAGGAGTTCGCTTGTCATATCTGCGACCAAAGGAGTTTTGCTTAGCTTCGGAAATTCTGAGTACCGAGTCCCATAGATTGTATTGTTGGAAGTGATGTGTAGGTATTTTGCGCCTGGGTGGATATCCGCCTCAGTCAAATCGGGGATTTCAGTATAAGCATTTGGCTTTCCATCATAGACGGACTGAACGTTCGGATAGAATTTCTTTGCCTCAGCCATCGCTTTGACTGCCCAGACTCCTGTTTCAGAAAAGTCAGCAAATTCTCCCGGTTGCAAATAGTTCAAAGGAATCGCAGAAAATTGGAGAGTGGCGCCTCCCGGAAAAAACACAATGCCAAACCGTTCCGGGATATTGAGAAGTGTTCTCAGCGATTGCACTGCCGTATCTAAAATGGTTTGGAAGTGTTTTTCTCGGTGGCTCATTTCCATCACCGACATTCCCGTCCCTTGGTAATTTAGGAATTCTCCTTGGGCAATTTCCATAACCTCTGTGGGCAACATGGCTGGGCCTGCGTTGAAATTGTAAATGCGGCTAGTGAAGTGGCTCATCTCACCTCCAAATTCTGTCGCTGAGATTTAGGGTAAATATCTTTTTCCTAGGAAAACTTGCTTTGCAGATTCAATTGGAGGCAGTATACTTGGCGCATTCTTTAAAATAAATTGGATCGAGGGTGAAATGAAAGGATTTCGCATCGCCACATTGTTGGTGTTCGCTGTTACATTAGGACTATCTGCACAAACGAAAGCTCCTTTAGGAGAGTCGGAAATCAAAGGAGTGAAACGAATCGAGTTTATCAACCGATCTACGAAAAAAGCAAACTCGGACATTTTACAAGAAAACCAAGCGCAAGGTAAGAAGCTTGCCGAAGGTCTCAAAAATTCTGATTCATCCACACAGGGTGGGGTGAGCATACAAAGGATCCAACCAGGCGCGGATGGAAAGTTAGGTGCCGATATCCTTACTATCAATGAATCTCAATCCTTCGACCATATCAATTCAGTTGTTCGAATCCTAGCTGCCTATGTTGAAACTTCCTTCCAATATAAATCTTCTGGAGCTGATACGATAGCTCAGTATTTGGTTTATTATAATGCAGCACACCGAAAAGATCTGAAGTTTTTTCAATCCAGGTATTCAGAAGCCGTATTAAAGCAGTTAAGTGCTGATAAAGCGGGTATCGATACAAACTATCGCAATTGGTCAGGAAAAACTCAATTGGTCATTCCTATAGAAAAGAATGTTTTGAAAGATAGTGGAAAGGACATCACTACCGATGAGTTGGAAAAAGATGTCAATAAACTCGTAAAAGACAAAGAGAAAGATCCAAATACAAAACAAAAGATGCAAGAAGAAGCCAAAAAAATGGACAGCTTGCAGACAGAAAAACTAAAAGAAGAGAAAAAGATCCTTCAGGACAAAAAGAACGAAGTTGCAAAAGAAGAAAAAGAAGTTCAGTCCAAAAAAGAAGACTTAAAGAAAAAAGAAGCTTCTGAAGTTGCAAAACTCAATGAACTCAAAAAAGATCCTGTAAAAAACAAAGTAGAAATTGAGAAAAAGACTGAAGAAATCAAACAAATCCAACAAGAAACCGCTAAAACAGAAGTGCAAGCGGCAAAAGTAGAGGAAAAGAAAGAAGAGTTAGCGAAAAAAGAAGAGCAAATCGCTGCCAAAGAAGAAGCTCGTAAAGAGGGTGGTGATTCAACATCCGCAACCACCGAAACAAAAAAAGAAGAAGCTGTTAAAGAAGCAGAAAAGAAAGTAGAAGAGTTGAAGACAGAACTCGCAGAAGTCAAAGAGGAGCTCAAGAAAAAAGAAGAGCAAAGTGACAATGTCATCAACAACAAAATCCTTTTTATGAAGTTCATCAAATATGATGCTGATGGACACTATTCAAACGAACTTTGGGCTATCGACACAACCAAAGACGATGCTCTCTTCAAAAGTCCTTACAACAATATCTGTTCCAAAGACTTCAAAGAGATCGCAAACCAAGGTGTTTTGGTTCTTGGTTATGATGGAGACAAGGTAGAGACAAGAAAACACAAACTAGTGCTTTTGGACCCAGACAAATTAGCGGTGAAAAAGACTAGCCAAGCTGCAGATATTTTCTGGAGAACACCTATGATCAACCGTGAAGACAAGATCTATGTGGTTGAAAAGTTTCAGGATAAATACCATGTTGCAAGATTCAAAAATGACCTGACCTTTGAAGCTCGTTCACAGGAAGCCATCGAGGAAAATTCGGAAATCACCTTCTTTGGTGATAAAATCTATGTGACTGGTAAACCGAAAGAGGGTGACAAAACAACCATTAAAGTTTTCAAAAAAGAAGACTTGAGTTTAATAAAAACCATCGCTCCTTAAACAAAAAAAGCCGATGCTCGTTTGCATCGGCTTTCCATTCTCTCTCTAGTACTCCAAAGAAACTTAATCTTTTAAAAACTCTATCTTTTCACGGATGGATTCGTTGGAAGGGAGTTTTTTGGACAGGTCTTCCAGCATATGGATGGCCTTGTCTCGTTTCCCCATTAAGTCCCACAAATCAGCAAGTTCCAATGCGGGTCTGGGATCGTTTGGCGACTTTGTGAGTAGAGTCAGGTAAATCTCTTCTGCTTTTAAGTGGTCACCTATGAGTTTTAAGGCAGCAGCCTTACCCAGTAATGCGAAGTAATCTTCTCCGCTCGCTAAAATTTTATTAAAACATTCTAGAGCCTTATCATACTTTCCAAGTCCACGCAAAGAATCTGCGTATCGATTGATGATGAGTTTGTTTTCTGGATCAAATTCAAGAATCTTTTCCCAATATAAAATTGCAGTTTCAAAATCTTTTTTGCCTCGGAAGGATTCTGCAAGTCCGTAGAGCGCAAAGAAGTTTTTTGCATCTAAATCTTTCGCTCTTTCGTAGTAAATGACAGCTTTGTCAAAGTCTTTGATTTTACGATAGCTATTGCCAATTTCGGTTAAGATCTTTATATTGTTAGGTTGTGAGGATAATAACTTTTCCCACCAATGGATGGCTTCAGAATATCTTTGGCAAGCAAAGAACAAATGACCTAAACCAACAATGACATATTGATCATTTGGATTGAGTTGGAGAGCCTCCATATAATACACTTCAGATTCTTTGAAATTCTTTAGCTTTCTATGGGCATCTGCTACTCGCGACAAAATGCTCGCATCCGTGATTGTTATGTGGTGAAATTCTTCGGCAACTTCTATGATTTTTTTGAGGCTACTTAAGTCTCGATAACAATTCATTAGACCCATGAGAGAAAATTTATTGGTGGTGTCGCCAGCCAAGCAGCGTCTGTAGAATTTAATGGCTTCCTCGGGTTGTTTCGTTTTTGCGTAGTAGTCACCCATGCCCACAAGTCCATAGGTATTTTGGGGATCTTCATCCAAAAGGATTTCCAATCTTTCTTTGGCTTCTTTGAATCTACCTTGGTCTAGGAAGCGGTAAGCTTCTTTGGCGAGAGCTTTGATCTTAGAAAACTTTTCGTCTTCTGGGGCTTTTTCTATTTCGATTTTGTCCATTCGTAGGAAACACTGCTTTCTTTACAGCTTCAAAATTAAACTGGCAAAAATCGACTCAAAAACGAGAGAACATTGACGAAAGACCCTTTTTTGAAGAAATGGCTCTAGGGGAATTGAAATGGCAGATACATCCGAAGCAATCACTGGCGCCAGATTGATGGTAGAGCTTTTAGAGGAAGCAGGTGTGGAAATCGTCTTCGGATATCCCGGTGGAGCCATCCTTCCTTTCTACGACGAACTCTACCACAGCAAAAAAATACGACACATTCTCGTTCGGCATGAACAGGGAGCCATCCATATGGCAGAAGGTTATGCTCGTTCTACGGGCAAATTGGGTGTTTGTATTGCAACATCTGGTCCTGGGGCCACAAATTTAATCACCGGCCTTACAGATGCTAAACTAGACTCCATACCTATCCTGGCCATCACTGGACAGGTCCCAACTACAGATATCGGAACGGATGCATTCCAAGAGGCTGACATTTACGGCATCACCATCCCAATCACCAAATACAACGCACTCATAAAAAAAGCAGATGATATCCCACGCCATTTTGAAGAGGCCACAAAAATTGCGCTGGGGGGAAGGCCTGGACCTGTGCTTTTAGACTTTCCTAAGGATGTCCAAAACCAAAAAACATCTGTTAGAAAGGCAACTCAATTAAAGATCGCAAAACACCATTATGAAAGACAAACGGTCAAAGGTGACATCCAAGAGTTTGCTGATGCCTTGAACCGTGCAAAACGTCCTCTTCTATATGTGGGAGGAGGTGCCATCAACTCATTTGCTTCCGCAGAAATCAAACAATTGGCTGAAAAGTCAAATTCCCCAGTAACCAATACACTGATGGCTCTTGGCGCTTTCCCTGGTTCGCATGAGCAGAATGTGGGGATGTTGGGTATGCATGGCACTGCATACGCAAACAAGGCGGTCTTGGAATGCGATTATATTTTGAACTTAGGCGCGAGGTTTGACGATCGAGTAGCCAAGTACCAAGACTTTGCTCCAAATGCAGTGCGTGCTCATATCGATATTGACGCGGCCGAATTCAATAAACGTGTAAATGTAGACTACATTCTGCACGGAGATCTTAAGGATGCCATCCGTGAGATACTACCTTACATCAAGACGGTAGACAGAAGTGAATGGCAAAAAAGGATCCAAACACTTAAAAAAGAGCACCCACTGAGCTTTGACAATTCCGGGGATTCCATTAAACCACAAGAGTTTCTCCGTTTGGTGTATGAAAGGACACAAGGCAAAGCCATTGTATCCACCGATGTAGGCCAACACCAAATGTGGGCGGCACAATACTATTCATTTGATGAACCCAACCACTGGCTTACTTCTGGCGGTTTAGGTACTATGGGCTATGGTTTGCCTGCTGCCATCGGTGCAAAATTTGGCAATCCAGACAAGACTGTCATTTGTGTGACTGGTGATGGAAGTTTTCAAATGTGCATTCAGGAATTAGCGACGATCGCACAATCTCAATTAGGTGTCAAAATCCTCCTCTTTAATAACAATTTTCTCGGGATGGTGCGCCAATGGCAGGAGCTATTTTACGAGGAAAGATTCAGCGAATCGCAATGGACGTATAACCCAAATTTTGTGAAGTTGGCTGAGTCTTATGACATCCCTGCTATGAAGATTTCTTCCAAAGGAGAAATCCACGCAGGTTTAGATTTTTTCTTAAAGGACTCCGGTGCGGCATTGATTGAAGTGATGATCCCTGCAGAAGAGAAAGTCTTTCCTATGATCCCATCTGGAAAATCCCAAAGAGATCTTATCGAATTTAAAGATTTAGCGAAGTTAAAAAAATGAAACATACTTTGAGCATCTTAGTCAACAACCACCCTGGTGTCATGAGCCATGTTTCAGGACTTTTCACAAGGCGAGGCTATAACATCGATTCGATTGCAGTTGGTGTTACGGATGATTCGGAAGTCTCTTCCATGACCATTGTCTTACGTGGGGACGAAACGACTGTAGGACATGTCAAAAACCAGTTATTAAAGTTACCAGATGTCCTACGTGTGCAAGATATGGCTTATGCTAGTTCTGTACAAAGAGAACTCGTTTTGATTTCCATAGAAATTACGGAAGCAAATCGTTCGGAAGCTCTGGCAGTCTGCAATGGATTTGGTGCGAGTGTTTTGGAAATGACAGAAGACTCACTCCTGATGGAATTTTCAGGCAACTCGCGACAAGTTGAGAACATGATCGCACTGATGCAAAAATTTGGAATCAGAGAGATTGCAAGGACAGGTCAAATTGCCCTTGCCTATCGAAACCAAAAAGCAAACTAGGGATTTTTTTCTCTAGTTTGTTTCTTTTCTAATGACCTTCTAACCAACGTTCTGCTTCCAAAGCCGCCATACAACCACTTCCTGCTGCCGTTATGGCTTGCCTATAGATCTTATCTTGTACGTCTCCGGCGGCAAACACACCTTCGATGTTGGTTTGGGTTGTGCCTGGGACAGTTTTGATATAACCAGTCTCATCTAAATCGAGTTGGCCTTTGAAGATCTCCGTATTGGGAACGTGCCCGATTGCGTAAAAGAGTCCACCTACAGATAGTTGGGATTGGTTTTTGTTTTGGGTATTCTCTAATACGATTGAAGTAAGACCTTGTTGTTCCCCTTTTGCTTCAATCACATTCTGGTTCCAGAGGATCTCAATTTTTGGGTGTTCCATTGCTCTTTTTTGCATGATCTGCGAGGCGCGTAAGGTATCCCGTCTATGGATTAAGTACACTTTGGACGCAAATTTAGCTAGGTGGTTTGCTTCTTCTACGGCTGAGTCACCGCCCCCAATTACAGCCAACTCTTTGCCTCGGAAGATTGGGAGAGCACCATCACATACGGCACAAGCGGAAATCCCCCTTTGCCAGAAGGTTTCCTCACCTGGGATGTGCATACGTTTGGCCGTTGCTCCCGTCGCGATGATGACAGATTCTGCTTCTATCCGTTCGTCATCCGACCAGAGTACAAAGGGTCTTTTTGAAAAATCTACCTTTGTGATGGTTTGGGTGTGGATGGTCGTACCATACTTTACCGATTGCTCTCTAAATAATTGCGTTAATTTGGTTCCATCGATTCCTTCAGGAAATCCAGGGAAGTTTTCTACCTCAGTGGTTGTTGTCAGCTGTCCGCCGGCAGCCACTCCGCCCGCCATGAAGCCTTCATACATCACTGGGTTTAAATTGGCCCGCGCCGCATAGATGGCCGCTGTATGCCCTGCGGGCCCCGACCCAATGATCACTACTTTATGTGCCATTCTCAACCTCTTTAAAATGATTCTAAATTTAGACGGAATCCCTCTCGATCTTTTGGGAAAAAATCAGAGGCCTTGTTCACAAGTCCGAACCCAGGGTGCGTAGTAGGGGTCATTTGCCAAGGGACTTTCTTCCAAAACTTTCAGAAAGTCCTTTTGTTTGTTGGGTTTTGTCAGGCAAAAATACGTTGATTCAAAAAAACTGAGTTCATTTTGTTTCCCCTGAAACCGTATCTCTTCTAAAATCTGGAGTGCCTCTTTTTCGTAGCCAGAGGAAAGGTATAAGCGGAAGAGCTCACGGTTGACTTCTAGGTCTTCCTTTTCTGCTTCGTGGTACTTTTCCAGATAAAAGAGAGAAGTAGCCCTTGCCTCTGCAGACTCGGCCAAGAGAAGTCCCATACGTTTCAAAACAGGCAAATAATCAGGGTTTTCGCGGAGTGAAAGTTCATAGTAATAAAGAGCCTTTGTTTTCTCTCCACTTTCTTCGTAGGATTTCCCTTCATGGTATAGCTTTGCTTCTTTTCCACTACAAGAGAATACTAGAAAGGCAAAATAAATGATGAAAAGAAGTCGCATAAAATATGTCTCTCTATCCTTTTTTATTTTCTACGAGTGATCTGGCAAAAAAATAATAAGTCTCTTTAGTCATTTTGTCCGAACTTTTAAGTAACATAAGAGAGTTACCATGGGTTCCAAATTGCCAAGTTCGCAGAATCAATTACTACAAACATTTCAAGAATATCTATCCGTAGAAAAAGGGTTAAGTGATAACTCTATATACTCCTATGGTTACGATCTCAACAAATTTGCAATCTTCCTTGAAAAAGAACACATCAACTTTTTAGAAGTGAAAACCAATGATATCATGCGTTTTCTTGAAGAAGAAAGAGAGAGAAAAATCTCTGCAAAGACATTGGCTAGAGAAGTGGTTGCGATTCGGCAATTTTATAAATTTTTAAGAGATGAGAAACGTCTCGATTCAAATCCAACGGAAAAGATTGAAACACCGGAAGTCGCGAGAACAATTCCGGACTATTTGACCCAAAGTGAAATAGAAGATTTATTCAATAATATCAAAGAAGATAATCTTTATGAATTGAGAGATAAATGTATCTTTGAACTTTTGTACTCTTCTGGTTTGCGAATTTCCGAAGCATGCAACCTCAGGATGACTGATGTTGATATGGAAAATATGGCAATCACAGTGGAAGGCAAGGGCGGTCGCCAAAGACTCGTTCCTTTCGGTGAAAAATCTCTTGAAATTCTAAAAAAATACCTGACAGAAAGTAGACCTGAGATATTAAAAAAGAGAACTTGTGAGTTTGTTTTTGTCTCAAAAAAAGGATCGTATATCAATCGTAAGTCGGTATGGAGATTGTTGAATCACTATATCAAACGCACCAAAATCAAAAAGAAAGTCACACCACACACTCTAAGGCATTCATTTGCAACACACTTGTTAGAGAACCACGCAGACCTAAAGTCTGTTCAGGAACTCCTAGGTCATATCGATATTTCGACTACTCAAATCTACACTCATATGGCAAACAAAACGCTAAAAGAAGTGCACAAGAAGTATCACCCTAGAGGCTAATGGCAGAGTCCAAACCCAAAAAAACGGATTACGCTCGCGTAGTCCGTTTGCAAATCCCTTCTCACCCTCGTTACATTTCCACTACAAGAAATTTCTTTTTCCACTTAGCTCTCGAACAAGGTTTTTCGCTTATGGATTCCGTCGATCTGAAACTAATCCTTGGTGAGGCACTTACGAATGTAATCAAACACGCTTATGAAGGGAAAAATGACCAACCGATTTTCATAGAGTTTTTTTTTGATAAAGACCGATTGGAGATCAGAATCCGAGACTACGGAAAGAAAGCCCTGCCCAATGATTTAAAAAGCTTTGATTTGAGCGATTATCGCGAACATGGAATTGGCCTTTTTATGATTAAACAGCTCACAGATTACTACTATCTCGACCAATCGTTTGAAATGGGAAACCAGATGGTCATGGTGAAAAAAAAGTAATCTTTTCATTTTCCTAGACAGTTATTTCACAGCTAGAAATCTATCCGTATGGAATCGATTCATGCGACAACGATACTTTGTGTAAAAAAAGACGGAAAGACAGCAATGGGTGGCGATGGGCAAGTTTCCATGGGCCAAACCGTAATGAAACATACAGCGAGAAAAGTACGTCGGTTATATGGCGGGAAAGTGCTCGCTGGATTTGCAGGTTCCGCAGCAGATGCATTTACACTCTTTGAACTATTCGAAAAAAAGTTAAATGAACATAGTGGCTCTGTCTCCCGTGCAGCAGTGGAACTTGCCCGTGAATGGAGAATGGATCGCATGCTCAGACGATTGGAGGCTCTTCTCATTGTCTGCGATGCTTCTGAATGTTTTCTGATTTCTGGAACGGGAGATGTCATTTCTCCAGATGACGGAGTCCTTGCGATCGGTTCAGGCGGAAACTACGCTTTGAGTGCGGCAAGAGCTCTTGTTGAAAACACAAGTTTAAGCCCAAAAGAGATTGTTACCAAGGCAATGAAAATCACAGCAGATATATGTATTTATACAAATCACAATTTAGTCCTAGAGGAGATTGAATGATGGAATTGAAAGAAATCCTTGCAGAAGCAATTGGCGAACCGACTTCCAAATCTGTCCTTGACCTAAGCCCTCGTGAAATTGTAAACAGACTCGATGAATACATCGTCGGCCAAAAAAATGCAAAAAAAGCAGTGGCCGTCGCCTTAAGAAATCGTATGCGCCGCAGACAATTGCCCGAGGAAATCCGAGAAGAAATCTATCCAAAAAATATCATTATGATTGGGCCTACTGGTGTAGGCAAAACTGAAATTGCACGTCGTTTGTCTAAGTTATGTGGAGCTCCCTTCTTAAAGGTGGAAGCAACAAAGTATACTGAAGTTGGGTACGTAGGTAGAGATGTAGAGTCTATGGTCCGTGATCTGGCCAATATATCTTTAAACTTAGTAAAGTCCGAATTCCGCGAGTTGGTAAAAGAAAAGGCAAATGCAAAAGCGGAAGATTATCTCTTAGATCTAATCCTTCCTCCTATATTTACCAAAAAGTTTGAAGATTTAAGCCCTGAAGAACAGGAAAGGCAACAGAGTTACCTCTCATCGCGCGAGCGATTTCGAGAAAAATTACGCAAAGGTGAATTGGATCAACAAGAAGTTGAATTGGACCTTCCGAAATCAAATCCCACAAATGGTCTCCCCATGTTACAAGTATTTGGTGCCGGAAATATGGAAGAAATGGACCAACAAATCCAAAATCTCTTAGGAGACTTGCTTCCCAAAAAACAAGGTAAACGAAAGCTCAAAATCGTAGATGCAAAGAAACTTCTGATCGATGTAGAAGCCGATAAGTTGATGGATGCAGACAAAATGCAATCCGAAGCAGTCCGACGTGCAGAAGACATGGGTATCATCTTTTTGGACGAAATCGACAAGATTGCTGGTAAGGAAAATCGTTCAGGAGCAGATGTTTCGCGGGAAGGTGTTCAAAGAGATTTACTTCCTATCGTAGAAGGTTCCACTGTCAATACAAAGATAGGTCCTGTTAAAACGGACCATATCTTATTCATAGCAGCGGGTGCTTTTCATATGTCAAAACCTGCTGATTTGATTCCTGAATTACAAGGAAGATTCCCTATCCGTGTGGAATTAGAAACACTTTCCCGAGAAGATTTCGTAAAGATTTTATCCACACCGAAGTCATCTCTGACCAAACAATACGAGGCATTGCTCTCTACGGAAGGAGTAGATCTACACTTTACAGAAGGTGGCATTGCTGAAATCGCACGTCTGGCATTTGAGATGAATGAAAAGAATGAAAATATTGGAGCAAGAAGGCTGAATACCATAATGGAAAAACTCTTGGAAGATACAAGTTTCGATGCTCCAGACCTTTTGCCGGAACAAAAAAAGGTAAAAATTGACGAACAATTTGTACTCTCAAAACTACAAGGAATCGTCGAGGATAAAGACTTAAGTCGATTTATTCTTTAATTTGGAACGAGGCTAGCCGGAGAAAGGCCTCGAAGAGAGTTCCCGACTAGGATCTCTTCAACATCTTCAATCTCTTCTATGTGCAGATCTCGGATTTGCACCCATGCTTTCTGGAGGAGTCGTTTGCGTAAGATTCCAGGAAGCCCTCCCTTTCGCAAAGAAGGTGTATACCAATGCCCCTTCCATTTGTAAAAAACATTTCGGATCTGAGTTTCGGCAAGATTGCCATCTTCATCCAAAAACAAAACATCATCGGCTAACTTTTCTTTTTTGACATTTGATTGTTCATCATAGAAAGAACGATTTGTTGTTTTATGGTATACAAAGATATTCTTTTTGTCCAACGGTTGTTTTGCCATCACTAACTTTACTTTTGTTTTGGACCTGTCTCGGGAGAAGGGAGATGTTTCATATTTAAAATGGCCTTCCTTGGAAAGTAAAAATCGAATTTTATAGCTTCCGTTTCTCTGCTCCGATACTACTTTGAGAGTAGAATATGCTTTATTTTCATCAAAGGGAAACCCAAATCGAAAGGCTGATTCTTTCATCCTTTGCAAATGGTCCTGTAAAAATCGAAACCTGCCTTCGCAAAGGAGAAACGATTCTAAGATTTCAAAATCAGGAAAGGTTGGGCTCTGTAAAAAATGCAATTTGCTCAGACACTCCTCCCATTCCGCTTCTGGTTCAGAGAGTACGGTAATTCCACTCCCAACTGAGTACATCCCTGTCCATTCATCCTTTTGGTAACGAAGCTGTAGGGTTCGAATGCAGACATTTGCCGTTACAGTGAATTGATCTTCTGCGCGTTCAAACCAAAGGATGGAGCCTGTGTATAGTCCTCTATTTCTATTTTCCAAGTGCCTAAGAAGTTCCATTGAGCGTTTCTTAGGTGCTCCCGTGACTGATCCTGAGGGAAAGAGACTTTTGACCAATGAGAGGGAATCCATCTCAGGTAAAGATTGAGAGAGGATTTGAGTGGTCATCTGCCAGATCGTACCGAATGCTTCTGTCCGAAAAAGATTCTTTACTTTTACAGATCCAATTTCAGATACTTTACCAAGATCATTACGAAATAGATCTGTGATCATAACATTTTCTGCGCGCTCTTTCTCAGACAATGCAAGATCTTTTCCTATTCTTTGGTCTTCTTCATAACTCATCCCTCGGTTTGCAGTTCCTTTCATTGGTTCTGTAAAAATCTGATTCCCATCCCATTGAAAAAAGATTTCCGGAGAAAGTGATAGCGTATATCGATCTCCATCTTGGAAATAAACGGAACACTTTGTTCTTTGTTTTCGTTTTAAGCTTTGGTAGAGATGGAAAGGATTTCCAGTTCCGTTTATCAGCACAGGAAAGGTGTAATTCAATTCATAAGACTCTCCTTTTCGGAGAAAATCTTGGCAATTTAGAATATCTCGAATGTATCGCTCCTTCGAAATCTCAGGTGTAACATTCATAACCTCTGTTTTTTGCAAATCCAAGAGCAATGGATCTTGATACAGAAATACCTTCTTCTTTGCAAAAAAATACAAATGAAAAAGTTCTGTATGAGAACTCTCTGTATATGTGATTTGAATCTTTTGGAGAGGAAATCCCAATTCATAGTGAAAGAAACCGATAACATAGATGCCTCGTTTGTTGGCATCTTCGATTCTCTTAAATATATCTGTTAGGTGTTCCTCAGAGTGGATGTCTTTTGTGGTGTATACTTCTTGGGAAAGCAGTTCAAAAAAATGAGTGCAATGGTTATAGCCAGGAAAGGACTGAGTGTCTTCCCAAAGTAAACCATTTTGATTGATAAATTCGGAATGGAAAGATTCCCAGCTAAGCGTTTGGATCAAAACTCTATTTTTTGTAAGGCCTCAATTGGATATCTGAGGTATACAGTCGTGGCATGTTTACTGGTTTGGATGTCAAAACACTCAAGCGGATCTAAGGCAAGGTTATAGAATCCTTCATCGATCATTGCGATACCAAAACCAGCACTTTCCTTTTCATCTAGAAAGTCAGGTCGGAAAAACTCGCCAGAGCGACCTTCTCTAGCAAGTTCAGCATGCCTTTCTCGGCTCTTTCGTATCCTTTGCAAATCCAATCCCATGATAGGCGAATCATTGCGTAAACGGATGTACAATTCTGCCGTTCTAATTTCAATCTTTAAAGAGATTTTTAATTGGTAGGCTCTTGTCCGGGCCTTTACCATTTCCAAAAAGTCGATTTCTTCTTGGCTGAGAGTTCCCTTTTTGGAACGCCTTTTATCTGAGAGGGTAAGTATCCTTTGGACGGTCTTTTTGATCTTATCTGGTACTATGTACCTCTGCATTGCGTCTCGCAATGGTTCTGTTTCTAAGATCACATTTAGTAAATCTTCAGCTTCCGATTCTAATGCGGTACCCGAAGATGTTAATTTGTTAAGTAATTCATCTTTAAAGATCACAAAACGGGCATTTGCTTTCACTGCATTCAACAAAGCTTCCATAAGTCCACTGAATAAATGAAAAGACGTAAGTGGGTTTGCACCTATCTGGTCTAATATCCCTTGGACAGCTTGGTTGATGATATCGCGCGTACTTTTGGTGAGGCCTTTGATTTCGAAGTGGTACTTTCTTTGTTTTAGAATCTCAGGAAGATTTTCTAATATTTCTTGGCCTTTGTATTTGATTTTCTCGTTTCCCATGGAATGAATTCAAACTTTTATGTTAAAAAACCCTATAAAGTAAGATTTGTAAACCAGTTTTCCTTTGGAGGAGCAAAAGCGATGCAAGTGAGAGAATTTCTATTGAAGACACCCGATCTGGGCGATACTGAAAAGATCGAACTCATACGTTGGTCTGTAGAAGCAGGTGCTTTCGTAGAAGAAGGAGAGGAGTTGATCGAATTAGTAACTGACAAGGCTGCTTTCCCCGTTGAGTCTCCCTACAAAGGCAAACTAAAAGAAATCCGAGTCAAAGCAGGTTCCATAGTAAAAAAAGGTGAGATATTAGGGGTTCTAGAGATTTCGGAATGAAACTCATTCATATTTCTGACCTTCATTTCCCAACAAAGTTACCTTGGTCCCAACTCAGGGGCAAAGCCATCGTAGGTTATACCAATTATTCCCTACGGCGCCGAAAAAAACACAACCACTCAATCGTCCAATCACTCATACAAACCATCCGCAACATTGACTACGATGCCTTGGTCATTTCCGGAGATATTACCAATGTTTCCCATCCAAAAGAGTTCGAGGAAGCAAAAGAGTTGCTTGCTCCCCTTCTAGACGAACGGGTCTTTATGGTTCCTGGCAACCATGACCGCTACCAAAAAAAATCCGTACACCCTGTACCATTATTTGAATCATTTTTTGGACCCTTTTTAGGTACAAAAATAGAATCAGATTCTTATCTACGAAAGAAGGAGATCGCAGGACATACATTTTTTGGTTGGGACTCCAACCAGCCACTAGCCATCGCAAAAGCAAATGGAGAGGTCTCTTTGGAAGTGGTGAAACAAACTTTGGCGGAAGGGAAAAAAAATTACATTTTGGTTTGCCACCATCCCATTTGGAATCCAAATCACTATCTGGAATCTAACGGACATAAAATGGTTAATCGCAAAGAAGTTGCGATTCAGTTGCAGAGTAACCCTCCTTTTTTATATTTGCATGGGCACTCTCATTCCAATTGGCATAAACTTCCTGGAAACATTTGTGCCTTTCATGTCCTAAACTCAGCTTCTAGCACACGTAGCTCCGATGCAAAACACCTGTCCGGTTTTCACATTGTCTCCATTCAGAATGCAAAAATTATGGATATTCAGAGGATGTCCTATCAAAATTTGTCCGGTTCTTTTGAGCCTACAAAGCTTCTTTCGTATCAAGAAGAGGATGGCCAAGTCTAACTAGAAAGGTACATACATGTCGGAAAAAAAATTGGATCTCAACCAAGTGCAAAGGCAATTGATGCAGGTGAAACACCCTGAATTGAAAAAAGACATCGTGAGTTTAGGAATGGTATCTAAGGTTGAACCACAAGCTGATGGTCTAGAAATCACAATCAAAACACCCAATCAAGATAGGCGATTGCAAATAGGATTGGAAGCACAAACCAGACAGCTAGTATCCAAAATTGAAGGCCTAGGGAAGGTCAAAATAAAGTTTGAAGTTGACCAAACCATGAAGATGGAAGATGGCAATCGCATCCCAGGTGTGAAAAGAGTCATTGCCATTGGATCTGGAAAGGGCGGAGTAGGGAAGTCAACCGTAACGGCAAACCTTGCCAGTGCTCTATCTCTTGAAGGGAAAAAGGTTGGGATCTTGGATGCCGATATATATGGCCCATCTCTAGGAAAGATGTTTGGAGTGAATGGTCGGGTAGCCTTAAAGTCAGAAGAAGATAAAATTTACCCTCTCGAAAAACATGGAATCAAATTGATTTCTTTTTCCTTTCTTGTAACTGAAGACCAACCCGTTGTATGGCGAGGGCCGATGTTGGGAAAGGCCATCGAACAGTTCTTATACGATGTAGTTTGGGGAGAATTAGATTACCTTCTCATTGATCTACCACCAGGCACGGGAGATGTGCAGCTTTCTTTGGCACAATTGATAGACCTAGATGGTGCTATCATCGTTACCACTCCGCAGGATGTGGCCGTTTTGGATGCAGGGAGAGCGGCTGGGATGTTCAAACAAGTCAAAGTGCCGATCTTAGGCGTAGTTGAAAACATGTCTGGCTTTTCTTGTCCAAAGTGTGGGCATGTGACGGATTTATTTTCAAAAGGCGGAGGCTCACAATTAGCCAAGCAGATCGGTGTTCCCGAATTAGGCCAAGTCCCATTGACCGAAATGTTGATGAAAGCAGGCGATTCTGGAAAACCGGCACTTCTCCAGGAACCGAAAGGGGTTTTGGGAGAAGTATATAGCAAAATTAGCCAGGGCCTTGAGGAACAAATCGCGCTCTATGCGGATTAAAAATCACTTGTTTCCTCCCAGCTTACCGCTAGTCTAAGTAGAGACACTATGAATTTTGAACGAGGATCTAAACCAAACCCGACAGGCAACCTAGTTGCGTATTGCCATGTTTTTGGGGAAAACCCAATTGCCCCTGGTGGTAAGATCATTGCTTCCAATGTCGTGGTAAGCTTTCTAAAAATAGGGGACAACTTCCCTGTTGTGACCTTCCCACCAATTGCTCTCTCTTCCAAAGAAGAACTGATGAAGGTACTCTCGGATAACATTCACCTTTATGATGTTGTCCAATTGCCGGATTTCCAAATGCCAGACAACAAAGAATTGGGTAACCAGTACATCCAAGAAAGGATGGAACAGTTCAATGCCATGGTAATGCGCTATGTTGAGTTTTGCAAAGCCAAAGAAAAGAAAATGGCCAACCAAGTAGAGAAGTTAGATGGTCTGAATGAGTCACTAGAAGCCCTTGCCAACCTTTCTTTGGAATACCGTAGCAGTTCTGGCATTGCAAGAGAGGCAACTCGTCTGAAAATGGATCGTATTGTAGATCATTTCCAAAGCAACCACCCTCAGCTAGACATTGAGAATTTTAAAAAAGCACTCTCCTTTCCAGGAAAATTAGGTGATGAATTGGTGAGTTTGTACATACAAAAGTTCAACGCCATTCAAATCGAAAATTATGAAGACGCATCGGATCTTCGGCGACGTATACTTGCCATCGAATCCATGTCGCCTCAATCTTAAACCAAACTTTGTAGGATGAGGGAGGCTATGTCTATATGGCTTTGATCTTCCCTGTTTCCATCGCAAAAATGGAGCTACTCCGAAAGAGTATGGAGAGGCTTAACATCCAAGAATCCGATCTGAAAGAAACGTTCGTGAAAGCATCAGGGAATGGTGGCCAGAATGTGAACAAAGTGTCCACAGCCGTTCGTTTAGTTCATTTGCCTTCGGGTATCCAAATCCAATGTTCCATCTATAGAACACAGGCTTTGAATCGATATAAAGCGAGAGCTTTGCTCTGCAATCAGTTGGCCGAATCCTTAGTAATACCAGAAGAAATGAAACGGAATAAGGAAGCTGTCAGAAAGAAAAAGAGAAAAAACGATCAAAAGAGACGATCCAAAAAAAAGTATGCAGCTCTTGGAAACATAGAATGAATTTGATTCAAAAGACCCCACTAGCATTGTTTTTGCTTTTAAATTCTTGTATGCCCTTTCTATTACCTTTTCACGCAGTTGAATGGCGGCAAGACTGGCAGATGAAATGGATTTCAAGAGAGGAATTCCTTGGATTTGAAAAAGAACCAGTATTTACAAACAATGATTTTATAGAATATAAAATCCCTTGGATGTCTATGCAGAGTTATGCGGACAAAGTTCTCTATGCCAGAAGAGTTATACAAGGTATTGATACGGTAGACAATCCATCACTATTCATTAGAGGCGGTGGAAAGATTATGGCTGTCTATTTGAATGAAAAAAAAATCACCTGGCAACTTTTACCGAAAGAAAATTCCGATGACTTTATATTCAACACGGCTTATTTCCCCGTGATCCCCTTGAATCCTGAAGATGAAGGGAAGGTACTTTCTGTATTTTTTTATGCAGAGAAAAATTTTCCAGTGGGATTCACGGAAGCCCCCATCGTAGCCACCCAGTCCGAAAACTACAAAGCCGTAGCAAACCGTAACCAAATCTTTGCTAGTCTAGGTTTTTTCTTTTTTGCACTTGGCATCTTTTCTAGTTATCTCTATTTGCGTAGAAAAAAAAGAGCTATCATAGCATTTACACTGTTTTCCCTTGTTTCAGGCATTCATTTCATGGCACAAGTTGGATTTTGGGGGTATTTTTACTATGATTCCTACAATGCTAATTTCTATATTTTTACTCTTTCCTTATTTTTCATCCCGGTGACGGGTCTTTATTTCTTTGATAAACTTTTTGGTTTAGGTCGTGGCAATATCATTCGGATGTTGTGGCAATTTCAATTTTTATTCAGTTCTTCGGTTCTTTGTTTGGCTCATTTTGAAGTCATTACATATCCCATAGCTTTTATGACGTTTCTTTGGGTTGTTGCTCCCTCTCTATTAATGCAGATTTTTGTTTCTTTGGGTGAATTCTTTCTCAAAAAGCCACGAGCTTGGATTTTAGTATTGGGAAGCATCGCATTATTATTGTTTAACCTTCATGATGTAATGGCTACGCTAGGGAAAATAAACTCCATCAACCGCCTTTCTCCTTGGGGTTTCTTTCTTTTTGTTGTTTCATTGTCTCTGTACGGTGAAGAAGTATTTAGAAATTCAGAGGTAAAGTTTGCAGCCCTGCAGAGAGAAATTGTGACTGCTGCTCGGATACAAAATGCAATTTTGCCTCCCAAGGCTCCCGCCTGGACAGATTTAGAAGTTGCTGTGTACTACCAGCCGTCTCACGAAGTTGGTGGGGATTTTTATGACCTTCAAGCATTGGGTGACAAAAAATATGGAATATTGATAGCCGATGTAGTCGGGCATGGATTGGGTGCTTCTATCATAGCCTCTCTTTCGAAATTTTCTTTCTTTCAAAACTTTATACATTGGAAAAATCCATCATTTCTCTTATCGGCGATGAACGAGTATTTGGTGAGTCGATCTAATGGAAGATTTACGACAGCAGCTTATTTTTATTTCGACATGGAGAAACACAAACTAGTAGTAGCGAATGCAGGTCATCCTTCGTTTCTCCATTATTCCCATCATTCTGATACAATTTTTGAAATTAAGCCAAAAGGCAAACCATTGGGTATTTTTGAGAGTTTGACCTATTTAGAAGAGGAGTTTACCTTTGATCCAGGGGATTCTTTTTTATTTTATACGGATGGTTTAACAGAGGAGACTGGTGTTGGATCCCAAGAGTTTGGATTAGAAGAATTAAAAACGATATTCAAACGAACTCTACAAGATAAATCTCAAGTTTCTTTAGAATCACTGGTACAACAATTCCAAGATGTTATTCAGCTAGAGGGTCTGCCTCACGATGATATCACGATTCTTTTTGTTCGGATTCCAAAATAAAAAAAGCCCGGGATTACTCCCGAGCTTTTTGGAACTTTTATCCTAAGGATGAGTTGTTCGATGATTCGGTTTCCCGAATTACATCATTCCACCCATGCCTCCCATTCCGCCCATACCACCCATTCCGCCTGGCATTCCGCCACCAGCGTCTTTAGGTTCTGGTTTGTCAGTGATTGTAACTTCTGTCGTGAGAATCATCGCACCGATAGAAGCTGCATTTTGGAGTGCAGAACGTACTACTTTCGCAGGATCTACGACTCCAGCTTTTATTAGATCTTCCCATACCATTGTAAGGGCGTTAAAACCTTCGTTGCCTTTTTTGGCACGAGCTTGTTCTACGATCACAGAACCTTCTAAACCTGCGTTGCTAGTGATCATTCTGATAGGCTCTTCAAGTGCTCTCAAAACGATGCTTGCACCTGTTTTTTCATCCCCAGTAAGGTCTAGAGCTTTCACAGCTTCTTGCGCACGGAGAAGAGTCAATCCACCACCAGGAACAATACCTTCTTCTACAGCTGCACGAGTTGCAGAAAGAGCATCCTCAACACGAGCCTTTTTCTCTTTCATTTCGACTTCTGTAGCAGCACCAACGTGGATAACGGCAACACCGCCAGCTAACTTAGCAAGACGTTCTTGGAGTTTTTCTCTGTCGTAATCAGAAGTAGTGTCTTCGATTTGTTTTTTGATTTGGCTTACGCGGCCTTGGATGTCTTTGGAGGATCCAGAACCTTCGATGATGGTTGTGTTTTCTTTATCGACTACGATTTTTTTTGCACGACCCAACATCTTAACATCAGCGTTTTCAAGCTTCATACCCAAATCTTCGGAGATCACTTGACCGCCAGTTAGGATAGCGATGTCTTCCAACATAGCTTTTCTTCTGTCGCCAAACCCAGGAGCTTTAACAGCCACACACTGGATTGTTTTTCTGAGAGTGTTTACAACGATTGTTGCGAGAGCTTCGCCTTCTACTTCTTCCGCGATGATCACAAGTGGTCTTCCCGCTTGAGCAATCTTTTCCAGAATTGGGAGTAGGTCTTTCATCGATGCGATTTTTTTGTCGTAGATCAAGATGAAAGGATCTGCAAAAGTAGCAGTCATAGATTCTGGATCAGTCACCATATAAGGAGAAATGTATCCTCTATCAAATTGCATACCTTCTACGATATCCAAAGTAGTTTCGATGGATTTTGCTTCATCTACAGTGATGACACCTTCTTTTCCAACTTTATCAAAAGCTTGTGCAATCAAATTTCCGATCTCAGGGTCATTGTTAGCAGAGATTGTCGCAACATTCGCATATTCAGCTTTGCTATTGATTTTGATCGCACGTTTTTTGATTTCGTCTACAGCACAGCTAACTGCTTTATCGATCCCATGCTTCAAAGCCATAGGGTTTGCACCAGCAGTTACGTTTTTCAATCCTTCGTTTACAATTGCTTGTGCAAGGATAGTCGCAGTCGTAGTTCCGTCACCAGCGATGTCGTTGGTTTTTGTGGAGACTTCTTTTACCATCTGAGCACCCATGTTTTCAATAGGGTCTTCAAGTTCGACTTCCTTCGCTACAGTGACACCATCTTTTGTGATGGTTGGTGCTCCAAATTTTTTATCGATAACTACGTTTCGGCCTTTTGGTCCGAGAGTTACCTTAACTGCATTAGCGAGTTTGTTGACTCCACTAAGAAGTTTTCTCCGAGCTGATTCATCAAATTCTATTGTTTTAGCCATTTTGATTCTCCTATCCTAAGATTAGTTGGAAACAACTGCGAGAATGTCATTCTCACGGATGATTAGGTAGTCTTTGCCACCTTGTTTGATTTCGGTTCCGGAATACTTTCCGTAAAGAACGGTATCGCCCACTTTTACTTCGAGTGGGACTAGTTTGCCGTCCTCGTAACGACCTTGGCCGACTGCAGTCACTTTGCCTTCTTGCGGTTTTTCCTTTGCAGTGTCAGGTACGATGATGGATCCAATTTTCTCTTCTGCCTCTGATTTAGGCTCGATTACAACTCTATCTCCCAACGGTTTGATCGTTGCCATAGGGGGTTCGTCTCCTTCTTGTTCTAGATTGAATTTCAATGATTAGCACACCTAATGAGTGAGTGCTAAGCCTGAAGTACAAAGTAAAAAAGAAGGGAAAAAAGTCAAGCACTTTCAGCTAGAGAGTGCTAAAATCCAAAAAGCCCCGATCGTTTTCGTTTTGTGCGTTTGCCAGCAGGGATGCCCAACATGCCTAAAAGGCCTCTTGTCACTTCCTTGGCAACTGTCCTTCCGACTTCACGTGCCAAAGGGTTTTTGGAAAGCTTTTCCACAAAGCTTGGGTCCTCTTCTAATTGTTTGCGGCGGGCTTTTTTCGTAGATTTGCCTTGGCTTTCCTCTTCCGTACTCTCTTCACCGTCTGCAATTTCAGCCACTTTCTTCGAGAGAATTTCGTAGGCAGACTCCCTGTCTAAATCTTTGGCATACTTTTTGACCAAGTCAGATCCATCCAAAATCTCTGCGATTTCCTTGGGTTCCAAAATTCCCATGCGAGAGGAAGGCGGCTTCAATATGGTTCTCACGAGTGCCGTTGGTATCCCTTTTGTATTTAAGGCAGTGATAAAGGCCTCTCCGATCCCAAGCTCCGTGATCTCCTTGTCGACCTCATAAAAATCTGTTTCGGGGTAATTCGCAGAGGCCTCTTTTATGGCTTTGCGGTCATTGGCAGTAAACGCACGTAAGGCGTGTTGGATCTTTAATCCCAACTGTGCTAAGATGTCCGAAGGAATGTCGGTAGGAGATTGCGTACAGAAAAATACGGCTACCCCTTTTGAGCGTATGAGACGCACCATAGATTCAATCTGATTGACTAGGTCTTTGGATGCTTCTTCAAACACTAGATGAGCTTCGTCAATGAATAAGGCTAGTTTGGGTTGCTTCAAATCTCCTTCTTCGGGGAAATTGGCATATATTTCTGTCAGTAGGCTTAACATAAATGTAGAGAAGAGTCTGGGCTTTGATTGAATTTCTGTTAGACGAATGATGCTAATCTGTCCTTTACCATCATTATCTTTTTTGATTAAGTCTTCCACCTCAAAGGACGGTTCACCAAAGAAAATTTCTCCGCCTTCGCCTTCCAATTCTATGATCTTTCGCAAAATAGTAGCAGTGGAGCTGGAGGAAATGGCTCCATACTCTTTTTCGATCTCCTCTTTTCCCTCATTGCTTAGGTATTGAAGTGCTTTTTTGATATCTTTTAAATCAAGGAGAGGGATACCTAAATCATCACAATACTTAAAGATAAGCGCAAGTACTCCTTGTTGGGTATCATTGAGATTTAAGATACGAGAGAGAAGAACAGGTCCAAATTCACTGATGGTTGCTTTTAGACGCACACCCTTATCACCTGATAAACTCAATAATTCAACGGGAAAGGCCTCTGGTTTCCAAGCATAGTCTAAGGACTTTGCACGCTCCTTGATTATGTCTGAATCGGATCCTTCTTTAGCAATGCCTGAAAGGTCTCCTTTGATATCCATGAGTAAAACGGGAACACCAGATACGGAAAGAGATTCACATAGTACTTGTAAGGTTTTCGTTTTTCCTGTACCGGTAGCCCCGGCTATCAATCCGTGTCGATTTAAAGTGGAAAGGGGGATGGCTACCTTCGCTTCTGGAATGGTCTTTCCCTCATGAACGCCTGCGCCTAAATAGAGTGTAGAATCTGAATTGGGATAAGCACTTTGGATCGCTTCCAGAAACTTCGCTTTGTCTTGTTTTGCCATATATCTATCTTGTTGGGGTTCCTTTCCGGTTTAGTTTTGCCCCATGCTCTACCTTTGGAGCAAGAATGTCTTCCATAAATTAAAACTTGCCAATTCCCCGAAACATAGGACGCTACGTCCTAGGGAAACTACGTAAAAACAATGAGGTTCGTTGCCTTGGGTCGCAAGTTCAGTATCATAAGCATGTTTGCCTTTGTTGCCCTATTCGCTTGCCGCGAAACTCCTATCCCCAAAGAGAGGCCTACATTTTCGGAAGTAGGGGTCCTCGGACTCAAAGACCGTAAATTAGAAGAGATTAACCCATTCCCTCTCGAAGGCATTTGGCATGCTTTTCCTGGAAAGTTAGCAGAAACAGAAGAAGACTTTTTGGCTCTCGAAAAAGAAGTGCCGATACCACTGAAAATCCCAGGGTATTGGATCGACCAAAACCTTCCTCCTCATGGTTGTGTGACCTACCGACTCAAATTGGATGTGGACCTCCCAGGCAATTTGATGATCTATCTTAAAGAGGCATCTTCCGCCTATCGCCTGTATGCCTATAGTAAGGAAAGAGGTCTCGTAGAATTAGGTGGATCAGGTACTTTGTCTCTAACAAAAGAAGGATCCATCGGTTATTACGGCGAGTCTGCCAGAAGTTTCCGTGTTTTTCCGAGTTCCGCCTTATATCTCGTCGTTTCCAATCACTTGTATTCTAGAGGAGGGCCTTATTACAGCCCTATATTAGGAAGCCCAGAACTAACTCTTGTTTTTTTAAGGACCAAGGAGAGAAAGAAATTCTTTTTCTTAGGAGTCTTTTTTTTGCTTTCTCTTTACCATCTCGTTCTCTACCTACATCGGCGCAGAGATATGTTCACACTGTTTTATGCAATCATGTGCTTTATGTGGTTTCTGCGCATCGCTTTGTTTGAACGTGTAACGCGAGATTGGTTTATGCCATCAGACTTTATGGAGATGCTGCAAATTCGTTTGGAGTATTTGACTTTCATCCTATTGCAAATTTTTGCGGTTAACTTTTTTTATCATTTCTTTTCCCCACATTTCAAACCGAGGACACGCAATATTCTTATCGTTCCTCTTGTTTTGATTTTACTTGTGACACTGTTTTCTCCTTATTCAGTTTACACAAAATTTTTATATATCACTCAAGTTTATATGATGGTTTTATTGGTGACGTCATATCGGGGGATCTATCGTATCATTCGAAACAGAGACACACGACACACCGGGATTGTATTTCTTTTGGGAACTACCGTTATCCTTGCGACAACCGTATATGATTCATTAGTCTTTCTCTATCGCTGGGAACTTCCCTTCCTGACTGAATTTGCATTTACCTTCTATTCTATCTGTTTGGCCTATGAAATAGCCAATCGAAATTCGTACGCCTGGGAGACGGCCGAATACCTCACTACAAATTTAAGAAATGAAGTCGATTGGAAGACGATTGAGTTGAGAAAGGAGAAAGAAAAAGCAGAAAAGGCAAGCGAGATGAAGGATAAGTTTATCTCAATTGTTTCCCATGATATCCGTTCTCCACTCTTTGGAATTTCATCGGTTGTAAATCTTTTAACAGAGTCACCTCCAAGCCTTAGTCCTGACAAAACAAAACAAGTACTAAACGATGCGTCCATTGGCTTAAAAAACCTTCTTTCCATGGTGGAGGATTTGATCCAATACTCACGCTTTCAGAATGCTACAATCTTTCCTGACTACCAATTGTTTGATTTCAATCTTGTTTTTGAGAGCCTAAAAGAAAAGGCAAAGAGTTTACTTGATACAAAGAACCTGCGCTTACAAATGGATATCCCAGACTCAGCCGTTGCGATTGGTGATCCTCATCTAATCCAACACTTACTTTGGAATTTCCTTACCAATGCAATAAAGTTCAGCCACCCAGGCTCTTCTATAGAAATCCGCGCAAAAGAAATCAACCAACACTGGAATCTGAGCATCATCGACCAAGGTATCGGATTTCCTGAAGATTGGGCGGAACGAATCTTTGAAGAAGGATTCGTCTATGTCAGAAAAGGGACTGCAGATGAGTTCGGAGCAGGGGTTGGCCTTGCCTTTTGTAAAGAAGTGAGTGATCGACATGGTGGTTTACTCGTTGCTCATTCTTTGGAAGGAAAAGGTAGTCATTTTACCTTTATGTTACCAAATTACGATCGAGTTGTACTCGTGTTAGATGACAATCCAGGCTATCGTAGCCAAGTTAGAAAGATATTGAAAAATTTACCAGTTGTGATTTGGGAGGAAGAATACGCAGACCATGCTTTACAATCTATCCCTAAACTTCGGCCCGATCTGGTAATTGTTGATTTTTCCATGCCAGAAAAAGATGGATTAACATTTTTAACAGAGCTTTATGCCAACCCTGATATGGTAGAGATCAAATCTTTAATGCTCTCTAGTTCTCAAAATGACCCAAAGACAGGAAAAAAATTAGAAGAAGATCTTTTAAAAATCGGAGGAGATTCATTTTTGAAAAAAACTGTCTCTGATGAGAGATTGTTTTTGGAGATCAAGAGACTCCTCGGATTTCTTTAGATTAGCATTTGTTCTTTGGCTCTACCAATCAACTCAGCTACCGTTTTTGCATTGAAGCGGTCTTTTAGGCGGCCCACATGGTATTCAACTGTTCGTTTTGATAAGCCGATGTCATCACCGATCTCTTGGTAAGTTTTACCTTGGCCCAATAGGGAAAGTATTTGTTTTTCTTTTTTGTTGGCCACTTTACCATCTTGGGTCTTTCGGTTGAAGGATAATTTTAGATTTTTAGAATATACCGTTTTCCCTTGCGCAATCTCATCCAAATTTTTTGTGAGACTAGACAGATCATCTGATTTGAGTAGATAACCATCTACACCAGCTTCAATGGCAGAATGAACTACGGTTTGTTCATCTAGCATGGTTAATGTGACAACTTTAAGATTTGGGAAAGACTTTTTCCAATCCTTCACCATATTCAAAACATTTTCCCCAGGCACTCGTAGATCGAGTAACATAAAATCAGGGTTTTTATCTTTTAGCAAGGGTTCAATTTGAGAGGCATGTTCTGCTTCGCCTACAACCTCGAAATCATTGGAAGAATTTACTACGTGTTTCACACCAACTCGTGTGACTGCATGGTCCTCTACCAAAATTACTGTTTTTTTCTGTGTCATTCCAGTTCCCTCTAGCCCCTTTCAGCCTTGCCAGATACGTACATTGACGTAGTATCACAGGCATTCATAGTACTTCTACGATTTTTTCTGCGGAACTGCCACAAAATGTACAGAAATAGCTGCCTTCCTATGTTTGGTTTTTCTCTTGCCAAAAGGAGAAATCATAACATGGTTCTCTAGGTAGCCAGGAGTTTGAATGAATCCTAAAGTAGAGAGCCTTAAACAAATCTATCTCTTCCGTACCTTAAACCAGGATGAATTGTTGCATATTGCAGAAAAAGTCACCGAAGTCCACCTTCCCCCCAGAAATGTTCTCTATGACATAGGAGAGGAAGCCCAGTCCATGTTCATCGTGAAGTATGGAACCCTCCAGATTTCCACTGCGACCAACCAAGGAGATGATGTGAACTTGGTGACATTGGGGCAGGGGGATCATTTCGGAGAATTGCCTTTTTTTGATGGCGAAAAACGCTCCGCAAAGGTAGAAGCGAAAGAAAATTCAGAACTCTATGAGCTCCGCTACCAAGATCTCCTAGAAATGTTCCAAAAAAACCAAACCATGGAGACCAAATTCTACAAAGAAGTCACACACTACTACATCAAACGCCTACGCAAATTGACCCACGATTTGACCTATGCGCGTGAACTTAGAAAACGATTTGCCTAACTTTCGCTTCCGAGTGCACTATGTTTGATCGGAACGACTGAGCTTATGGAAAAAAACCCCTCCTTTTTCCGATTCTTATGAATCTGGCTAAGGAATAGGCTCAGTTGGCCGATAATTGCTTTAGGCAGGGAGAAGGAATGCATGGTGGACCCCGAAATCCTAACCGAGAAGATCGTTACCCAAAATAAGACCTTTCTCGTGGATTTAAAGAAAAACCAAGCTGGCTTTTACCTGAAGGTGTCGGAGTGGTCGAACAGTAAGAAGTCCTCGATTTTTCTTCCTGCTGAAGGAATCGATCGAATGATCGAAATCTTGTATAAATTCAAAAGCCAAATATCCGATAATGATATTACCAAGGACCCGGTTTAGAGCCATTTAGGAGTGAGTTTCATGGGGAAAATAGGAATGACCAAACTAATGTTAGGCCTCTTCCTTTCGATAGGTTTGTTGTATGCACAGGCGGAAGGTCCTGGCGGTCAACAAGCGGCAGCGAACGATGAGGATAGTCCACTCAGAAAAATCATTTTAGATGATTTTGAAGAGTCTGAAGATTGGAGAGTCAAATCGACAACTCCGCTTGGAGAAACGAGAACGCTTAAACTCGTTCAAAGAGGACTAATCAAAGACGTTTTTGATGAAAAAACCGTGCCAGACAATGGCGGGGATAAAATCGAAAAGAACCATATATTGGGTGTGAAAACATTTTTTTCCACAAAAGGTTTTGATCGAGTGGAACTTTATCCTCCACATGAATATATCATCAAAGGAAAAGTAAGACAAATCTCTGTTTGGGTGTTGGGTAGAAAATACCGACATACACTCTTTGCAAAATTTCGTGATTACAAAGACAATACTCACAATGTTAGAATGGGTAAATTGGATTTTTTTGGTTGGAGAAAATTAACCGCAACCATTCCAGGATACATCCCACAAAGCACTCGTTTTGCGCTTTTGGACAAAAACTTACATTTTGTCTCCCTTTTTGTAACTTCAGATACTCATGAAGTTGCGGGTGAATTCTACTTTTATGTAGATGACCTTCAAGTGCGTGCAGATCGTTCAGAATCCAAATACCCTGGATCTGAGATCAAGGACAATTGGTAAAAGGAGAAATAGGCATCCATTATGGAAAATAAAAAACTTACAATCCTTGCAATCGGAACCCTTATCTCTATCTCACTTTTGGGATTTGCGCAGGCGCAATACCGAGTGGATAGTGGGGTTCAAACAGCGAACGGAAATGACATCGCTGCTATGGAACTCAAAGCCATCACCATCGAGTCTTGGGACAACCCTCCAGCAGCCGCACCATACGGTTGGGAAGTGTCTACTGACAAAGACGGTGTCAACAAAGACGGAACAGGCGACATGAAGTTCGATGAGAACAATAAATATAGCCCTGTGTTGAATGACCCAGTGAAGTCTCCTTTGGTGATGCGAGAAGTGAAGCTCGTTCCTGGTAAACCGACTGACGTGAAAAACGTAGATCCAGGTAGTGCGAAAGTTTTAGGTGTGAAATTTCAATTTACTTACCCTGGCTATAATGTTGTGACAATCCGTCCTCCTAAAATTCCAGAATATGAGATCACTCGACCAAGGCCCTATATCGATGACAACAACCAAAAGAAATTCGACAAGATCTACGGTATCGAAACTCCAGGAAACGTAAAAGCAGTTTCGATTTGGGTTTTGGGCAGAGGAAACGAATACGAGTTAGAAGGCTGGTTAGAGGATTATAATGGCAATAGCCATATCTTCCAATTTGGCTCTTTGGACTTCGTTGGTTGGAGACCTCTCCAAGTGAACATCCCTCCAGGGATTCCACAAGAAGCAGGTGCCTTCCCTGCCACACGTAACCTTGTGTTCAAACAGTTTAAGGTACGTTCTACACCGAAGACCGGAAGTGAGACAGTATACCTTTTCTTTGACGAGCTAAGAGTTTTGGCTGATACCTTTGAAGTCCACTTCGATGGAGCCAACCTAGATTTCGATGAAGAAGATTGTAAAAACAAAATTAAGTTGGAACAAATGCTCCAAAAATCTGGTGCCATCTCCACAGGTGCGAAGGTTCGCGACTGCGGTGGCCAACAAGGCAAATAAAACCACGGTTCACTCCTAAAACCGTACAAAACCCGGTCAATTGGCCGGGTTTTTTGTACTTTACAAGAACACGTAATCACAGGATTTTAGCACTAGGACTGTTCTTTTTGCGGATTCATCGCTAAATTTACCGTAACAACGTTTGGAACATTGACAACCCTTCATAGGAAATTCGAAGAGGGAGATTCTTCTCATGCCCGAGACTATTACCGAAGATAAATCGAATCAAACAGCTGACCAAGATAAGCTGACAGCACTTTTTAATGAGGAAATTTATGTAAGAGCTGACGCCAGCTCAGTACACGCCTCCAAATTTAAGATCTATGACGATATCATAGAAGCTTACAAAGCGGAAGGAAAGCTCAATCTCGCAAAACAAAAGATTGAGGATCATTTTAAGGAGCACCCAGAATCTATTTCAGCAAAGTACATGCTGATGATTCTTTCCTTTATGGAAGACCCCTTAGGTGATGCCAACCTTGCAAAGAATATTTTAGACAGCTTCAAAGCTCATGGCAAATGGGCGATCATAGAATACATCACAGATTCTATTTTGCGCTTTGGAGATTTAATCCTCGCCTTGCGCGTGAAAGCTGAGGCACTTGATAAGCTCAAAAAAAATAAAGAGTTAAAAGTAGTATTAGAAAAGCTCGCAACAAAGGACAAAAAGAATCCTGATATTGCAAAAAAATACGCTCTCACCATTATGGAAGAAGATCGTGGTAAAGCGATCTCTTACCTCAAACATGCTGCCGAGATATTTGCTAAGAACAAAGACTACCAGCCAATGGAAGAGATCTGGGCGATACTTGTTCAGAACAATTATGAAGACATTACCTTCTTTGATAAGATTGAGAGGATCCTTCTAGGCAACCGTGAGAAAACCCGTCTAGTCGGACTTCTGTATCCATTGGTTGAGCCCTATAAGGCCATGGAAGATTGGGATCGTGTTATTTACTTTCTCAAAAAGATTTTGGAGCATGAGCCAGGCTCGCAAAAAGCAAGGAACGAATTGATCCGTGCTTACAAACAAAAATATGTAAACCACTCGCTCTTAGAAGATTTTCTAAAGATGAGTGAGCTAGGCAACAACCGTAAACCTGTTAAAGTTTGTATAACCAATTTCGAAAGAAATATCGTTTTTGATACTGGAAACTATGTAATGCATAGAAACTGGGGTGTCGGAAAGATAACTTCCATTTCCCAGACTGGGGATTCCATTTTTGTAGATTTCGAAGAAAAGAAAAACCATAAACTATCTATTCAAATGGCGATTACTTCTTTGAAACCATTGAAGAAAGATCATATCTGGGTGCACAACTATGAAAACAAAGAAGAAGTTAAGGCACTTTTTAATGACAACCTGTCTGAATTTTTAAAGGAGCTCTTACGCTCGTATGACAACCGTATGATGGTTGCCGACATGAAGACCGAATTGATCGGCACTTTCTTAAAAGCGGATGAATGGTCAAAATGGTGGACCAAGGTAAAAACTGTTCTTAAAAAAGAAGCAAATATTGGAATGAACCCAAAGAAGAAGGATGAGGTGGTTTTACATGAAAAACCAATCACTCATGCCGAAACTTTGATGCAAAAGTTCCAAGCTCTCACTGACCACTCCAAAAAACTTGAGATCGCTATGGAAGCTTCGAGAGATGGTGAGGAAACTGCGGAATCTGCTGACTTTTTCATATCATATTACGTGGATGAGGAAAATGCAAAGGATCCTATCCGAAAACTTTCCGCATATCTTTTCTTAAACGAAGCAGCTAAGTCATGGCCTTCTGAAGAGTTTACTCACCAAATCCGCGAGACAGAGCTTCAATCTTTGGTTCAATCCTTCACCAAGGAGGAAGCACTTAAGATTTCTAAATCTTTGGATAACACGGATATCAAAAAAGGATTTAAAGATCTTATTAGAAAGTACCATCCGAAAGCAATTGAGATTTTGATTGGGCTTCTATTTGAAGTGCCAGTGAAGGTAAACAGATCTGTTTTCCAAAACTTGGTATCTGAAGAGAAATACATAGAACTCAATCAATTTGTTGAGAGTGTATTGAATCGATCAAAAGAACACCCGGAAGTATTCCTCTGGGTAGCTAAATCCATTCTCTCACATACTTGGAAATTCGACTGGCTTAAAGTTTCTGAAGAAGACCTCGTATTACGTGTGTTCCGAATCTTAAAACCTTTGGCGAAAATCGAAGAAAAAGGTACCAAGCTAAAAAACCAAGCAATGGATATTTTGTTTGGAAAGGACAATACTCTCCTTAGAGAGACACTCGAGAAGGGAGATGACGAATACGTTCGTAAGCTATATGCTCTTTTTAGAGAAGTACCATATGTGACCGATTTAGAAAAGGATCAATTGCACCAACTCATCCAAGAAGTGAAGCCAAACATCGTTTGGGATGAGTATGAAGGTGAGGAGGAAGGCGAGGAAGATCCATTGTCGAGCCTACCTGCAGATGTAGTACTTGTGACTCGTCGAGCATTCAATGCAAAGAAACTTGAATTTGAACATCTATTGAATGTAGAGATGGTAGAGAACTCTCGAGATATCGGTGAGGCGCAAGAGAAAGGTGACCTTCGAGAAAATGCTGAATACAAAGCGGCGATGGAAAAACAAGTTCAATTGCAAGCTGCGATCAAGAAGTTGGAAGCTGAGCTCAAGAGTGCACGTATCCTGGATTTGAGTGAAGTCAAGACAGAACGAGTTTCTATCGGAACTTCTGTTAAACTGAAAAACAAACAAACTGGGGAAATCATCACTTACTCCATCTTAGGTGCTTGGGATGCAGATACGGAAAAAAATATCATTTCTTACCAATCACCTCTCGGAAAGTCCTTACTTGGAAAATACGTAGGCAATGAAGCTACCCTAACTTTTGGAAGTACGGAAACCGTTTATGAGGTCTTAGAGATTTCTCGCTACTCAATGAGTGGGCAAGAGGTTTGAGTATCTAACTTCCAGCCTTTAGTAGCGATCACATCGATAAATGGCAATGATACGTTGCCAGCATAATCAAAGGCCCTAACTTCCAAAAGAAGGTAGGGTCTTTCTTTATATAGTGACTTTGGTAGACTCACGCGAATCGCGGTACGGTCTGGGTCATATTCATAGGGGTAGGCTTGCCCATCCAGAAGTAGTTCTACATTTGTTTTGAAGCCGGTTCCACTATCTCCGAGGACATAAAATCTATCCTCAAAACACTGCTCTCTGATTTCAGGTAATTCTATATGCCTTGCCAGTGAGGTCATCGGGAGAACATAGGGTGGAGATTTGTCCTCTAGTACCATAATATAGCCTAACTTAGCTAGCTGGAATTGAAACCCGGAAGCTTTTCTCTTTTGTTTGAAATAAGAAAAGTTTTTGATCGATTCATCCCAGAAGAAAAGTGCGTCTTTGCTACTTGAGCCTTGCGTTGGTAAAAACTCACCCGAAGCCTCTCCTTTCCACGATAAGTGGTTCGTTGTGATCCTATAGATTTTACTTCTAAGGATTAGATCTTTTGGTATTTTAAATGGAATCTGATCTAAGTTTTCATACTCTTCTATCTCTACGGTCCCACTCCCAGATGTCTGGACTGAACTTATATCAAAGCTTAGGACTTTATCTTTTGAAAGAAATTTCTTTTGTGTGATCTGGCTTAGGCTAGGTTTTGGTGCTCCGTTTATTTCGTGCAGAATGGAAAATGAAAGGACAGATCGATTGCCTGCCGCATCGAATAAAGCTGCCTCTATTTCTAATTTGGAACCAGGTTTATAGCTACTCAGTTGGATAGAATAAGCCTCAGGGGCAGGCATCTTTTTTTGGTCGTACAAATGGTAAAAATAAACTGGTGGCGATAAGGAAGAACGATTAACATCATAGAATTGGTGTTTTTCAATTTCGCCACTCGCACTTAAAAAATCAAATTTGCGGGAGAATATTTCTTTGCCATCAATGGACAGATCCATACCATACACATTGTTTTTGTTTCTAGATCGAATGATATCATAACCACCGATTCTCAACTTTAAATTTCCAGATAGAGACAAACTCTCTACTAAACGATCATCAGTATCGTACAGTTTGTATTTTCCTTTTTGGATTTCTTTTGCGTTGAGGAGAATTGGTTTTGCGATTTGATCCCCCTCGATTAAAAAAGAAAGTATGGTTGGAGGAGTCACATCACCTTTTTGGTATGCAGGGAAGGAAAGTGGGTTGATGCGGAACTTTTCCGAATGAAATTCTAGATGAAGGTGTGAAATCCCTGAGCCTGATTCTCCTGTTTTTCCAATGGGATCGCCTTTCTTTGCAGAAAACATTCCCGTAGGTAATTTAATCTTAAAGCCTTCCTTTTCACCCATAAAAAGTAAAGCCTTCCTTAAGTTCTCGAGATCAGGCAACTTACCAGCAAATGAGTGTAAGTGGGCATACTTTGATTTAACTCGGTAATTTGGATTGTAAATGTTTAACGATAAGCCATATCCCACTTTTGAATAAAAAATCTCATCTACATATCCATCAAACGTTGCTAAGATGCTATGACCATTTAAGCCATAGGATTTAAAATCAGAACCTAAATGCAAATTGTGGTTTCGAATTTCAGCGAAGGTTCCAGAGACTGGGGAATGGTAAGGCAAAGGGAGACCTACTTTGTCCTTAGGTATGGGAGAAGGGATGTCCTCGCTGAAAAGTGGTACCGAGCCGAGGTAGAAACAAAATAAGAAAAATGGAAAAAACATAGAAAATGTTTTCATTTCAAATGAAAAGCTTCAAGCAGGAACTAGCTCTCGTCAAACCCGATTCCCTTGACATACGGAGCGATCTAGTCAGTATGGGTGCTGGATTCTCTGAATGAAACTCCTTCTCTCCCTAATCCTTTTCTCATCAGTTTCCTGTAGCCTCTTCCAGAGAGAACCCGGCCGCCCACCTAAAATCAAAGGCGTGCCTATCCCTGACAATGCTCGGATACTCTATGTGCAAAATGTGAGAAACAATACCTATGGAGCAGGGCTTCACACACGCTTGACCCAGATGATCCAAGAGGAAATCGATCGGAGGGGGCGTTTCCTCAGCACTCGGGACAAAACAAAGGCTACCTACCGTCTCTACGCTGAGATTGTCCATTACCAAAAAGTGGGAGATCTGATGGATTTGGCTGACCAACACCTTTCCTCTGAACTATTTATGGTGACCCGTTTGGAACTTGTAGAAGCAAACTCAGGTAGAAAACTTGCCTTAGAGAGAAACGAGGTCCCAGGGAGAGCTCATTTTTCTACCCAACTTGGCTACAGAGAATCCGAAGAAGAAGCCCAAAACCGATTGCTCAGGGTAACGGCATTGAGGATTGCAGAGGAATCAGAAAGAGCCTGGTACTACTCATTGGCTGGTGAAGTCGATTGAATGAAATTGATTAAAATTTTGGAGGATTCCTTTGGCACTCGAACATAACGAAACAGAAGACACAAAGGCTGAGATGACAGTCTTTGAGCAGTATCTCAAAGAAAAAGGTCTCAAGATTACGAACCAAAGGCTATTGGTGGCCGAGAAAATTTTTTCCACTCATAACCATTTCACCGCCGAAGGTTTGTTATATGAGCTAAAAGATAGCAAAGACAAAATTTCTAAGGCCACAATTTATCGCATCCTCTCCATTATGGTGGAAGCAGGTCTTTTGGAAGAGCATGATTTTGGCAAAGATTATAAATACTATGAGCACATCATAGGCCACAAACACCATGACCACATTATTTGTGTTCAGTGTGGTCGCATTGTCGAGTTCATTGATGAACAAATCGAAGACCTACAAAAAAATGCTGCTGAAAAGAATGGGTTTAAGATCACCGGCCACCACCTCAATATCTATGGTGTTTGCCAAAATGTTGATACTTGCGAATACAATAAGAAATAGTGAGTCTTAGGTTTCAAGTATTGGGCAATGACCCGACGAGTTTTGCGAGACTAGGAAAGCTAAGTCTTGGAAATGTTGAAGTCGAGACACCAGTCTTTATGCCTGTGGGAACGAGAGGTTCTATAAAGTCGCTGGATTCAGATGACATACGAGAAATCGGATACAAACTGATCCTTGGCAATACCTACCATCTCTACCTCAAGCCTGGAACAGAAGTTCTTGATCATTTTGGTGGATTAAAACCTTTCATGTCCTATTCCGAAGCTCTGCTTACGGATTCTGGTGGATTTCAAGTCTTTTCACTTGCGAGTCTGTTTCGATTTGAAGAAGACGGAGTTCGTTTTCAGTCGCATGTTGATGGCAGTTACCATAAATTCACTCCAGAATCAGTCATAGACATCCAAAGGTCTATTCGATCAGATATCATGATGGTTTTGGATGATTGTGCACCTTACGGAAGTTCGACGGAAAGATTGGAGTTGGCCCTCGATAGAACCCATCGTTGGGCAAAAAACTCTATAGAGTATTGGCAAAAAGACCCACAAAATCAAAATTTGTTTTGTATCGTCCAAGGGGGAACGGAAGAAAGCCTGCGCTTGAAAAGTTTAACCGAACTACAGGCTATGGACTTCCCAGGCATTGCCATTGGCGGGCTTTCTGTTGGGGAGCCAAGAAAAGAATTCCAAAAAACCATCCAATTCCTCGCACCTCACATGGCTGTAAATAAGCCACATTATCTCATGGGTGTAGGGACTGTGCCTGATATCCTTGAGTCAGTTAAACAAGGGATTGACATGTTTGATTGTGTCTTGCCCACACGAAACGCACGCAATGGCCAAGTCTTTACAAGCAGAGGCAAAATCAACCTCAGAAACGAAAGCCATAGGCTCTCAACGGCTCCAATTGATCCAAACTGTAAATGTAAGGTCTGCCAAACCTATAGTTTAGGATACATAAGGCACTTACATAAAGTAAAGGAATTGACCGCCTTTAGTCTCTCCACCTATCACAATTTATATTTTATGTACCAGTTTATGGCAGAGCTCAGAGCCTCCCTTTCAGCCAACGAATTCCCTCAATTTTATGCTCACTGGAAAAAATTGTATGGGGTATAAAAATATTCAGTTGACGTTTCTGTTTTTTTTGAATGTGATTGTACCGTCATTTCTACACGAAGTGTAGATTCGCTGAGGAGTCTCTGGACACACATGGAAATCACTAGAAGGGAAAAAGATAAAATCGTAGTCCTCGATATCAACGGGGAGATCGACCTTTACAACGCTCCTGAAATTAAGGATGTTATTGCCAAATTGATCGAAGAGCAAAAGTACTGCATCGTGATCAACCTAGAGAAAGTTTCTTATATTGACTCCTCTGGGATCGGAGCTCTAATTTCCAGCCTTTCCAATCTTAAAAAGTACCAAGGTGGCTTAAAAATCATCAATGTAGCTGGCTCGGTAAGAAAGGTGTTTGAGCTTACTAAATTAACCTCATTTTTTGAAATCTTCGACAGCGAAGACGAAGCAACAGCTGCGTTCAAATAGAAAAGAGAGCCTCGAGCTTTCTTTTCTCCCTACCCCCAACATACGCAAGGAGATCATTATGTTACCTTTGATTAGGAAACAATCAGCAATCATTGGCTTGGCTTTTTTGCTACCAATGCTATGGAACTGCGGGCAAGAGTTGCCCTTAAAGGAACTGGCTTTGGCAAAATCCCAAGTGGAAAGAGCCGAAGGTTTAAAAGCGGAAGAGTATTCCCCTGACGAATTCCAAGAGGCAAAGAAAAGTCTACAAGCGGCCAATGATTTTGCAGCGGAAGAAAAAGCATCAGATTCCAAAAAGAGCGCTGACTACGCGATTTCGAAAGCTTATGATGCCCTCGAAAAGACTTTACCAAAACTAACTGCCAAATCCCGTGAAGAGGCGATCGCTCAGTTAGATGCCGCAGATGAAGCCAATGCACAAGAAACATCTGCCGAGGACTTCAAAAAAGCGCAATCTCTGAAAGAGGCGGGTGAGGCAAAATTGAGCCAAGCTGATTCCTCTTTGGCAGCGTACTTAAAAGAAGAAGACGACGAAAAGAAAAAGGAAGAAAAGCGCTTATTGGCTCTGAATGAGTATGAAGAGGCCTACCGCTTATTTGAAGAATCCAAAGTAGCCGGCAAACAAGCAAAAGCTGTTGCTATGGAACGATCTGATATGATACGCAAATCTGCCGAGGAAGTTGACCAAAGTTTGGAAAAAGCATCTCGCTATTCAAACGGCCAAAACCCCTCTATCGAAGAAGAACGAGCGCGCATTCGTTCCGCATATGCTGACATTGAAGCAGGCAAGTTAAAGTCTGCCGAAGAAAAGATCAAAACAGCAAGAGCGGCAGCACCGGGTCTTTTGGCTAGTTCAGTTAAGGACCAAGCGAAGGCAAGAAATGGGCAAGCAAGAGATGTTGTAGAGGACGCAAACAGCCGTTTTGCGGAGCTAAAATCTGATGCGCTTACAAAATCACCCAACACTAAGGATGCCTACGCAAGTGCTCAGGAAAATCTGGGAGCTGCCAATGAATCCTTAGCAAGTTCATCCAATTCCTTAGAACAAGAAAAGTATGAAGATTCCATTGCCCAGTCCGAAGAAGCCATTCGTTTGGCAGAAATCTCGATCGACCAAGTTGAAGGCATCAAATCATCCAATCCAAAGATGTTCCGAACTCGTGAAGCAACAAATGTAGAAGGAACAGAGACAAAACCAAAAGAAGACAAGGTAGCCAAAGAAGAAACAAAAGCAAGCGACGAAGAGACCGGAGATGATGCTGGCTCACGCATTCGAGACCTTGGAAACGGTTGGAAAGAGTATACTGTTGGAAAAACAAACCCAGCGGAGTGCCTTTGGAGAATCGCAAAGAAACCAGAAGTCTACGAAAACTCAAAGCTTTGGAAACGTATCTTCCAAGCGAACCGAGACAAAATTAAGGACAAGGATTTGATCTATCCAAAACAGAAGTTAAAGATTCCTCCTAAAACTGGAAAGATCGGAAAGGCACCTACGAAATAGATTCCTTTTTTGAATCAAAGGAAGAAGCTGTCCCTAGGGGCGGCTTTTTTTTTGCCTAGAGGATGTTGATATGGAAAGAGGGTATACACAAGCAGTCAAGAGTCTCGTTGTAGAGGACTTTCTTCCTCTTGTCGATTTGGCTTGGGCGGAAGATATGCCGGAAGGTGACATCACGACAGAAAGTTTGTTCCACCAGGGAGAGACAGCGGAAGCAACTCTCCTTGCAAAGGACAGTGGCGTGTTGTGTGGAACGCAGGTGATCCTTGCTTTGCTAAAGAAAGCTGGGGGACAAGTTTCCTACGAAGCATGGAAAGAGGATGGAGCCATCCTCAGCCCTGGAATGGAGATCGGAAAATTATCCGGATCTCTTCAACTTATCCTTAAAATGGAGAGAACCTTACTCAATTTCATTCAATACCTTTCAGGAATTGCCACAAATGCGCATAAGGTGGTAAAACAATACCCTAATCTAATCATCCTTGATACCCGAAAAACTTTACCTGCCTACCGTAAATTAGCAAAGTATGCAGTTTATACCGGCGGTGCTTGGAACCATCGATTGAATTTATCTGATATGGCAATGCTAAAAGATAATCATATTGCGAAGGCAGGTTCCATTGGAGAGGCTGTTCGGCTTGTGCGTGAGAAATACCCCGACAAAAAAATTGAATTGGAAATCGATGGCCTAGCTCAACTCAAAGATGCATTAGAAGCGGACCCGGATATTATCTTACTGGATAATTTCTCAATAGAAGATACGAAAGTTGCGGTAGAGACAATTCGAAAGCAAAAACCAAGTATTTTCATTGAATGTTCTGGAGGAATTACTCCAGAAAAACTCCAAGAACTTTCGAGCCTCAACCAAATCGGTGTTAGTATGGGTTATCTCACCCATACTGTAAAATTTTTAGATATCAGTTTGGAGATTCATTGATGGGTCTCTACCAAGACATTCAATCTGAGGAAGAATTATTCCAAGCAATCGAAAAGAGACTAGGCTCGGAAAAAGTAAATTTAGTCAAAAAAGCCTATGACGTCGCCTATAGGATGCATGATGGCCAAAAGCGATTATCTGGTGAGCCATATATCATCCATCCAATGAATGTAGCATCTGTATTAGATGATCTTGGTTTGGATGAACGTGCAATTGCGGCAGGTCTTCTTCACGATGTTGTAGAAGACACCAATTACAGCAAAGATGATATGGCTAAGGAATTTGGAGATGACATTGCTGCCCTTGTAGAAGGTGTAACAAAAATTTCTGAAATTAAATCCCAATCAAAAGAGTCAGAGGCAGCTGAAAATATCCGAAAGATGTTGTTAGCTACAATAAAAGACGTCCGTGTGATGCTCATAAAATTAGCAGATAAAACACACAATGTCCGAACTCTCAAGTTTCAACCTGTAGAAAAACAAAGAAGGATTGCGAAAGAAGTCTTATCTTTATATGCACCCATTGCTGGTAGGTTAGGAGTATATAAGGTAAAGTTCGAGTTAGAAGATTTAGCATTCCAGTCTCTACACCCAGAAGAATACCAAGAAATCAAAAAGAGAGTCTCTGCCAAAAAATCTGAAAGAGATGAATATATAGAAAAGATAAAAATCATCTTAAAACAGAGATTAGCTGAAATTAATATTGATGCAAAGATTGAAGGTAGGGCAAAACATTTTTACTCTATTTATCGCAAGATGGTAACAAAAGAAAAATCCTTTTCGGAAATTTTCGATTTAAGAGCAGTACGTATCATTACAAATGAAATTAAGGACTGTTATGGCGTCCTAGGTATTGTCCATACACTTTGGACTCCCATACCCGGACGTTTTAAAGACTATATAGCGACGCCAAAGACCAATTTATATCAATCACTCCATACAACAGTCTTCGGCCCAGATGGAAAGCCAATGGAGGTTCAAATTCGCACGAAAGAAATGAATGCCATTGCAGAGAATGGGATCGCTGCACATTGGGCATATAAAGAATCCACAACCTTATCCAAAACAAATATCTCTCTACAAAATGGAATCGAAAACGCATTCAAACTCAAATGGTTAGAAGTATTGAAATCATGGCAGGATCCAAATTTAGATTCCAAAGAGTTTTTAGAAGAGCTGCAATACGATCTACACGAAGATGAGGTATTTGTTTTTACTCCGAAAGGAGAGATTATGGAAATGCAGAAAGGTGCAACGGTATTAGACTATGCCTTTCGTATCCATACAGATGTCGGTCTACATGCTAAGGGTGGAAAAGTCAATGGTCGGATGGTAACTTTAAGGACAGAGTTAAAATCGGGTGACCAAGTTGAGATTGTGACAGATAAAAATACAAAACCTTCTCCGATTTGGATACGTATTGTCAAAACTGCTTCGGCCAGGCAAAAGCTTAGACAATATTTTCGAAAGCTCCAAGAAGAATCTCAAAAAGATACAATGGTTACCGTTTCAGATCCTCAATCTGTAATTGATGAGAATGCCATCAAAGAGATCAAAAGGGCAAAGGTAAAAAAGCCTTACAAGAGTAATACGGCAAAAAAAGATTCAAAAGAATATGGTATTTCGGTCGCTGGTTGGACAGATGTGCCCGTTCGCATTGCCTCTTGTTGTACTCCGATTCCTGGTGATGAGATCATTGGTTTTATTACAAGAGGTCGTGGTGTCAGCGTACACAAAAAAGACTGCGAAACCGCAAATAAACAAGTGGAATGGATGAAAACCATACCTGTACGGTGGGAAGGTCCTGGTGAACCGATACCCGTACAAATTGAAGTCCGCGCTCGGGATGTGCAAGGGATCTATCTTTCCATGGTTGAGTGCATTTCGTCCACTGAAACCAACATTTTAGAAGCAGGTGCAAGTTCGCACTCGAATGGAACCCTTACCGCAAAATTTATGTTAGAAGTCGAACATCTTGATCAACTGAAGGAAATTTTAGAAAATTTACGATTCATCAATGGTGTCATTTTTGCAGAAAGGGTTAAAAAATGAACCATTGTGCTTCTTTTGCTTCTAAATAAAAGTACAGTCCCTCTTTTTCGGAAGTAGGTCGAGGAAAGGAAGAACCACTGATCAAATCCTTTAGTTCCGCCTTAGGAAAGTTTTCACCTGTTAAAAAAATCCGGCCGGACATCGGGTACTGCATCAAATTTAAAATGATGAGCTCCTTTCTATTCGGTTCGCAGGTCAAGAGATAGGGCAGAATTTCTCCGTCCGTATACAGATAGTATTCTGGAATTTCCCGATGAGGGTGCTTTCTGTTCTGCATATTTGAGAATATTCGATCATAAAAAGACCTGATTGGTTTTTTGGTTTCTTCTAAATCTCTATTTCCGAGTTGAACAGGAAGTTTTTTTTCAAATCCGTTCACTTGGTCTTGGTAGTATAAAATTATTCCTGGCAAGAAACACAAAAGTGAAAAGTAAAATAATGACTGGTCTTGGAAAACCTTCATCGCTCGGTCCTCATCATGATTTTCCAGGAATCGAATGGATTTGTTTTGGTAGTTTTGATCGGCAGTAAGGTGAGCTTTGATGGCGAAGGCATCGCCATTCACAAATCGATCATAGAGAGTTTTATCATATGTTGCATCAAAGCCTAATGATTGTAATTCGTATTCGCGGTTCCAATATGCCTCTGCATAAAATTTAAAATTTGGGTATTTTGATTTTATAGTTTTTATGAGTGGACCCCAATAAGGAAGAGCGCGTTTGCCATGAGTAGATGCAAAAACATCCTCAAGCGGAAGCATAGCCATATCACACCGAACACCATCAGCAAATTGAGCAATGTAGAGAAGAATATCAATGTGAAAGGAAAGAGTTTCTTCATTGGAAAAATCCCATTGGATCGTGTCCGTCCAAGCATCGAAGTAAGGATCTCTACCATGTGCATACCGAGTTCCTTGGAAAATGAAGGAGTTTTGGTTTGCGATTTCAGTTTGTAAAAAAAGATGCGGTTTATTGGTAAGATAACTGGTATCAACAGACATATGGTTGGGTACAAAGTCGAGGATGAGAGATTTACCTCTTCTTTTCATTATCTCTCTAAGTTCTCCTAGCTCCTGTTCTGAGGTGAGAAGAGGATTGGGTTTATATTCATATATCGCATAGGGTGAGGCCAAAATGTCTTTTTCCGAAAGATGCTCTTTACTCTTTTTGAATTCTTCTTGGAGATCGGGGTGCTTTGCCGCGATATTGTGGGAGGCAGGGCTCTGTTCCCAAATGCCCATCCACCAAATCTCATTGGCTGCCTTTACCTCTTCCGATTCCCAAAATATCTCTGGTATTGTGCTGAGGCGGCAGGAATTTTCTAAGCAAAAAATCCTTGAGTTGATCTCGTATAAAAGAGTTTGATGGAAGGGATCTTTCATTTTGTCGGAAGACTCTAGCAAAGGAATTTAAATGCGCAAGTTACTTTTTTTTATCTTCTTACTTTCAGTTGTTTCCCTCTCTTCCTGCCAAGATTCGGACTCGAACTTTGATACCTTAAATCCAGTCGTCGATGAGGCATGGACAGGCAATCCGAATTCAATACCGGATGCATTGCGAAAGCCAAACCCATTGGCAAGTCCAGAAGCAAAAAAAGGGGGAAGGATTCGCTTTTATTCGCATCAATTTCCTAAGTCCTTAAATTATTATCTGGACCAGTTTACGACTACCGCGCGTATCTTTACATCTCTCTTTGAACCTCTTACCGACTTTGATCCTGTTACATTAGAAACGATTCCATACCTAGCGAAATCATGGAAGATTTCTTCTGATAAAAGAGAGTTTACATTTACGCTAGATGAAAATGCAAAATGGTCAGATGGTAAGCCCGTCACCTCAGATGACATCCTCTTTACCTATGACACCATCATGAATCCTAAAAATGCAACTGCTGTTTTTCGAATCTTTCTTTCTCGATTTGAAAGACCCAAGAAAATAGATGCTTCTACATTTGTTTTTTATGCAAAAGAAGTTCATTGGAATAACTTCAATGAATTGGCATCAAGTCTGTATATTTTACCAAAACACCATTTTGAAGGAAAAGATTTTAATAAAGAAAATTTTGAATTCCCAGTTGTATCAGGCCCTTATAAGATTTTGGAATGGAAAAAATCTCGTTACATAAAACTAGAGCGTAGATCGGATTGGTGGCAAAGAGCATATCCATTCAATAAAGGAAAGTTTAACTTTGATCAGGTGATTTATAAAGTTTTTAACGAGGAAGCCGTTGCTTTACAGGCTTTCAAAAAAGGAGATATGGATCTATATCCCGTGTATACTGCGCACGTCTGGAAAGAAGAAGCAACTGGAGAAGCATTTGATAAAAATTGGATCGCCAAACAACGTATCTTTAACTTAAAACCAGTCGGTTTTCAGGGTTGGGCGATGAATATGCGTAGAGAAATATTTTCCGACCGAAGGGTAAGGGAAGCAATTGCACATTTAGTTGATCGAAAGACAATGATTGAAAAACTCGCTTATGGTGAGTATGAGGCAACCAATAGTTATTACCCGGACTATTATTTTGGAAATTCGTTAAATCCAAACAAAGTTGTAGACTTCAATGTGGAAAAAGCTCGCGCATTGCTGAAAGAGGCAGGTTGGAAACCGAATGCAAAAGGCCAATTGGAAAAAGATGGGAAGATATTTACGTTTACCATTTTGGATAGGGACAAAAAGACCGAAAAATATTTCACCGTTTTCCTGGAGAGAGCCAAGGAATTAGGGATCACTGCAAATATTGATACATTGGACTTGGCTGCTTGGAGCGCAAAAGTAGACAAATATGATTTTGATATGACTTGGGCAGCCTGGGGCTCTGGAATTTTCAAAGACCCAGAGGCACAGTGGCATTCAAAATACGCCGATGAGGAAGGCCAGCCAAATTTGCCTGGCTTCAAATCTGCTGCCGTTGACCAGCTTATAGAAAAGCAAAAAACAGAATTCAATTTAGAAAAGCGTAATCAAATTGTAAAAGAGATTGATCGTCTGGTTTATAAGGAATACCCATATGTTCTCCTTTGGCATCTTAACAACACACGGTTGTTATACTGGAGAAAATTTGGTCAACCCAAGTTGCCATTAGGTGTATATGGTGATGAAAGAATGGCTATAGAATTTTGGTGGTATGATGAAGCGATGGACTCCTCGCTAAAAAAAGCTCTCGATTCAAAGACTTCTTTATCAGAGTATCCGAAAGTACTCCCGTGGGGGAAGTAGATGCAAAGTCCTGAGGAAAAACCATCTCGAATCCAGCAGATTCGGGACAAAGTTTCCTCTCTATGGTCTTCAACCCAAAGCAAGATACCTCAGTTTTTGGACTTATTAGAAAAAGGACTAGATAAGGAACTATTCTTTGACCCAGATAAGGATGATGCAAATCCGCCTATCCCAATGGAGGATTTGCCCGTTGATGAAGTCTTACGGCAATCGGGTCCTTTTCGAAAGTTCTATGAATGGGCATTTCCTGTTTCTCATGTTTTTCGAATCACGCATCGGTACCATAGAGAATATCTAGATAATTTTTTGCCTCTTAGTAACCAAGATTATATTGGTAGAGGTTCTTATAAATTTGTTTATAAATTACCATGGAACCAAGTGGTAAAGATAGGAAAATCTAAGTTACCTTCTGATTCACTTTTTGGAAGTTTATATAAAGAGGTAGGGAAAGATCTAAATCGATATTTGAAGAAAGAAGAAATTGCGCTGAAAGACTTTCTGCAATCTAAAACAATGTTTGATGGCAAGAAAGATGAAATAGAATTTAAATTTCGGCGATTGGGTTTAGAGCGCTTACATTATTGGAAGCTAAAGTCACTACTTAAAGAGCTTGTGATTCCGACTCGATTTTTTATGGGAATCAAAGTGAGAAATACACCTTGGAAAGTTCCCTCAGTCAGTCTCACTCCTTGTGACCAACAACCTTTATTGGCTGGAAAACACTTGAAGGAGTTCACGGTAAAAAATGAAAAAATCAACCAGGGTGTAATCTTGGATAAGTTTTTTCCTCGTTGGAAATTAAATTTTAATTCGCATCGATTTGGCTTGGTTTCGAAATCCCAACTACGTAAGATAGCTGTCGATTTCAATCGAGTCATCGAAGCTACAAAGTTTTTAGCCAATGAAGAAGGTCTTATTTTTGATGTTCATTCGGAGAACATTATTATTACGCTTCCTGATTTTGAATTGAAGATCTTTGATTTTCATTTGTTTGATGATTTTTTGTACGAACCCTCTGAAGAAAATCCAACTCCAGAAATGGATCACATAAACCTTATCAATGAATTCATTCGTTCTTTTGAGTTAGACAAATGATCTTTCAAAAATGGATTTTTCCTATATTTGGATGTATAGGTATATCGATCGGACTCTATGAGGCAGTAAAACTTGCTTGGGTCTGCGATGATGCCTTTATCAGTTTTGTGTATGCCAAAAATCTCTCTTCTGGGAATGGCCTTGTTTTTAATTACGGTGAAAGAGTAGAGGGCTTTTCAAATCTGCTGTGGACTTTAGTTCTTTCCGCATTTTCTTTTGTTGGTCTTTCTTTACCAATCAGCTCTGTCTCTCTTGGTATCTTATCCTATTTAGCACTTATGCTATTCTTTTTAAGGCAAGAAAGCCGTTTGTTACGAGAGTTTCCTTTACCAATTTTTGTTTTGCATCTTTGCTTTTTCTATCATGGTTGGATCTTTGCAAGTTCGGGGCTGGAAACAATGGCATATACACTCGCGGTGAGCATTGGCTTGTATGGTTTTTGGAAACAAACTAGCAGTGAAAGTGAATTGATCTCGCCTAAATTTTCACATGGAACCCACATTGCTTTCGTAATTGCCTCTTTTTTACGCCCAGATGGTATCCTTTTTCTTTCTGTATTCATGGGTTATCGTTTGTTCCAAAAGAAATTTAAAGATTTATATTATTTGATTCCCATTATTTTTTTGTTTAGCTTTCGGATTTTATATTTCCAGTCCCTTCTTCCAAATACATATTATGCAAAAGTACATTCTGAATCTTATCTAAGCCAAGGAGTTTGGTATTTACTCTACCTATTTCGAGCCTATCCATTATACACTTTGGTTTTTGGATTTTCTTTAATTCGCTTAGTGTTTTGGATTTGCCAATTTTCCAGACAATTCTTTTTCGCAGTGAGTCTAGTTTTGTACATTCTGTATGTTTTATATATTGGTGGAGATTTTATGGCTTTGAGATTTTGGATGCCAATATTTCCAATTTTGTCTTGGATCAGTTATACGGAGTATTTAAGGTTCATCTCCGTTTACATGCAAGGCCATGCTTATCAAACAGGCTTTGCAAACTTTCTCTATTCGATGCGAGCCTATTTGTTATTTCTTTTTCTGGTTTCTTCAGCGATTTATTCAAATCCAATAGTTGAGACAAAACCATTTTGGCATGAGATCGGAGAGGAACGGATGTTTTATGGTAAAGGTCTTTTATCTGACGATGGCTATGATTCACAATCTATGACTGGGATGAGGGTTGCATTTTTTGGAGCCCAGGCGCATTTCGTTTACTATTTTGAACCCAGCTATGCTTGGGAAGCGGAAACCGGTTTGACAGACAAAGCGCTGGCTAGTCGTTCTAAAAAGAGAGAAGGACGTGTTGGCCACCAAAACTTAGGGGATTTGCAAACGATTCGAGAGAAAAAAATTCACTTGGTTATGGACAACCGATATCCAGAAGCAAATTTGCCAAAAATTGAATATAAATTTCGGGAGAATATCCTTCGTTTTTATGTTAATCTCTATGATCCCAAGCTATTTGATTCATTATGCCAAAGAACACTTTGGAATTGTGCGAGTCTCTATGATCGTATGCAGAGAGAAAGTCTATTGCCTGGGAGAGAACATCAATTTTAAATTGGTGGCAAGAACATGAAAATAGTATCCAAAGTAGAGTATGGAACCGTACATTGTGTCAGTTTAGGCAAAGAAGAATGGAACTTACAAAGTCTGGATCAAAAAATCCCCAAAAGTGACGAGGATTGGTTCAATGCCACAAAACAAATTGTTTCTTCGAGTATGAATGTAGATAGTAACAAGATCCATACTTTGAAACAGACTCATGGAAATCAATTTTACGAGATAGACTCAAAGTGGTTAAAAAGCAGTGAAGGAATCTATGAAGGGGATGCCCTTTGGACGAGCCGTAGAGATGAACTTCTCGTTGTCAGAACTGCTGACTGTGTGCCTGTATTTCTTTGGAATGAAAAAGAACCCTTAGTTGCAATGATACATTCCGGTTGGAAAGGTACAAAACTAAAGATCACCAATCAATTGATAGGCGAAATCCTTTCGAAAGGTTATAAAGAAGAAGATTTGGTCATATGTTTAGGGCCTTCGATAGGAAAGCAAAACTATATAGTTCAAGAAGACGTATACCAATACTTTTCACATTATGGTGAAGAGGTCATTGAAGCTAGCAGTGGAGGGTATCTGTTGAGCGTGGCTACTGCCATAGCAGTGAGCTTGGAGAAAGACTTCCCGCAAATTAAAATACTCCGACATGATGAGGAAGTGTTTCGTTCGGCTCGTTATTTTAGCCACAGAGCCAAAGAAGAGGGAAGAAATATGAATCTTATATTTTGGGGATCTTGATAATCACTTCTTTGATTTTTTCCAAGACTTTTTCCCTTTTGATTGGTTTGATCATATAGTCCATCGCTCCGTTTTCTACTAGTGACTTGACCACCGTAGGTGTATTTTCTTCAGAGATGAACATGATACGTGGCAGGATACCCATTTCTTTAATTTCCCAAAAAGCAGCATAACCATCTACTTCAGGTAGAAATATTTCCATGGTGATCAAATCCACCTGTTGTTTGAACTCTTTGTACAATTTAATGAGTTCCTTTCCTGTCTCAGCGACTCCTAAAATCTTAAATCCTTCTGATTCGAGTATTTGCTGTAACTGTTTTGCTTGAAATTTTGAATTTTCAGCTATGATGATGTTATACGGTCTTCCTGTTGGAGACATTCCTGCTTGCATGTTCTCTCTCCTAAATTAAATTGCGCCCATGATTTCCGCACCGATTTCTTTGGTGCCAAGGACTGTGCTACCAGATTCAGCAATGTCCCTAGTGCGAAGGCCTTTTTTGAGCACCATGCGGATCGCGTTCTCGATTTTTTTGGCTTCCTCTTCAAGACCAAAAGAATATCGCAACAATAGAGCTCCCGATAAAATCTGAGCAATAGGATTTGCGACTCCTTTTCCTGCTATATCAGGAGCGGAACCACCAGAAGGCTCATACAATCCAAAACCAGATTCGTTGATAGAGGCTGAAGGCAGCATCCCAATAGAACCTGTTATGATTGATGCTTCATCAGAGAGTATATCTCCAAACATATTTTCACAAAGCATTACATCAAATTGTTTTGGATTCACAATCAACTGCATGGCTGCGTTGTCTACGTAAAGATGTTCAAGTTTACAATCGCTGAACTCTGCTTTATGCAATTGTACGACTACCTCTCTCCAGAGTACAGAAGTCGTTAATACATTTGCTTTATCAATGCTTGTTACTTTTTTATTTCTATGTCTTGCAGCTTCAAAGGCTTTGCGTGCAATGCGTTCTATTTCACGGCGTGAATACTTCATCGTATCATATGCAAATTCTTCTTGGCCAGAACCTTCTCTTCCCTTGGGTTTTCCAAAATAGATGCCTGAAGTGAGTTCTCTGAGGATTAGCACATCCAATCCATCTCCGATGATATCTGCTCGGATGGGGGATGCATTCTTCAATTCAGAATAAATAATGGCCGGTCGTAAGTTTGCGAACAAATCAAAATGTTTGCGCAGAGGTAAGAGTGCACCTCTTTCCGGCTGTGTCTCAGGAGGTAAACTCTCCCATTTAGGGCCACCTACTGATCCAAAGAAAATGGCCTTTGATTCTTCGCATAACTTCAAAGTTTCTTTTGGAAGGGGAGAGCCGGTTGCATCAATGGCAGCTCCACCGACTAAAGCTTGTTCAAATGAAAAATTTGCCGCCTTGGAACCCAATGCTTTCTGTACGACGGGGATGGCAACATCCATCACTTCTGGGCCGATTCCGTCTCCTGCTAATACTGCGATACGATTCATGTGTTTCCTTTTATTACAGATTCTAAAATATCCAATCCCTCTGTGGCTCTTTCTAGAGAGATATTTAACGGTGGCATGATACGAATGACTGTGTTGGCTGTACTATTCACTACTAGTCCTTTTCGTAAACACTCTTCCACAATAGGTCTAGATGGCAAAGTAAGTTCTAAACCAATATGCAAACCTCTTCCTCTCACATCTTTTACAATGGGATAAAGCTGTTTCATAGCACCCAATCGTTGGAAAAAGAGCGTACTTAAGGTCTCTACCGATTCTAAAATATTTCGAGACAGTATGAGACGAAAGGTTTCATAAGCAACGGCACAAGCTAGGTGGTTACCACCAAAGGTGGATCCATGCATACCCTTTCCCAAAAGATCTGCGTATTCATCAGCTATGACAAGTGCACCTATCGGAAAACCAGATCCTAAACCCTTTGCCAATGTGAACGCATCCGGAGGAAATCCATAGTGTTCAAAGCAAAATAATTTACCAGTACGCCCCATACCTGTTTGGATTTCATCAAAAACTAAAAGTGAGTTTGTTTCTTCGGTCAGCTTTCTTGCTAAATTGACAAAGGATTGGCTCAGGGGGATGATACCACCTTCACCGATAATGAGCTCCATGATGAGACCAGAAACTCTCTCCCCATACTTTTCAAACATTGTAACCAGTGAATCTTCGTCGTTTGGCTTAATAAAGTAAACGTCCGGAACTAGATCACCGAATCCATCGCGAATGGAGCTGTTGCCAGTCATACTCATAGACCCAGTAGAACGTCCATGGAAACTACCTTCTAAGGCAAAGATGACAGGATGTTCTAAATTTTTAGAAAGTCCATGTCTTCTCATCAATTTAAAGGCAGCTTCATTTGCCTCCGTTCCAGAGTTACAAATAAATACTTTCCCAGGAGCACTATTTTCAATGATCACTTCAGCTAACTTTGCTTGTTCATGCGAATAGTAAAGATTGCTACTATGCATGATCTTGTCTGCTTGCAGGCGGATTGCTTCAATGATATCCGCTTCTCCATGACCTAAATTTGTGACGGCAATTCCCGATTGAAAATCGATATAAGCCTTATTATCCGAATCGAATAATAATTCACCAACACCATAAGAAAAGCTTACAGGATATCGATTGTAATTGCCCAATAGATACTTGTCTGTGAGTTGTTTGGTTTCATCCAATTTTGATTTTACATCTTCATTCATTTTAGGCCTGCTAGTTGAAGAAATTCAGATTCTGCCTCTTTTATTTCGAGAGCTAGAGTTTCCCAAAGGCTTGGAATCTCTGTTTGTGTTTTGGGATGAACCATTGACCGAAAAGAGGAGTATATCTTTACCTTTGGCTCGGTTCCTGAAGGTCGAATGGTTAATTTTGCATTTCCACTTAGCTCCAATTGAATGACGTTTGACTTTGGCATTTTTTGAAAGGCAGAGGATTTTCCTTTGCCCTTGGCTATTTGTTCTCCAAAATCTAAAACAGACTCTACTTTACGTTTGCCAATGGATAAACCGAGGAGATCCTTTTTTCGTAGGGATTCAATGGATGCTTTTATCTTTGCCTGACCTGAACTACCTTCCAGGGTAAGAGAATATAAGCTTTCTCTATACAAGCCGTACTTCAGGTAAATCTCATTCAGATAGTTAAGTAAGTCGTTTTTTTCTGCAAGGATTTCTAAGAAGAGAAGGGCACTGGAAAGAGAGTCCTTATCTCTTACAAACGGAACAGGAAGATAGCCATAAGACTCCTCGCCACCAAATAGAAATTTGTCCGTTTTCTTTTTGTCAATGGCTTTCATCTCTTCAGCAATGTATTTAAAACCAGTAAGTACATTTTTAATGTACACTTTGTTCTTTTTGGCTATGGACTCTTGCAAATCTGTAGTAACTATAGTTTTCACAAGGAAGTGTCTATTTTTGGACTTCAGGTTCGAGACTTTTTCACAAAGGTAAGCAGCCATTATGGAGCCGATCTGGTTACCATTTAAATATTCATACTCACCATCGGATTTTCGAATTCCTACACCCAAACGATCTGCATCTGGATCCGTTGCTATGAATATGGATGCCTTTTTTTTCTTTGCAAAACTTTCTGAAAGAACAAGTGCCTCTTTCTCCTCTGGATTGGGATACTTAACAGTGGGGAATTCACCATTAGGTTTTGATTGTTCAGGAACCAAAAATACAGAATTGTATCCAAACTTGTTTAGCATTGCTTTCATTGATTCTCCACCTGTTCCGTGTAAGGGGGAGTAGACAATTTTCAGATTTTTTCTGTCTGATGGTTTTGCTTTGGAGTTAAGTTTCGCTTTTTTTAAGTCTTTTAAATAGGATTCAAAACACTCTTTCCCTACAAAGCTAACTTGTTTTTTATAGATCGGATCTGCTTTTTTTAGGAAAGGTATTTCATTCCAATCTAAAATGCTTTCAATATTGGAAATGATTTGTTTGTCGTCGGGAGGTACAAGCTGACCTCCATCGCTTAAATATGCCTTAAAACCATTGTATTCTGGAGGGTTATGAGATGCTGTGATGACGACACCACCATCTGCCTTAAAGTATCGTACCGCATACGAAAGGAGCGGGGTTGGTGTCACTTTGGGAAAGATTTTTACGAGTAAACCGTGTTTTGCGGCGATACCAGCTGTTATCTCTGCAAATTCTTGGGAACGCCTTCTTGAGTCATAGGCGATGACAAGTTTTGCTTTTTTGTTTTTTTTGATAAGGTGGCGAACAAAACCCAAGGCGGCTCGACCAACTGTGTATTCATTTAAAAGCCCAATCCCATTCCCGAGCTTTCCCCTGATCCCGCCAGTTCCAAATTCTAGAGGAAGGGAATATGCATCCGTCAATCGACCTGTCTCACCCTTCCGAAACGCTTCGAGGGCAGTTTTTGCTTCTTCCTGGATTTCTTTGGAAAAAGGAGATTTCGTCCAAGCGAGAATGTAATCTTCTGGTTTCAACATAGCTTCCTTACTATCTTGTAGAATGTTTGTATCTGGAAATTAAAAATTGGAACCGAGAGAATTTTTCATAGAAGACCGATTGGAGACATACCGAAATCGATCCACTGCCAATTTAGGTGAAAGTGGTTACCATGCCTTTTCTTTGGGCGAGGTTCTTTCCATGGCTGGGATTTCCCAAGAAGAATGGATGCAGATTCCAATGTATGATTCCCCCAACCAAGGGTCTTGGGAACTCAGAAAGGAAATCGCAAAACTCTACCCTGGCACCGCTCCCGAGAATGTCCTGGTGACTACGGGGACGAGTGAAGCTCTCTATTTGGCTTTCCATCTCCTCATCCAGAAAGGGGATGCTGTTGCCTACTACCACCCTGCCTTCCAAGCACTCTACGAAATTCCAAAGATGTTGGGAGCAAGGCTTTTACCGATCTCAACTTCACCTGAAGGGATCCAGTCAGAAGACTGGGAAACCATTCAGGCTGACCTGTATGTGATCAACCACCCGCACAACCCGACAGGGTTCGAATTTGCGAAGGCAGATCGTCCAAAGTTAGTCCAACAATTGAAAACGAAAAATAAACCTGTGTTATTTGATGAGCACTATCGTTTTCTCGATCGGTATGACCCAGATGGTTGGACCGGAGTTTCCATAAACGATCGGTTTTTTGGAACCGGATCTTTTACCAAGTGTTTTGGAGTGACTGGCCTAAGGATTGGCTGGCTTGTTGCTGATGAGTCCTTTGTAAAACGCGCTCGTTCCTTCAAAGACTACCTCACCCATACCGTTTCCCCCATCGCCGAAAGGATAGCTCTTGGGCTTTTAGAACGAAGAGATGCATTTTTGCCAAAGATTCGTAGTGAGGTCTTTGGAAATGTAACCTATTTGGAAAAACATTGGAGGGAGCTACCAGGGATTGACTCGTATTCGGATCTGCAAGGTGGTTTAGTAACTTGGCTTAGACTCAAACCCGGCATTCTTTCTGAAGAGTATGCGGATTTACTCTGGAAACGAACGGGAGTTTTTGTATTGCCTGGAAAGAATTTTGAAAGAGAAGGTTTTATCCGATTGGGCTTTGGAGAGAGGCAAAGCTTATTCCAAAAAGGAGTCGATCAGTGGATCCAAAGTTCAATCTATCTCTCTTAAAAACTTCTTTTGCCTTATTCCCTGGCATTGGTCCCGAATTGGAAAAAAAGATTTGGGAATATGGAATCGCTGATTGGGATGATTTTTTGCATTTTACACCTAACCAAGATCATGCTTGGTGGAAGTGGGCTTTCCCAGATTTACAGGAGATCAAACAAGCGATCCCTATTTGGAAAAAAGCATACCAAAAAAAGGACGCGCAATTTTTTTCCCAAAATCTTCCCTATAGAGATCTTTGGAAGGTTTGGGAAATATCTCCAGAAAAGTTTTGTTTTTTAGATATTGAGACCACTGGTATAGAATTTAACTCTCATGTAACAGTTGTTTCTTTGTACCAAGCTGGTGAAATGAAAACCTACCAAAGGGGCAAAAATTTGGAATACCTCCTTGATGGCATCCAATCAGATACAATTCTTGTTTCTTACAATGGAAAGAGATTTGATGTCCCTTTCCTTGAGAAAGAGTTCCACCAGAAAATACCAAATGTTCACTTAGATTTGATGAATGTCTTACACGATATGGGTATAAAAGGAGGCCTTAAGAAATCGGAAGAGATTTTGGGACTCGTACGCGCAGAGGAAATTGCAAAGATTGACGGAAAAGTAGCACCCATCCTTTGGAAGGACTACCAAGAAAATGACAATCTATCCAGTTTACAACTGTTGGTTGCCTACAACCAAGAAGACACCATCAATTTGAAATATATTTTAGAAGAAGTTTATCGGCGCAAGGTGGAAGAATTCACCAACCTATATATAGAACCGGAAGAATGGTAGGCCCTAAAATCGCCTGCGATCTCGACTGTTCAAGACCGCAGGCAAAGTAGGCTAAATGGAAGGCTGAATTTTAGCACCCTTCATTTATGGATGATGCGTTCATCCATATGTGGTACATCGGTTTTTCGTAGAAAGAAATTGACTGAGTGGAAATAAATATTTAATGCGGTCCGTACATGTACTCGCGGAGAATATGCATCTCTTTTTGGGTTCTCGTCAATTTTGTCTTCACAATGTCGCCGATGGAAATCAAACCGACAATTTTTTCGCCATCGAGAACCGGCATGTGTCGGAATCTCTTCGAGATCATTGTATTGAGGATGTCGTCGATTTCATCATTGGGACCGGCGACTGTCAGCTGAGTCGTCATGACTTCCTTTAGCTTTAAACTTGGAATGGCTTCATATTGCTGGGCCACAATCCTCATCAAGTCTCGCTCCGTGAAGATACCAGCCAATTTTCCCTCAAAGGTCACAATCACAGAACCGATTTTTGCCTCCGCCATCATCTTTGCGGCTTGCAGCACCGTGTGACTTTCATCGATGGAGAGAATGGAACTGGCTTTGTCTTTTAAGATTTCTTGGACTGACATGGTAGGGTCTGGTTTCCCATTTTTTTCCCATCAATGCAAGAAATTTTTTGTAAGGCGAGGTTCTAGTAGGGGAAGAGATCGTGCCTCTCCCAAGAGGCTCTTGACAGGAATCCGCTCCAAATTAGTCTGCTAAGGACAATAATTAGCGCTGTTCGTTATGAAAGCCAATTAAGGATCTTAAATGCCTACATCTACTGCCACTCTGGCACGGCCAAAACTGAAACGGGGAGAGAACCTGAAACCAAGGACACTTTCCGGCATCCGAAGTATCATCCCTAAGGACCTCTTTTTACCCAATCCGGGGAAGGCCTTTTCTCGGCTAGCACTGGCTGTCTTCTTGCATGCTGCCGCCGTACTCTTTGGTCTCGTTAGCTTTTCTTTTGGCATTCCCTATCTGTATCCTCTGGTATGGGTTTGTTTGAGTTTTACGATCACTTCCCTCTTCGTCATTGGACATGATTGTGCCCATGGCTCTTTTCTCCGGCAACAAACACTCAACCACTGGATTGGGCAATTTTGCTTTCTATTTTCTCTTTATCCCTTCTACGCCTGGAAATTTAGCCATAATTCCCACCATGCCCACACAAATGAACGAAAACCCAACGGAACAAATGTCTATTTCGACAATGCTTGGCTGCCCTTTACGGTAGAGGAATATCGTTTGCTGAAAAAATCATCTCCTGTCCGAGCTTTTCTTTACAAAGCGACTCGCTACTTTCCACCATTAGGATCATTCTTGCATAATATAGTTTTCCATGCCTTCCCCTCAAAATTCACGAAGGAGCATCGAACATCTGTTTACTTCTCATATGTGTTCTTGGGCATCGGGCTATTTTTGTACTCGGCCTTTTTGTTTTTCTTAACCGGCGACATTCGCATCCTAGTGCATATCGTCCTGATCCCGGCTCTAGGATTCCAATTTTGGATGAGTTATTATACCTATCTGCACCATACCACTACTGATATCGATATCTATGAACCAGAAGCCTGGAATCCCTATCTAGGCCAGATCGTTTCTACATACAATGTGGTCCATCCCAAGTGGCTTTCCTTTTTGCACTTTCATATTGATATCCATACACCGCACCATCTTTCCACAGCCATCCCTTCTTATCACTTACCTGCGGCTTGGGATGCTTTGAAACAGTCGGAGTATTCTAAGGATTTGAAAGAAGGGAGGGTGAGTTTGCGTTTTTACCTGCACCAAATATTGCATTGCCATCTATGGGATGTGGAAGCAAACGTTTACAGATCATTTGGAGAGGTGGATTGAATTGGAGCGTATCGGGATCGAACCGATGACCTTCTGAATGCAAATCAGATGCTCTCCCAGCTGAGCTAACGCCCCGTTATAAACGGTATCCCTGAATGGGCCTGATAAGACTTGAACTTATGACCCCACGCTTATCAAGCGTGTGCTCTAACCAACTGAGCTACAGGCCCTGGATACAGACAGTATTTTTCGGATGGGTCAGGCGAGCAAATCTTTTTCCTAAGAAAAAAGCAAATGTAAGTCAATTCTCTAAGGTAGTGCAAAGCTGGAGAATTAAATCATCTAACTTGAATATGGCGGACTCCTTCCAATGGAAAATCCTCCCATTCCAAAGACATAGGCCCTTAGACTGCCAGTCCAAGATGGTCCGAAGATAGGATTCTTGCTCTCTCTCATTGAGATGCATACTGGTGAAACTCAATAGGTCCATGGGAAGGAATATACGAAAAAGTGTCAGAGCTAATTCTATCGCGGGACTTGCCGGTTCAGACTTCGCAGACATTGGGTCCTTGAGATACTTTCCTGTATTTCTGGGGTTACCATAACGATTTTGATCTATAAAACCGTGGGCACCGGGGCCGAGGCCTAAATACGGCTCATACATCCAATACCGCAAATTGTGTCGCGAAAAGGCGCCATTCCTTGCATAATTGGATACTTCATACCACTCAAATCCTTCTGTTTTCATTCTCTCTGGAAGGTATTCTAGAACTTGGTATTGCAATTCTTCATTTGGAGATTCTTTCCTTTTTTCATTCACCTGACGAGAGTAAGCTGTTCCTTTCTCGACAGTCAGCGAATACATACTAAAATGTGCCAGTGGCAAGGAAAGGAAGGAATCCAAATCCTCTAAAAAATCTTGGAAGGATTGGCCTGGTATGCCATACATGAGATCAACTCCCAATCTTGGGATAGGTGAATTCTTACAGAGAGAATCCAATGCTTGATACTTTTTTTCATCTACATACCGACCTAAATAGGTAAGCCCAGCTTTTGCTCTCGTTTGGACTCCAATGTTCAATCGATTGATCCCAGCAGCCTGCCATTCTCCCATGGCCTCTAAGCTCAGGTCTTCTGGATTTGCTTCTAATGTAATCTCCACGCCTTTAGAAATATTGAGTTCATTTTGTAAGAACTGTAAAAGGTCCCTCCAAAGAGATGGTTCCGCTTTGCTAGGAGTTCCACCTCCGAAAAAAATACTGTCTACTTCAAATGATGTGCACTCTTTTCCTAATTTTTTTCTTTCTAAAAATTCAAGCTTATAGGCGTTAAACAGTTGTTTTTCGAGAGGAGAATTTTCTTTTCCTATTCCTTCCGAATAAAAATCACAATAATCACATTTTTGGTAACAAAAAGGAAAGTGGACGTAAATGCCTAGTTTGCCTTTATTTGCTCTTAATGGAATTGCTGTCATGTTGGATAAGGTCATGAGGAAGTCTATCTTCTGGGCTTTGCATTTGTTCTTTTCGACCTCAGTCTGGAGTTCTGATCTGGTGCTAAAAGACCAAGTCTTTGTTTGGCAAGGCCTCTCTCTTGTATTTCCTGAGGATGTCGTGGTTAAAGAACAAAATCTCTCTCGAGAGAAAATTCTTCAGATCTTCCCCGCAAGACGGGAGCCTTTTTTTATGAGCATCCGTGAACTCCCCCTGTCCCAAATTCCTGATTCTTTGGGAGAATGGGAGAAAGAAGTGTTTTGGCAAGGAAAACAGGTGAAACGAGTGGAGCGTACTTTCAAAGAGAGTTCCTTTCTTTGTTACAGTGGTGAACAAGTGCGAAACCAGAATCTATTGCGTGCTGAGCTTTGCCTAGGACCCATTGGAAGCAAATTCTATTGGTTTTGGATCTTTATCAGAAAGGATAGGGCTGATCTCCAATCCTACTTTGAAACTGGAAGCTTTCTTCCTTGATGTGGAACAAAGCATGGTTTTCTGCTTGTCTCTCTCTTTTTCTTCTGGAGATTGGAAAGGGTAGGGCCTATAGCTCAGTTGGTTAGAGCAGCAGACTCATAATCTGCGGGTCGAAGGTTCGAGACCTTCTGGGCCCAAATTATTTTGTTCGTGAGGACCACCATGGAATTTTTCGAAGTAAAAATCTCAGACATTAGCCTCACCAATGTTGGATTTGCAGTCTTTCTCAAACCAAAAGAATCAGACGACAACCGGGTGGTTCCCATCTTCATCGGACCACTAGAGACCCATTCCATTACGACAGTCCTAGACGGCACAAAGCCACCTCGTCCTATGACCCATGATTTAATGTTGTATATGTTGACTGCAATGGGAGCGACAGTTTTAAAGATCACTATTGAAGAGATCATAGATAGCACCTTCTATGCAAAGATCCAATTGCGTAGAGACGAGGAAATTTTTATACTAGATGCTAGGCCTTCCGATTCCATAGCCCTTGCACTGCGAGCAAATGCTCCTATTTTTTTAGCGAAATCAGTGTTAGATGAGGCAGGAATCGTTATGAAAGAAGACGAAATCCAAGCCGAAAGTGTAGCACCAGAAAAAAAAATCCAAGCCCTCCCCAAGTCAAATTTACAGATTTTGGAAGAGACTTTAGAAAACGCTCTAAAAACAGAGGATTACGAAACCGCTGCAAAGATCCGAGACCAAATCAAAAAGTTAATCGGCAACAGTTGATTGCTTTATGTCGCCCAGTTTTTCCAATTTACTGATTTTTTAATTGTCAGGTCGCTTGCGTTTCTTTATATTTGGGATACCAAATACAGGAGCCGATAGGTTCCAAGAAGGAATGTTGCATGGAAAAATTGGTAATGGATGTAGTCAATGCTGGAATCGCTCTTTTCCGTTCTGGAGAAGAAAAGTTCAAAGCTGCAGTGGTAGACCTGGAAAAAGTTTACAACGAATTGAAAGCGAAAGGTGAGCTAGACAAATCACCAGAATCACAAAAAATCAGAGACCTTTTAAGCAAAACGATCACTGATGCGCAAGATGCTATTGGGAAAACCAATGCGAGCTACGAAGAAGTGGTAGCAAAACTCCAAGCAAATTATCAGTCTATCTATGCGCAAATTGATAGCGCTCTTCCTCCACAAGTTAAGGAAAAAGCAAAACAAGCATTAGATGAACTTAAAGTTTTGATTGAAAAAGTTAAAAACAAATAAGATTAACCTTCTCATTCAATAAATTTTTTTGGAAGTCACAGGATCTCTGTGACTTTTTTATTTTTTTATGCAGGCAGATTCAAAAAAAACAAAACTCGTTTTATTTTTGATCGTTTTCTCGGATATGATGGGTTTTTCTCTTTTATTTCCCTTATTCCCCAAAACGATCACCCATTTTTTATATTCAGGCAATGATCCGATTTTTTTGCTTATCCATCGATGGGCACAATGGTTAGGTGAAGGTGGAGACCCAAAATTCACCTTGGTTTTATTTGGGGGCATCTTGGGCTCACTCTACTCCTTGTTGCAATTTGTATCTGCTCCCATTTGGGGGAAGTTATCAGATCGATATGGAAGAAAGAAAATTCTAAGTCTTACAACTATTGGTGCAGTTTTTGGGTATATCTTATGGTTGTTTTCTTCCCAGTTTTGGCTATTCGTACTTTCGAGAGTGATTACTGGCTGTATGGGTGGAAATATCTCTGTCGCCTCCGCTGCTATGGCAGATCATACCGACGAAAAATCGAGAGCAGCGGGCATGGGTTTAATTGGCGCAGGGATTGGCTTGGGTTTTGTCACTGGACCTTTGTTAGGCGGAATTTCATCTACTTGGACATTTTTGGATTCATATTTCCAAAGCGGATATCTTGTGATTTTTCCTGCTTCAGCACTTTTGGCTGTTGTCGTTGCGCTCTTAAACTATCTTTTTATCCAGGTTTACCTACCAGAATCCCAACCCAAAAACAGAAATGGAGAGATGATCCATCCATTTTTGGCTATGCGTCGATTGGAATCTAAACATTTGATCCGCATTTGTTTACTCAATTTATTATTTCTCACCAGTTTTTCTGGTTTCGAGTTTGTCTTGAACTTTCACTTATCAGAATTGTTTGGATTCCCTCCTAAACAGATCGGTTTTACATTTTTATTTATAGGCATTATCATTATATTTGTACAGGGGGGCTTACTCAGAAAAATTTCAGGCAAAGTAAAGGAAAAGAAAATAGTATTCTATGGGATCGTCAGTGTTTTTGTCGGCCTTTGCCTTTTGGTTTCGATGCCAAATGTAGCACTTTATTTTGTGGCACTTTTTTTTATGGCGTTTGGAGCCGCTTTAGTAAACCCAGGTCTTTCCTCCTTTGCATCTTTGCAAAGCCGGGCCGAAGAACAAGGCTTAGCTTTGGGACTGTTTAGAAGTTTTGGTTCACTGGCCCGAGGGCTGTCACCCATACTCTTTTCGATTCTATTTTTCCAAAAGGGGCCCCAGTTTACCTATTCTGTTTCCCTAGTGCTTCTGCTCTTCTTTTGGATCCTCCTACTATCAACTAAGGAGAAAGAAACAAAGGCCTAGAGAAAGGTTTCTAGTTTTGAGCGTAGTAAGGGGAAGAGTGTCTTTTCATCCAGTTTGTCACCAGAAACAGATGTTCGGAGTAGAAAGCTGTCCCTGATCTTCCCATCATGGGAATTTGCAGTAAAGCTGATGATGTCGATTCCGAGTTGGTAAAGTGCTTCTGTGATTTGGAAGAGAATTCCAGGTGTATCCTTCATCCGTAAGTCCATGACAGTAAAGTCCGAGGAGATGGGATTATAGAGCTTCAAAGATGCTTCTGGATCACCTACCTTTCTTGATAGGATAAAATCTTTGGAGTAGGAGTGTAAATACGCCTCAACAGAAAGCGATTCGTAGAAGAGTGAATACAAATCCTTTCGGATTTGGGAAAGTAAGGATTCTGTCATTTCCCCGCCTGTCCAACTTCGGATCACAAAGAGATCCTGTACGTGGCCGTCGTTGCTGGTTTCCGCCACCGCCTCCAATATATCCCAACCATGGTTGTAGAGAACAGATGTCACACGGTAGAGGATGCCCACTTCATCTTGGGAAAAGGAAATCTTGAGAAGGGTGGTGTCCTTTCTCGGTACACAGGATACATGGAGGATTGGTTTTTTGATTTCAGTACTCGTTTGTGCGGTCATCTGCTCGTCCTTGCAACACATTGCTTATTTTAAATGCAATCAACTGAGAAGATTTGCAAAAATAAGCTAAGTGCTTCCGTTCTGTACAAAGATTGCAAAAACGGTACCAGTTGGCTGATTTGGACAGGAAGAATTCACTTTTTTTTAGAAAGCGACCTTGGCACCCACCATCACCGATTGGACCCTTTGGGAGGCCATGGCTTCCACTGTCAATTTGGTGAGGAAAACATTCAGCTCAAGTCCCGCCAAAACATAATTGGTAGTATTGGGGGCAGTGGCAGAGCCGCTCAAGTCCAAAGCAAGTGTGCCTGTCCGGGTTTGGCTGAGTTGAGAGCTAGGAACCAAAGCCGCCAATTCTGCCGAAAGGCTAGAGGTTAAAGACGAGGAATCAATCGCAAGGACCAGAGGTCCTTCTCTTTGTAAGGAAAGGTTTGTGGAACCAAAGTTCAAACTTGTCCCTCCACCTACAAAGAAGTTCAATATGTAAAACATCCGAAATCCTGTGCGGACATCTAAGGGGACACTTGTCAGAGTACTATTGTAGTCGAACTTTGTTGCTCCGCCCCAGGTACCAATGGCAGGACCTAAGGTTATGGCCTGAACTTTGTTATCGTCGTAGGATAGATTGATCCTTTGCCTTTGGTAGTGCATACCCATTCCGATGGAGATACCAGAAAATTCAAACAGTCCCCAGCCATCCGAATAACTCTCGTAAAGGTGAAATCGTAACATGAAACCTGCGTTTGTGATATCTCCGCCCAAGTCCAAATTTTTATTCTGTGCCTCGATGGCTTTTTGTACATCGCCATTGGAAAAATTGAACTGAAAACCATGGACATAAAGATTGAATCGATGTAAAAATGTCTTTAGGTCAGCCTCAGTATCTGAGGGACCCCCTCCCGTTAACCAACCTAAATTGACAGCAAACATCAAGTTTGGCGAAATCGAAGCACCTACATTGGGTAATTTATCAAAAGTTAAAGATTGGTATTGGACAGTAATGTCTTCCTTTCTCTGTCCAGCAAGACCCATCCCAGCTCCGATTTGAAATCGATTTACGAGGCCTGGTCCCATCAAAGAGGAGTTGATGTTGGTAAGGATAGCCGATTCCGCCATGGATTCTAATACTTTGTCTGTGTATTGGGTCTGGAATGCCTGGTCCACAGAGTTTAACTGTGTGCGTATGCTTGCAGGAAGTACGGTACAAGCCGCGCCTGTGCAAGTGACTTCTGCTTGTAGAAGGCTGGGATGAATGAAGGAGAGGATGGAAACAAAGAATACCGGAAAAACTATCGTCTTTTGTTTTTTCAGAACCTTCATCTCTTCCATAAAAAGCCAATCTCAGACTACCAAGGTTTTCTTTGGTTTACAAGGGTTTTTTTGGAAAAAGAATTGGGCAATGTCCAACCAAACGGAAAAGAGAAAACACGTCCGCGTCAAACCATTGCCAGAGGAGCCTGTTGAAGTGCATCTTATGGGAACGAGTCTGATTGATGTACTCCATGCGAACGATATCAGTATGGGTGGGATTGGTATTGTCGCTCCGCACCATTTTGATGAATGGGATATGCATGAAAAAGTGGAAATCTTGGTTGCCTTACCGGGTGATTTGGCCGACTTCCGGGCGAGAGGAGTCATCAAACAAATCGGAAAAAAATCAGAGACCCAAGGATTGTATGGAGTGCAGTTCACAGACATGGGTCCAAAAGGGAAACAGGATCTTTTGCTGTACATCAATCGTTTGATAAGAAAAAACAGAGCCTTGAAATAATCCTTGTCCTCTTTTATGTATCTGACATAATTTAAAAACCGTTGGGGGTGCCTGGATTTCAGGCTGAGAGAGTCCCTATGAACCTGCACAAGGTAATGCTTGCGAAGGGAAACGGAGGAAGCTGAAATTTATAACAGCTGTCTCTTTGCCACCAATGGGAAGGAACCGTTATGACAAGTTCAGATCACTCCAACTACCAAATCCATAAAAACCAAATCCAGCTTACCGATGGAACCGTCTACGAAACATATCGTACGGCAGGTACACTTTGTTCGCATGATGATGAATTTAATTTTAAAAAAGGAATTCATCCAACCAGGCAGGATTGGATTCAAAAACGAATTGCAGAAGGCAGTCAAAATCATTCACAAATGTATTTTGCAAAAAGAGGGATCCTAACTGATGAAATGAGGTATGTAGCCCTCAGAGAAGGTATGGATCCAGAGTTTGTTTTAAATGAAATCAAAATAGGACGAGCTATCATTCCGAGCAATATAAACCATCCCGAACTTGAACCAATGATCATTGGTAAAAAGTTTTTGGTAAAAATCAATGCAAACATTGGTAACTCTGCGCTCGGTTCTTCCATCCAAGAGGAAGTGGAAAAATTGAGGTGGGCACTTCATTGGGGAGCGGATACAGTGATGGATTTGTCAACAGGCAAAAACATTCACGAGACTAGAGAATGGATCATCCGAAACTCCCCCGTACCGATTGGAACTGTTCCGCTTTACCAAGCACTGGAAAAAGTAAAAGGAAAAGCAGAAGACTTAAATATAGATGTGTTTTTAGAAACCTTAGAGGAACAAGCATCGCAAGGAGTAGACTACTTTACTATTCATGCTGGTGTCTTGGAAGCCTATGTCCCACTTACAAAAAAAAGAATTACGGGGATCGTATCTCGTGGTGGTTCGATTATGGCTCGTTGGTGTATCCACCATAAAAAAGAAAACTTTCTTTATGAACATTTTGGACGAATCAATCAGGTAATGAAAAAATATGGAGTATCTTATTCCTTAGGCGATGGTTTACGACCTGGATGTATTGCTGATGCCAACGATGATGCACAATTTGCCGAGCTAAAAACATTAGGTGAATTGACGAAAAAAGCATGGGAGGAGGACATCCAAGTTATGGTGGAGGGGCCTGGACACGTACCATTGCACTTAATCGAAGAAAATATGCGATTACAAAATGAGATCTGCTCAGAAGCCCCCTTTTATACACTTGGCCCACTCGTGACGGACATAGCACCAGGATATGATCATATTACTTCTGCAATTGGAGCTACTGTCATCGCTTGGCATGGTACGGCTATGCTTTGTTATGTGACGCCAAAAGAGCATCTCGGTTTACCGAATAAAGAAGATGTTAAGGCAGGTGTGATTGCTTACAAAATTGCAGCTCATGCTGCTGATGTCGCTAAACAACATCCAGGTGCTCAAAAGAGAGATGACTTATTAAGCAAAGCACGGTTCGAATTTCGTTGGAAGGACCAATTTGCTCTGTCACTTGACCCTGAGCTAGCCGAAAGATACCATGATGAGACTTTACCTCAGGATGGAATGAAAAAGGCCCACTTCTGCTCGATGTGTGGGCCTCATTTTTGCTCTATGCATCTGACCCAGGAGTTAAGAAAGGAAGAAGCAAAGAGCTCAGGGTAAATATAAAGCGAGAGTTTAATTCTTTTTTTGAGGGACAGGCAGGAATTTTTTACAACTTCCTGCCTTCTTACAGAATTGCCTTTCTATCATATAGGAAAAGATTGCTTGTATCCTTTGCGTGTAGAGAGGCCAAGAAAAGTAATGGTCTTGGCGGAACATTGGGTAGGTCACATTCCCTGGAATGTAACTATCAGCCAAGAGGGTCAATCCATCGCTTGGACCATATTGGCTGACTTCATCAAAAAATGGTTTTGCCCTTTCAGTTACATGCCGGGTCAATGGCACTCCCATAATATTCACGAGTAAAATATGGGAAGGTTTATCTAGTTCAAATGCGACAGGAGAATTTTCTCCTCCTTGCATGTCGGTAAAACCTTTCCAATTATAATTTCTAGTCCAAAAGTAGAACTGACCTTCCATTCGATACCGCCATGTATTGAGGACGGCATTGATCGCGTATGTGCCTTTATTGAGCCCACCTACATTGTACCAGGCTTTCACTAACTTATAGAAAGGCTCTTTTCCGCAGAGTTTCAGCGACATTTTTACATCGCTACTGCCTTTACTGAGTGATGCCAGTATCACTCCCTCATACTCTTTTTTCTCCGATAAGGCCTTGATGTAATCACAGATAAACTTTCCATTTTCTTCAATCGGACCTGTTTGGTCTATAGGCACTACTGTTTCACTCAATCCCAACATCGCAGCGATTTCTCGAATCCTTTTTCCGTCTGTACCTAAATTGGGGTTATCTTTATAGAACATACCAGGTACGAAGGCAAAGAGGATTTTCTCTGAGTCATACACAGGGTATTTTTTGATGTATTCATTTTCTTTTCGTAAAACATAATCGAGAAAACCTTTTGATAAAGGATCTGTGATAGCTCTATGGTAAAAAACAGAAGCCGCCAAATCAATATCTCCAGAAGTTTCCATAATGGTTTTGAGATTCTCTCGTGTCATATCGGAGAGTTTTGGAAATTGTTTTGTATTGGCAGCGAGGTCTATATAGCGTTCTTCATCCTCGCAAATATTCTCAATGTAGTATTTGTTTTTTAAACAACTTACACTTTGGTTGGCTTTATTATTGATCTCTACGTTTTTATCGATATGGCAATGGTTAAACAAAATGAAGAGGAAAAGGCTAATGATTTTGTGAGATTTCATGAGGAGGGATTTATCCTTTAGCTTTATGTGCAAAGGATGGAAGAAAAGAGGAAAAGGGCGAGTGAAAAAAATCCAAACGCCCCAAAGTTTTGACTACAAACCTAGGCTTCGGCCAATAATCTCCTTCATGATCTCTGTCGTACCTGCATAAATGGTCTGTATCCTTGCATCAATATAGGCTCGTGCAATAGGGTACTCCATCATATAGCCGTATCCACCAAAGAATTGTAAACACTCATCTGTGTGGCGTTTTTGCATCTCAGTTGTATACCACTTCACCATTGCGGCCTCGCTTGTTGTATTGACACCTTTCATGTGTTCGATGAGGACCTTATCGGTAAAGACCTGAGCCATCTCCAGCTCTGTGGCCATCTCTGCCATTTTGAATTTTGTGTTTTGGAATGATCCGATTTTTTGACCAAAGGCTCTTCTTTCTTTCACGTATTGGAGTGTTAAGTTGTGAACCAAACGTGTTGCTTCCACGGCAGCAACTCCCAAAATCAAACGTTCTTGGGCAAGTTTCTGCATGAGGTAACGGAAGCCTTGGCCCTGCTTTCCGAGTAAGTTTTCTTTTGGTACTTTTACATCGTTAAAATACAATTCAGAAGTATCTTGGGCTTTTAAGCCGATCTTGTCTAAATTTCTGCCGCGTTCGAAACCTTTCATACCTTCTTCGATTAGGAGTAAAGAGATGGTTCCATTGTCATGTTTTACAGCGGTGATGATGAGGTCTGCCAGTTGGCCATTGGAGATAAAGGTCTTTTGCCCATTGACGATGAAATGATCGCCTTTATCGACTGCATTGGTGCGGATGGATTTGAGGTCAGAACCTGCTCCTGGTTCCGTCATTGCAATCGCGAGGATGGTTTCACCCGAGATCGCACGAGGTAGCCATTTCTTCTTTTGTTCGTCAGTACCAAAGGAAGTGATGTAAGGTGCGATGATGTCACTATGTAAGGACATAAAGAGACCACTGTTCCCCACGCGAGACGACTCTTCGACAACGATCACATTGTATAAGAAGTCTCCGCCTGCTCCGCCGTATTCTTCTGGAACATCGGGGCAGAGTAGGCCATACTCGCCCGCTTTTCTCCAAACAGATTTTGGTACGATATGATTCTTTTCCCATTCTTCATGAAATGGTTTAACTTCGGTTTCAAAAAATTTGCGCGCCATTTCGCGAAATTGATGGTGCTCATCTGTGAAAGGCAGGATTCGATCCATTCTAGAACTCCTTGTGTAAGGGAATTTTCTAATAATTTAAAATTCGGTCAATTATAAACGGTGTTCAGTTTCATATAAACGCCCGGATTTTTTTTGATGTATTGGATAGCATCCTCTTGGCTGAGAACATATAACTCGGTTCCTGGCCAAGCAACAAAGGTATACGTAGAGGGCAATTTTTTAGTGAGAGGGTAGATCTCGCCTGCAAAATCACCAGGTCCCAATTCTCGGATCGTCCTATGCTTTTGCATCACAACCACAGTACCAGTTTTGACAATGAAGGCTTTATCAAAGGACTTACCTTCCTCGATGAGGATGTCTTCTGCCTTTACGGTTTCAAATTTTAAGATAAGCTCTAGTTGGGTGACTTGGTAACTTGTTAGTCCACGGAAGGTCTGAGACTCCGTGAGTGTTTTCCAGGTATTGGTCTCTCGGATCGAATTGAGCTTAACTAAGTTTTCGTGGAGTTTGGAACCTCGGATGAACTGAAAGAAACGCGTCTTTTCAATCGTAATGGCAAGTACATCTGTTTCAGCATAAACATCAGCCTGGCGTACAGTATCCAGGATCAGTGAGGCCTCGCCAAAGTACTCATAGGTACCATATCGTTTAACAGCCGCATGGTCCTGGCTCAAACCTTCAAAGCGAACGTTTCCAGAGGCGATGATGAAGAATCGATCTCCTTTGGTTCCTTTTTTGATGATTTGTTCTCCGCGCGCAAATCGTTCTTCTTTTGCAATTTGCAAAAACTCTTTCGCCTTTTCAATCGGAAAGCCAGAGAAGATATCAATCTGAGAAAGTATTTCTAAAAGTTGATAGGCTTCCTGGTGTTTGGGAGGAGTGACCTCTGGATAGAGAGTATTCTCAATTCCAAATTTTGCAAGCGTTAGGTGCGTCCCTTGGGGCATATCCTTGGACGCGATATGGTATACAGTAATTCTCTTTTGAACTTCTTCTGGAAGGGATGCTAAATAACTTATCTTTGTATGGAGTGGGGGAACACCCGCTTCATGGTAGATGATCTTTCTATCCCAAGGAAAGTCCTTCAAAAATTGATAACGTGATTCAGGGAGGACTCCCTTTTTGTACATGGCCTCAAAGGCTTCTGGGTCATTCAAATGGTCTGAGGTATAATAAAAGGATGTATCCTGGAAGAAAAATTCAAATCCTACGGAAGGGATGGAATGGATTGCATAGTGAAAGTAAAATTCACCACCATTGATGATGGTTGCCCTACCTATGACAACAGGTATGAAATCAAATAGATCTGTGATTTCCTTCCTTGGAATTTTAGTTAAACTGCAATACTTGCGTAAAAACGACTCCATCACAGTAGCAGTTGCATAAATGGTAATTTTGGATTCCTCCAAAATTTTTTGGAAGGTGCCGGCATCGTGGTCGGCATGGCAGTGGGTTAAGATGATCGAATTGATGAGCTTGGGATTTACATTGGAATCACGTAACCACTCCGTTGAATTCACTGGAGGGTCGACCATAATCCCTTGGCCATTCAGCCAAATGATAAAACCACTGGTGTTATCATTTGGGTCAAAGCCATGGGAAGGCCCAAGGCAGGTGATGCCGATAAGAGGTGGTTGGAATGGTTCTTCCATTCTCTTCCCGATATCGAACTTTACATGGTAGTCGACTTCCCCTGGGATTTTTGTTTTGGTCTGACCATCTGTAACGAGAAATTCATTGCTCGGCAACTGCTCGATTGTAACTCCACCTAACTTTGCCACATGGCTATCGTCGAAGAGGACAAACTCAACCACATCATCCATCGTTTTATAACTACGGAAATAAGCCATTTCTGCTTTGATGTTGGGGAAACCAAAACTAGCCTCTCCATCTATAAACTCAGAAGCTAGATCTAAATCAGAGGGTCCCATAAGAGACTCCCCTAGAACAATGGTTAGCTGTTCTTTCTGTTCTTTAGAACAAACGATAAAGGTCTTTTTGCCGCCTCGAAAGAAGAAATTGAAGTAGATAGGGAACTCTAGTTCAGCAACTGAGATCCCTTTTTCCACATGAAAGAATTTATTTGGTAAGACAAAGACAAGTGGTGTCTTTTTTTCAAAGCCCATAGTGTCTTTGATGGTCTCAGGAGGGGAGCCAAATTGGATGTACCCTTCCGAAGTATCAACGAGGTAACCCCCTCTAGGGAGAGCTATAAAACCAGACGGTTCAGAACTTACCATGAGGGAGTTTTATAAAACCTATTTGTGGCTCTCAATAAATTTTTTGATTTGTGGCTTTGGAAGTGCACCAATTGCCTTGTCCACTAGCACGCCATCCTTAAACAAAAGCAAAGTAGGTATGGATTGGATACCGAATTCCTGAGCTGTCTTTTGGTTAAAATCTACATTCAACTTCTTGATTTGAACATCTGACATTTCATTCGAGAGTTCATCCAAAACAGGTGCTACCATACGGCAAGGCCCACACCATTCTGCCCAACAATCGACTAATACGGTGCCTTTGGAAATTTCGGTTTTAAAATTGGCGTCATTGATCTCTGCGAGTGCCATGATTTTTCTACTCCTTGAAAACTCTCAAACTCTAGTACAAACTAGACTGGGAAAGTGGCAAAAATCGTCGATTATTGTTTCTTTTTTTTCTTTTTATCATCTGATTCGAGGTCCGCTATCTTTTGCTGGAAACTTTCAATCAGAGTTTTCGTTTTTTCCAAATCTTCGGTTTCGCCCGTAATTTGAAATATCTTTCGGTTCATTTCTAACATTTCCACAGAATGTTTCAAATCTGTGGAATCCTGTGTCGACATTTCAAATTTAGAGCGGTAGTCTTGGGCGGCTGAGTTTGCTAGTTCAATGATTAAATTGAAATGCTCTCGTCTTGTGTAGTAGTAAGGATTTTCTAAATCCTGTTCTTTTTCATAGGCAATAAAATCAAAGATATTCTTGGAACAAGCAGCCAAGCGGTAATGAATGTCCGGCCAACTCCATTTCCATTTTGAATTGGTTCCGAAGGCAGAAATGGTTTTTTTGATGCATTCCCTAAGCCCTTTGATCAGATTCAACCTTTGTGTAGGGGTGATTCTCTCTATTTTTGCGAGTTGCTCTTTGTTTTCGGAAAGAGAGCCGTCCACATTGTTGGAGACTGTTTTTTCAATATAAGAAATTGCGTTGTAAATTTCTTTCCTAGCCATTTCCAAATAGTTGTTATTGTTGATTTCTAGAATGGCAGTTGAGAGTTCATTGATCACAATACAGGTGTTAATAGATTTGATTGAGTTGATGGCGAGTGCAACATTAAAGTAGGGCTCTAAATCCTTACTCTTTTTGGCTTGCACTTTATATATGTTCGCTTCTTTCTTTAGCTCTTCTAAGTAATTTTTAAAATCTGTGAGCTTGTCGTTGAAATCAGCTTTTTTTTCTTTTGTGATTGCCATATGCTAATATTCATTTTCGGCGAAAAGAAAGTCTCTCAATCCAAAAAAGGCCTACCTATTTAAAAAAACAAATGACCCAGGAGAGAATCCTATCCATTCTAGGAAAAAATGAACGAGATTCCAAATTCCAAACGAAATTTTTTGGACCTCTGGGAAACGTATAAGTACATGAACGAGCCTGTTTTCCGGGAAGGTTGGGACTCAGACGGGCGTTGGGACCATGGAAAGGGTTGGGTCTCACTCCACATCCCAGACAAGGATTGGAGGCTAAGGCTCTCGAGTGAACTGTCTCGTGATCTGCCCGAAGGCTCTAGCCATTGAAAGTTTTGAGCTTCCTGATTATGTTCTGTCTTTTTTCCTGTTCGACGGCTGGAGTCTTTAGTCCGCTAGGATTCTCATTTTATAAAGATGTAAGAGAGCCTGTCCTTTTGGGTGCAAACGATTCAACAAAAAAAATGGGTGAGGCCTGTGGTTATAACGTGCTTGGTTTTTATTCGTTCGGTGACATTTCCACAAAAAAAGCAATGGAGAATGGGGGCATCAAGAAAGTCTCTGTCGTCGACCGTCATACATTTGCTATACTGACTTTATTTGCAAAAGTTTGTACGGAAGTAAGTGGTGAGTAAGATTTCCATTTTCCTCTTGGTCCTTTGCATTACACAATTTAACTCCTGCATCGTGACAGAGGAACGAGTAACCGGCTTTGGGCTTAGTGTGGCTGTGACAGAAAGTTCACAAATTAGTCCGAAAGCAAGTTTGAATGAGTTCCAAAGAGAGATTGAGGCATGCGCCTTTAATTTTTTTTATCTAATTAGCTTTGGAGATAGATCGTTTCGAAAGATTCTTCAAAAGGCATCTCAATTCCAGATCCATGTTGCGGACCAAAGAATAGTTCATTATCATTTATCATTTATATTTATAAATATCATATGTACGCGAGTAGTAGGTAAAAATGTATCCGGTTAACGTAGACTTTTGGATCTTTCATTTTCGGGGATACGAAGGCCATTGGGCAGTCGGAATCTTAATCATGGGCTTCTTTTATCAGAAGCATCGTTCCCTTAAGGCTGGCTATGCACTGGATTGGTATGAAAAAGCATGGGCCTATGCGATTCTATCTGGGATGATATTTGCGCGAGTGTTCCATTTTTTGTTTTGGGATACAAAGGCATTTTTAAATGAACCAACTTTGATTTTTACAGCAACAGGTGGGTTTGCAATCTTGGGGGGAACCATTGGAACTGCATTCGGAGCTTGGGTCTATTGCCAAATTACAAAAGTAAATTTTCTGCATTGGTGTGATTCTTTGATGATACCTTTGACTCTTGGACTTTGTATAAGTCGTTTTTCTTGTTTTTTGAATGGAGATGCCTATGGTTTACCAACATCTCACTTTTTTGGTGTCACGTTTTCAGAAGATAGTGATGCTTGGATGGCGGAGTGGAGAGCTTTACACCATCTTTATGCAAATGCGAAAGATCCTCTCACCATTATCTCTCAAATTTTTTCACCTTACGTAAATTTGGCGGATCTACCAATTCCAGATTCATTAGCTCATTTAAGGCAGATGGGCTATGAAAATTTAGCCCAACTTACGTCATTGTATCCGCCTACTGCAACGGGAGATTACCAATCAAAATTAGTAGCCTTGGGTTTATATCCGTTTCCTGTTGTGTATCCCAAGGTGCATCCTGCCCAAATATATGAAGTTGTCATCATGTTCTTTGTCCTCTTGGCTATGTATAAATTAGAAACATTTGATTTTTCGAAGGAGAGAATGTTCTTTATATTTTGGATGTTTTACGGTTTGAATCGTTTCCTAATAGAGTTTTTTAGAGGGGATAGGAATATCATATTTGGAAATCTAACTTACGCCCAAGTCATTTCATTGGGACTTTTCATAGGTGGCATAGTCGGTTTTATGATCAAAACAAAATTGATGAAAACCAAAACTTGAAGTTAGTTTGATTTTCTAATAGATATAGGGTAGAATTCTTTTTCTATCCTTTGGAAAGTTTTCTACATTTGCGAGATACCAAAGGCGTGTTTGGTGGCTCCTTCCTGCTAGATAACCAGCCATAATAAAGAAAACAAAATACATATCTAAGTATGTTGAAACCATCGCAAATCCAAACCAGGAAATAAGTTCAAAAAAATAATGAGGACATACCAATATTTTGAAAAGTCCTTTGTCAGGGACTTTATATTCTTTGGTTTCCGAATTTGAGCGTAAGTTTCTTAAAATGATATGGTGGTATAAATTGCCAGCTTGTCCTAAAAAGAATAAAAATAAGCCAGCCAAAGTAACAAAGGAAGGAACGGATTCAAAAATTCCTTCAGGTGATCGGTAATGCAAATTTCCGGAGAGAAACCCAATATTCGAATATGCGAATGAAATAAATATAACAGCAGTCCATCCAATTTTTCCGGAAAATTTATGAAGAAATAATACCTCCAAACATCGTTTTCCAAAGTGAATGGCAAACAAAAGGAAAAGGAGTATTGCGTACGGCGATGGATGCTTTGGTAAACTTAGACCCGTGGACCAGTAGGCAAGAATCGGTAAAAAATAGATGATGAACATCCCAAATCTGGGGGAGATTCCTTTCCCTTTATTGAACTTGCTATACGGAAGATTAAAGAAACCAGAAGATTCCGTTTTGAAAGCAAAAATAGAAAGAAAGATATAAAAGGCATAGCTATATAACACGGAATCACTAAAAGGAGGTATGTTTATCATAATCTTATGCCTTTACATTCGTAAAAAGTGAAAGTAAGTCAACCGGCCAATCAGGCGTACCCGATCTTAAAATTTCTATTTTGCCTTGAGAAATCTTTTCTTTTTCGAGCAACAAATTTGTGATCATTTTCGCACTAACATTTGTTTTTTCCATAAAGACTGCATGATGAGGAACAAATACCCAATCACCAATAAAATAGAGATTGGAAATCGGTGATTGCATTTCAGGACGATTTACTTCATCACCTGGTCTATAACCTGTATAAGTATCCCATCGGTTTACATAAAATTCAGAAAATTCGGGAAGTTTAGGTACGACGAGTTTTAACTCTTCGTGAACTTTTTTTGCAATGTCTTTATAAGACATTCCTACAAACTGAGACCACTTTGCTACTTGTACTTCGATCAGATCGATTCTCTTCTTTTTTAGTTCCGGAATTTGTCTAGAGGACCAATTCGAAGTAAAGCCCAGGATTTTAAATCCAGTTGGAAAGAAATCATGTGCGTTCCAAAATGAACTGTCTGGGAAACGTTCTTCCCAGGCATTTGTATCTTCGTAGAGGAGGTTCACACATAAAATTGTCGCAGTGCTTAGCTTTTGGATTTTTTCAAAGTAAACATGTCTCTGCAAGGAGTTGTTTGTGATAAACTTTTTGGCTCCTGGAAGGTCCATGGCAGTAATGATGTGGTCTGCTGTATAAGATCTAACTTTAAGTTTGTCGGGATTTAAAACCTCCAACATCGACTCATGGGCTCCACAAAAAGGACAATCTCCAGAATGTCCTACACCTATTACATTCCCACAGACTCTGCATCGCTTCACCTTACCTGAAGGAAACATGGAATTTACTTCTACAGATTTAATTCGATTGTTCTCTAATTCTAACTTGCTCACTTCAGAGTCAAAGTGAACCTCTCCACCTTTTTCTCTTATGTAGGCAACCATTGGATACAAGAATGTTTCATCAGGAGGCCATTTGTAATAATCCACTCGTGAATCAGATGGCAAACAACCTAACTTCAAAAAATTTGCAATGGCAAGAGCCGAACACTCTTTTGTGGTCATGAAAAAACCCATTTCTGCTAAACCATCAAAATAATGTTTTATATATTGTTCATGGACTCCCAAACGAGTGGCCCAATCATAAAAACTGATGCTATCTAAATAATTTCGTTGGTCTGAATCGAGATAGTCGAAACCCCACAGTTTGGAAGCAGCCCTAAGTGCATTCAATTGATTGGGTGCGGGTACATTTACATCCTCTACCGAAGGAATATAAATACCACTTGAAAGCATTTGCAAACGATCAAAAGGTATAGGCCAAGTTGGAGTCGGAATCTTACTTTGTGTTCTTTGGTTGGAAACAAAATAGTAAAAACTATCATCGTCACGCATTCGATTGATTGGGAAATTATGCCTACCTAAGAATTCACGTAGATTTTTGTAGAATCCCCAAATTCCATGCAGCCCGTGCTCTCTTGTGTACGGCTTTCCTCCAAAGATACGCTTTGCAAAGTTACTGTCTTTCCAGGCTTTTAGTTTTCCGCCGGGAAAACTTGTTTTTTCTAATAGGATAACCTTAAAACCTCGGTCAACGAGTTCACATCCTGCTTGGAGCCCAGCCAGACCCCCACCTAAAATTAAAACTGTCTTTCCATTAGGTGAAAGGTTAACTTTGTTTTCCGGAACCAATGGGAAATCCATTTTATATGTTTGGTTTCCGAAAAAAGAATAAGTTAGACCAGCCAAGGCTGAGCCACCGATACCTATACCGCTCGCTTTTAATACCTTAAGAATAAAATCTTTGCGACTTAGATCCATGATTACTTCTTGAATTGATTTTCGACAATGTAAACAAAGAATGCCTGCATTCTTGCATGTAGGATAGGCCACTGAAAGTAGTGATCATTTCTCCAAGATGGGTATGTAATGGCTCCATCTATATAGGCATCCGCAAGCAATGTCATACCATCATTGGGACCATTCGGTATCATTGCCTCATAAAATGGATAGGCTCTTTTGGTTACTTGTCTAAACTGAGGCACTGCAATCACATTGATGATGAGCATCTGTTTAGGAATCTCCAACTCGAAATCCAGTGGTCCACCTGGGTCACGATTCATTGATTTGAACCCTTCGTAGTTGTAACCTTTGAAAAAGAAGTAAGACTTGGCTTCCCAGCGATACCGCCAATTTGATTCTATTTTGTCTACCAATAGAGTTCCTTTGTTTAAGCCGCCAATGTTGTACCAACCCTTTACTTTTTCAAAATAGGATTCTTTGCCACATAGTTGGATCGCCTTCTTGATATCTGCACTACCTTTTGATACGGAAGCGAAGATTATACCATTAACATCCGTTTTGTTTTTTACATACTCGCAGATGAATTTTGCGTTTTCTTGGATTGTGCCAGTTTGGTCCACTGCTACGATCTCTTCTTGGATGCCAAGTTCAAGTGCGATGTCTCTGATTTTTTTTCCGTCTGCACCAACCGCTGGATTGTCTTTATAGAACATTCCTGGAACCATCGCTAGGACGATTTTCTTTTCAGAGTAGTTAGGGAGTTTTTTCTTTAGTTCTACTTCTTTCTTTTTAAGAAATTGAATAAATTGTAAATTGCGTTTTTCCTGAACAGTTCGGAGATAAAAAAGGGCAGATGTCTTATCGACGTCTAAGGTCTGTTTTGTGAGATCTGCCAACACATCTCTTGTCAGACTTTTTAAGTTTGGAAACTCTTTGACTTTGGCAGCCCAGTCTAGGTACTCTTTTTCATCTTCACAGAGACCATCAAATTCATAAGCTTTGATGTCGCATTTGACAAGACGCGATTGTTGGTCGCTCACCTCTAGCTTACGATCCACGTGGCAATTCAGAGTGAAGAAAAAGAAAAACGATACGAATAGTATCTGTCGTGTGCTTGGATGTTTCATGACTGGCGTTTTATAAGGGAAATGACGTCATTTCGGTATTTGAAAAGCAACATCGCAAAAAAGAATACCGATACAAATAGAATCATATCTATGTCTTGTTTGTAGATGCTGAGCCTCAAGGAAAAGGCAAAAAGCAACATAAGGCAACGCAGAGCAACGTAAGACCAAAATGCTCTCTTGTTTTGCCAAAGATCATATCGTTTTAAGAGTAGGAAATCCAGTGGGGAGTATATGAGCCAGGAGATTGTCTGGTCCATAAAACTAAAGCTCGTAAAGAAATAAACGAGTGTCGCCACAGTCCCTCCTATTCCAGATACGAGTGAGTAAGTTACCACAGCATATCGTTCGAATAGTTTAAAGAGAGGCACTGGCAATGAGAAAAGAATGATGATGGCAAAGATAATTTTCCAAAGTGCAGAACTGGTTCCCGGTTGAATGCCCCATCTATCTCTGAGAATGACTTTTGATTCTTCCGAAAGACCTGAATCAATGACAGCTCTCCGTAAATCTTCTGGAAGATAAATGATCTCATAAGAATCCCGCACGGCATCTGTATCTTTGTCAAAGAGAAGAGTTTCATTGATATTTAGCCAAATGATGGACTGAGAGTAGGGTAGAACTCTCTTCCGCCAAGTATTCTTCTCAGAGTCCATACTGAGCAGGCGTATTTTTTCGCCTTTTGTTTCGGATAGAATGTCTCTTAAAAAGGTAACACAATTGTTGGTAAAGTTGTCGTAGTAGTATCCATCTTTGTTCTTCTCATAAACCTTGAGGATTTCCTCGAATAACTTGTGTTTTTTGGATTCATCCAGTAAAAGTTCAGAAACTAAGATACCTCTTCCGGTGCTGTCCCAAGTTTGGAAAGCGGAACTGGTGGGGATGATGTTTACAAAAAAGTTTGCTTCCCCTTTCATAAACCTCCAGAGAAAGCCTGGAGAAGGGTCATAGACACCAAAGTCCAAATAAAAATCAGTATCTCCATAATCGGGACCGGAAACAATCCTGAGTGCGGCGTGTCCAAAGGCAGTGGTTACACTCTTTCCTGGACTTACAGTCCAAAGTTGTACACGAAATTGGCTGAGATTTTGTTTGGAATGGCTTTTAAGCAAATTGAGAAAGGAACTCTGGGCCTTGGCCTGCCAGTTTTGGTCTTTGCTGTCTTGTGCTTGTAAGGGATGAAGAAGGGTTGTGATGCTAAAGATTGCGATTAAAATATAGAACATTTTGGAGAAAAAAACATGGCTCTCTTACGAGAACCATGTTTTGACTAAATTAGTCTCCTCTTGCGATAGTGCAAGTAGTAGAGATTACAGAACCAAGTAGGCTAGTGTTTTTGTAGTCTACGTAGTTGATTTTTGTAATTCCACCTGCAGCAGCAGCAGCCTTAAGAGATGCATCTCCAGAAGAGATGATTCCTACGTATGCAGTTACACAAGCTTCACCGGATTTAGATCCTACTGCAGTTGCTGGTGTGAAGTCTGCTTGTGGGCTAAGTGTAAGACTTGTGTCTTGCATAATAGACCCGGATGGAGCAGAGTATCCGCCACCTGAGCAAGCGATAGCTAATGCTACTGCAAATACTGATGCTAAAGCGATATATTTTTTCATTCAAATTCTCCTTAGAATTTTGGGAAGAGACTACCAGCTTTTCGGGCTTTGACAATAAAAAAAATAGTTGTACCTAAAAAAAAATCAGTTTAGAAAGAGAATAAGAATTCTAAAAAGCGAATCGTATATGAGAAATAAAGCAAATTCTATTGTTATAGGCTTTCTATTGCTGTCATGCTTTTGTATTGGAAATGTAAAACAAAAGAAGGCAGAATATAGAAGTGAAAGTAGTGCAGTGCAAAAGCAGTTGGATCAATTGAAGATGTACTTTAAAAGCTATGCTCTGTTAGACGAAGCATATGCAGAGCGGCTCTGGAAATATGCCAATCATACTTGCGATTTCAAAAGAGCTGGGAAAGTAGAAACATCCGTAAAACCTTTCTATGAATTGAAGTCAAACGACTTGGATTGCCATTGGAACTATCGGAAGGAACTCATTTCATTTACGAAACGCCTTCACTCGGTGAATGATTTAATTTCTGTGGAAGAAGTATATTTCTATAGAGATAAACCAACGAGACTCAAGCTCAGGATCAAAGATTCTGATTGGTCGGTTGAGCGCTATTACGATTGGAATTTGATGCGTTTTAGTTGGATCCAAAAATTCACCATGGTTCAATTCACACACAACAATTCTACACGAAAGGTGAGATACTTGTTTGATATTTTAAATGAGGATGTGCGAAAAGTCGAAAGCCTTCTTGTGGAGGATGGAAAGGAAGTGTTAGATGGTTGGCAGTTTTTGCAAGGGTTTTACCAGTCACCAGAGCGCTGTGAATACTTCGAAAAGGGAGAAAAATCGAAAGAGGAAAATACTTGTACTTTAATGAGTGCCTCGTTCCCAGAAAGAGCCACCCTCTTGCCTACATTCCCCGAGGAATAGATCAATGGTCAAAGCCTTTGTAAAACACCTTTCCCCCTTGGTCAGGAACAAAGATACATTCGCGCACGCTACGGAAAAACACTCGAAAAATTGGCTCTTTTGATTCCCTATACTCCGCGCCTAGAAAATTTTTGAGTCCTTGTTTGGCTAGCTTCAAATGGTAGTGAGGGATCGTTGGGAAGAGGTGATGGATGACATGTGTTCCGATGTTGTGATGGATGGATTCGAAGATACCATAGGAACGGTCTACAGTCGAGAGAGCGCCTTGTATATAATTCCAATCCTTTCCACGGTACCAAGGAATGTTTGCTTCGGTATGGTGTAAAAAGGTAACGAGGGAGAGCCAGATGACAAAGACAAAGTATGGGATAAGATAGTAGATAATAAGAGAGAACAAGCCAAAGCTATAAGTAAACCAAACCAGAAATCCCAACATCGCTAACATCCAGAGATCCGAGACCAGAGCATTCTTTCTTTCGCCAGGAGGAAAGAGTGGGCTTTTCGGGTGAAAATGAGAACCATCCCTTCCTGTGGAACGAACAAACAAATACAAAGGAAAAACTACCAATAGAAGTTTAAACCGAGCGATGCGTGCTAAGCTGCCCATTTCCTTGTATTGGGTCTCTGTAATTGGGTGCCAACTCTCATCCCGATCGATATCACCTGTGTGGTTGTGGTGTGTCCTATGGCTCACTTTCCAGCCATGAAAGGGAACAAGTAAAGGCGTGTGAGCTAAATGCCCGAATAAAAAGTTTAACCATGGTTTGTGGGAGAAGGAGCCATGCCCACAGTCATGGCCGACTACAAAAAGAGCCCACATCATAGTGCCTGTTGCAAACCAAAAGAAGGGAAATAACCAAGGCGAAGGAAACAGAAAGATAATTGTATAAAGAATTCCTAATATGCTAAAATCTAAGAAAAAAAAGAAAATACTCTTTGGAATAGAAGGGATAAAGGCCTCTGGGGCAATGGATTTTTTTAGATCTGCGATCGTGTATGGGATGCTCATTTCTATTGAGCAGATTCCAAAGAAGGCCTAAGAGCTAAAAGCAAAAAAAAAGCAAACCCGAGGGTTTGCTTTGGGATCGGATATCGTTTCTCCTTTGCCTAGTTGGAGAGTTTTAAATCAGTGATGTCAAAGAACCGACGGAACAATAGTCCATTCACAGGTTTTTTGGTATCGAAGATCAATACTGCCACTTTGTTGAATGGCAAAAAATTAGGCCTATACTGGGTATAGTGGTGCGAAGTGATCGCAGCTTGGTACTTATTGTTGTAAATGGTATAGGTGTGTTTTGGGAGAGTCTCGTGCACTTGTTTTTTCTTCTCTTCTGGAGTTTGTGCCACATAGTTGTGTACGACCACTTTGTCCTGGCTAGGACCTGACTCTCCGAACAAAGTGAAAGGCAATGCCTTCGCTTGGTTTTTGCAAAGATAGTCTACCACTTCTGTAAAGGTAGGTTCCGGAATTTCGGCTTCATAACCTTGCCAGTGGAGTTTTTCCACTTCTGCTATTTTTTTCTTATAAACTTCTTCACCCCAAACTTCTTTTGCACTTACAGGTGTAGGCATCACATTGGTGAAAAACAAGGTGCGTGCTTCTTTTTTGGGATCATACTTTCTCCATTCAGGGTAGGGTATGAGTTTTCTCTCTGCATCGTTCACCAAATCACGTTCGTATGCAGCTAATACATAGATTGCGTAGTCATGGTTTTCCATCACTCGGGATTCTATTTCAACTAATACGTCTAAGATTTCACCTTTTCCTGTATCAGCATGCCGCCGTACGAAAGATACTTTTTTCAATCGAATTCGCGTATCATAAATGGAGAGCGGGTAAAGATCATGGATCTCTTTATTGTCTCCTTGGGAGATTGTGTTTCCACTTGTAGTTGAGGCAGGCACTGCATCCTGCGCACTCACCAAACGAGTGAGAAGCAATAGGGAAAGGAAGATACTTATTTTTTTCATAATCCGACTACCGTATGTTTATGCTTTAAGTATCGAAGGTTTAGCCTAGAAAGATTAGGGAAGATTAGGCTTTTTTCGGTCGATTTGCTTCGTCCACAAAAACTACCTTGGGTTGGTAGTCCTTGGCAAGTTCACTTTCTTCCAATTGTCCATAGGTAATGATGATGATTTTGTCCCCTTTCATCCCCAGACGGGCGGCCGCTCCGTTCAGGCAAATGGTCCCAGAACCCCTTTCTCCGACAATGAGGTAGGTTTCAAACCTGGCACCGTTGTTGACATTCACGACGGAAACCTGTTCATAAGGTCTCATCCCTGCTAGGTCCATGAGATCTTGGTCGACCGTAAGACTTCCTTCGTAGTGCAATTCCGCCTCAGTGACGCTCGCACGGTGGATCTTTCCTTTGCAAACTGTGATGATCATTCCCCAGACCTCTCAAATAAAACCCTAAACATTTTTCCCGACAGTTGTAAAAGGCTTTTTTGCACTAATACATGTATTTTCGTATTGATCCTATCAATGGCGAAGGGGATTTCTTCAAATAATGGCGTAACGACATAGTTCTCATACAGGTTCGGGTAGTGGCGGCTTTCATCCACGACCTTACTACGGAAGGCTTCTACAACTTTCATCATAATTCGCTTTTCTTCTTTGGATAAGACAAGACCAGGGATTGCCGAAACAAAACGAAGTTGGAAGCATTGGATGCCTTGAGCTGTGATGAGAGGGACAGCATCTATATGGCCTTGTTTTTTTAAGTGGAGGAGTGCTTCATTTAAGGCAATGGGATAAGGAGAGTCATCGAGGTGGATATATACGGAGTCCGTGATCATTTTTGCATGTTTTTGGAAGCAAACACCATCCGAAAAGTAAAGAAGCTTTGCTAAATCTATACGGTTGCGACCCTGACTTGATTTCTCAAGGATCCATAAGATTGCATGGCAAAGTTTCTCCATTCTCAGCTTGCTCCGTCTTTTTTACTGGAAACTCCCATTTCCTACCCGAAATACCTCAAATTCCAAGAATCATCTCGGCGCCTGAGAAGGGAATCCTTCCTCTTTTTAGACCACAGGCCATGTTTGACAGCGGGTCTTGCGGCGAAAGCGGAAAATCTTTTGGTGCCGAAATCCCTCTTAGCAGATGAGGGCATTGCCTATTATGAAGTCTCTCGCGGGGGCGATTATACGGCACACGAGCCGGGACAAATTGTAGCCTACATCCACTTGGACTTAAAAAAGCGCTCTATCACTTTGATCGATTTCGTAAACACTCTATTGCAGTCCGTCCAGAATGCTAGCTTAGAAATTTGGGGCTTAGAACTCATAGAAAACCGCTCTAAGCCCGGGCTCTATTTGAAGGATTCACCAGGACAAAAATTGGTATCTGTCGGTGTATTGGGTAAGTCTTACTTCACAAGCTTCGGGATTGCATTGAATGCAGTGAACCATCTCAAGACATTTCAATACATCCATCCTTGTGGAGGTTTGGCTAAGGATATGGTAACGGTCCAGTCCTTGGGAAAGATCAGAGATTGGGAGGAAGAAAGACGTCGTTGGGTGGGAGCCTTTCTTTTCCATTTTGACCGCCTCATTTATTTTCTAACAAAGTAATTTTTTCCAAAGATATGTGATTTCTTCCGAAAATGATACAGGAAGGGATTCTTTCATGCACATACTCAGGCTCGTTGTCTATTTTTTTTGCTTATTTTTATTTTTTGAATCCATAGCGCTCTCTGCAGTTATGTGGTCTTTTTATGAATCAACAAAAAACGCGCTGCAGCAGGAAGAAGTGGTTTCGGAACATAGAATACGAGACCTAGTCCTGGCTCTTGCCAAGGCTTCCGAGGTAAGGATTGGCAACCAATCCTTTTCTGAGTTGAATACAACCTACTCGCGTTATGTGGAACTAACAAAAAATGATCCAGAGACCTTCTTTATCCATAGTATCAAACTTTACCAGCCAAATGGTCTTTTGCTTGCATCCTCAAAAGCAGAAGAAGTAAAAGAAGAACTCAAAAAAAGAAGTGTGGATGAAGCTATCACAAAAGAAGCCTACTTTCGAAAAGCCAATAGAATGAAAAAATGGGAATGGTCTGAGAGTGAAGTTTCACCTAAGCCACAAATCAAATCATCAGAAGTAAAGCTACCAGAGTATGCAAAAAATATCCTAAAACTTTTCCCTGGAGCGAAAGCGGAGGAAAGGTTGATCTATGCGCCTATTTACCATGAAGAGAAACTAGATGTATTGGCTGTTATTCTCATTACATACCAGAAGGCGAATTTATTGCTTCTCCTAGAAAATCAGTTTGAGTTGATGTCTTGGCTACTTATCAATTATAGTACCATTGCATTTATTGTAACAATTGTAATGTGGTTACTGTTTTTCCTTTTCATTTGGATTACGAAATCAAACGCAAACCAGGATAAAGGAATAGAAAAGTCCAACCAACTTGTGGCACCACCACCAGTCTTGGAAAAAAAGACGTTCACAAACCAAGAAGTAGTCTCGGATCTAAAGGCAATTGAGACTGAAAAAGCAGCACCTGCGATCCGAACGGCAGAGAGAACTACTATACAAAATGAAAACGATGGCGTTATCGATGCCATCTATTTGGGATAATACCATGGCCAATGATTTAGATGATAGGATTTTTTCGATCCAACTTAAAGGTGCACTGGATGGTGCAAGCTCCGAAGACCTGTATTTGTATCTTGAATCTCAAATGAAGATAGGGTATAAGCGGTTTATTTTCAACTTCTCGCATGTGAATTTTATCACATCGAATGGCATTGGAACTCTTTTAAAAATCCAAAAGAACTTAGGCCAAGATTTGGGATATTGCTTTGTAATTTATGGTCTATCCAAAGAAGTAGAGACTGTGCTGAGTTTACTCGGCCTACTGAAAAAATTACCGATCAAAAGAACTCTCGCAGAAGCAGAAGATTATTTGCGTGATATGGTCCGTGTAGTTCCCAAAGGGAACCATACTGAGCTTAAAACTCCCAATAAAGAGAGTTTACGTTTTTATTTTTCAGGACTGCCAAAGGCACAAGATGCTAAAGAGGTGCCAAAAGTATCGGCTTTGGAGCCTATTGTGACCCAGGAAACGAAAGAAGATGCTTTAAATACGATGAAAGAACCAGAGGCAATTCCTAAGCAAAAGCCAGTAACGGAGATGGAGACTCTTTTAGAAGCAAAACTCTCCCATCTACGCACGGAGATCAAAGAAACGCTTAGCCAAGAATTGGAGAAACGATGGAATTGGAATCCCCTCTCTACCGCAAGCCAAACAAAAGAGGAAACGATCCAAATCCCTTCTTATATCCAAACCAAACCAAAAAAAATGGATTCCTTTTCTGAAAAGATTGTTCGCTGTGAAGCCTGTGGAACAAAGCTCCGGATCAAACAATCAGGACTCCATAAATGCCCAAATTGCAAAATTGAAATGATGGTTTCACAATCTGGTAGCTTCCATTACCATGAAAAGTTTTCCTCCTAAGCAATGAGTGAAGGTTCGGAAAAACCCAAAGAAACCACTTCTAGTGCGAGACGTAGCCTTGCGCTTTCTTTTTATACATTTCTATCTAGAATCCTAGGTCTCATCCGGGATCACTTTATGGCTGTTAGTTTTGGGACAGGTATGGTGGCTTCCGCCTTTAGCGTAGCCTACCGACTGCCAAATATGTTTCGAAATCTCTTGGCAGAGGGGACACTCTCACAATCCTTTATGCCTATCTTTTCCGAATACGATGGGAAAAGTAGGGAGGAAGCACGTGTGATGACTGGGACAGTGCTCAGCTTTCTCTTCCTTTGTCTGTCTCTATTTGTAGCTGTCTTTTGGTTTGTCTTGGCAGATCATCTTCCCAAATTAGTGGGGGGTAGCCCTGAATACGGTGCGCTCGTTGTCCAACTCTCGCTGATCTTATTTTTTCTCATCATGACGGCGAGTCTTTCCTCTATTTTTATGTCGATTTCCAATTCTCAGCATAAATACTTTATCCCATCACTTTCTCCTATCATTTTAAATTTTAGTTATCTGATTGTTTTTATTGGTATCTTTCCTTTTGTCCAAGAAATCCAGGAAAGGGTGTTTCTTTTGGCGTATGGGATCATATTAGGTGGTCTTTGCCAATTGATTGTACAGATGGTCTATGTCTATCGTTTGGGCTATGGTCCTATCTTTCGTTTGGACATTCAACACCCAGCGATCCAAAAGATCTTTCGATTGATGCTGCCCGCTGCTTTGGGAGGAAGTTTTTACCAACTTGGTCTATTGGTAGATATCTTTATTGCAAATTACATTCAGAATGCAAATCCAGGACTCGGTGCCGTTGTTAGTTTGGATTATTCCCAAAGGCTTGTCCAATTGCCAACAGGAATTATAGGCGTTGCCCTTGCCACCACCATATTGCCCTCCTTATTAAAGGATTTAAGAGCGGACCAAAAGGAAAATGTTCCAAAGGAAATCTTGGATGTTCTTTGTTTTGGGTTCTATTTAACGATCCCTGCTGCCATTGGCTTGTCCATCTTAGGTGAATCCGTTTTGAATGCTATTTACTTTGGGGGACGGTGGGATTTGGAAGCGACGCATACTGCATTCTTCCCCTTGGTCTTTTATTCGATTGCAATCCCATTTTATAGTACAAACAAAGTCTTAGTCTCTTCCTATTATGCATTTCAGGATACAAAGACTCCACTCCGAGTACAGTTTGTAGCATTTCTCTTGAGCATAGCATTGAGTTTGGGATTGATGTTTTATTTGAAACACTCGGCAATTGCACTAGCATCTGCCATTTCGGCATTTTCAACTTCTTCTTTGCTTTTATGGTTTTTAAAACGACATGAAATCCAAATCCCTTGGAAATCTCTATTCAAAAGGCTAAAACAAATTTTTGTCCCTATCCTTGGCCTTTCTCTGTTTCTTGTGGTCTGTGAATGGTATTTAAAAGAGTATTTATTCCAATATGCATTAGGTCAGTATTCTGTTGCAATGAAAGCAAGGGTTTATCTCAGCCTGAGCATTGGTTTTTCTTTGGTTATCTATCTTTTGCTTTCGCATTGGATTCGATTGCCCGAGGCTGAAATTTTCTTAGGTCGCCTGTTCAAAAAACGACCTAAGAAATAATTTATCGTATCGCTTCTTCGCATCGTTTGCAAAGATCGCCCTCTTTTTGGATGTCTCGCGTATGACGCCAACAGCGAGGGCACTCTGCTTGTTTTGGTTTTAGGACTCTGATTTTGACCTTGTCTGTCCCCAATTCGGAGAGTGCTTCACCCTCTGTTTTGCTTCCTAGTTCTACTTGAGAAACAACAAAGAAAAGCTCAAGATCCTCTTCTGAAAAGGATTCTAAAGATCGGAAGTCTTCAGATTTGGTTTCGATTTGTACCTTTGCCTCTAAGGACTTTCCAAGGAGGCCCTTTTTTCGAGCCTCTTCCAGTGCTTTCTGTACGCTTTCCTTTGCCTCAAAGATCGGTGCTAAGTCCTTTTCTAAGTCGAGGTTTTGGTATTCTTGCAGAGTTGGGAAATCATGGAAAAAAACAGAGTCTTGGTTTCCAAATTCTTGCCAGACTTCTTCTGCAGTGAAGCTCAAAATGGGAGCAGACAGGATAGTTAAGGTTTCTAAAATTTTGGCAAGAGCAAATTCTGAAGACTTTCTGAGTTTAGAATCTCGCCTTTCACAGTACATACGGTCACGAATGATTTCAAAGTAATCCTGAGAAAGGTCAACAGTACAAAAGAGAAGTAACTTTTGGTACACTTGGTGGAACTGGTATTGGGAGTAGTGTTTTTTCAGATCTTCCACAAGTTGGTAGAGTTTGGAAAGATAAAAGGCATCTACTCTTTCCAATTCATTTACATTGGAAAAATAAGAGAGGGCTTCTTTCTTGGAATTTCCTAATAAATAGCGGAAGGTATTACGGATCTTTCTATAATTGTCTGCAACGATTTTTATGGAATCTTTTCCAACCTTTACATCATCTCGAAAATCCTGAGTGGAAACCCAAAGCCTTAAAATATCTGCCCCGTAGATATTGATGATATCAGTGGTTGGGTTGATGACATTCCCAAGCGACTTTGACATAGCATGCCCTTTCTCATCCAAGACATATCCATGTGTGAGAACATTTTTGTATGGTGGTACTTTTCGGATAGCCATGGATGGCCAAAGTGAGGATTGGAACCAACCTCTATGTTGGTCCGATCCTTCCAAATAAAGATCCGCAGGTTCTTTTCCTATTGAATCCCCAAAGACTGCAAAACTGGAAACTCCTGAATCAAACCAAACATCCAAAATGTCTTTGTCTTGTTTGAGTTCTTCTGAACCGCATTGCGAACACTTTGTACCGGATGGCAATAGTTCCTTAGCTGATTTTTCATACCAGACTTCGATACCTTCCCTTTTTACGATCTCAATGAAGTGCGAGATAGATTCCTTTGTTAGATGAGTATGGTTACAAGATGTACAGGTATAAGATGGGATAGGAACACCCCAATTTCTTTGTCTAGATAAACACCAATCGGGACGAGACTCCACCATAGAGCGGATACGAGTGATGCCCCAATCTGGTATCCAGTTCACTTTGTCTATTGCCTTTAATGAATCTTCTCGTAGATTTGCATGGTCAATCGAGAAAAACCATTGTGGAGTCGCACGGAAGATCAGAGGTTTTTTACTTCTCCAACTATGCGGGTAAGAGTGTACGAATTCTGAATAATGAACCAAAGCATTTTTTTCTTTTAAGATCTCAACGATTTTGGGATTGGCATCCCAGATTTTAATCCCCTTCATCAAGGGAAATTCATCCGTATAACGACCGTAATCATCTACGGGTGAAAAAGGTGGTAAACCTGCTGCAGTCCCTACCCGGTAGTCATCAGTTCCGTGGCCAGGTGCAGTGTGTACACAACCAGTTCCAGCATCTAAAGTTACATGCGGTCCAAAGAGGGGAATAGATTTTTGGTCAAGGAAGGGATGACGGAATACCATCTTTGCTAGATCGTCTTTGGAAAGAACGGTCTCTTTTTGTAATGAAAGGCCTGTTTTTTGGCTTACGGCCTCTGCAAGTCCAGTCGCTAGGATTAATTTTCCATGGCTGTCAGATTGAAAGACAGCGTATTCAAGTTCTGGGTTGAAACAGATTGCTAAGTTAGCCGGTAAAGTCCAAGGAGTCGTTGTCCAAATCAAAACGGATTCGTTTGTTTTGCCCTCTACAGGGAACTTAACGTAGATGGAGGGAGAGGTATGGTTTTGGTATTCAATTTCGGCTTCTGCATGCGCTGTAGCTAAATCAATGCACCAATAGACTGGCTTTTTGCCTTTATAGATATAACCCTGTTCGAATAATTTCCCAAAGACTTCGACGATCTTTGCTTCAAATTCAGGTGCCATGGTGAGGTATTTATTGTCTTCCTCCCAGAAACACAGAAAGCGAGTTAAGTCTTCTCCCTGTTTGGCGATATATTCATTTGCATATTCACGGCATTTTTTTCTGAGCTCTGTGGGGCTTGTATTCCTTGCTTCCTTGCCAAGGTTTTTTAGAACTTGAACTTCAATGGGAAGTCCATGGCAATCCCAACCTGGGATCATGTCTGCATATAGACCTGACATCGTTTTGGATTTTAAAATGAGGTCTTTTAGAATTTTATTAAGAGCATGCCCTGTGTGGAAGTTCCCATTGGCATAGGGTGGGCCATCATGCAAAACAAAGCTAGCTCGGCCTTTGCGAATTTCTTTCATCTTTGCAAAGGTTTTGTTTGTTTTCCAGTCTTGGATTTGTTTGACCTCTCGTTTGGAAAGGTCGGCCTTCATTGGAAAATTGGTCTCGGGGAGTGCTACCGTTTTCGAATACGGATTCTCGGATTCTGCTTTTGCCATGGTACAGCCATAGTTTGCAAGTAAGGAGAAATCGAAAACGGAAAAATCCGAAATGGAGCTTAGAGTTTCACTCTCACCCCAGGAAGTTCATCACGGAGTCTTTTCACATCGGCCTTTTCAAAAGGTATCTTCTGGAAGGAAATTTCTTTAAGGAAGGATAGTTTCCCAATGTTTTTCGGTAAACTTTGGTAGCTCCGCAGTAGGGTCAGATCCAATCTTTCTAAACTTTTGATGGAGGCCAAAATCTCTACGTCCTCTTCAGTCAGTTGGATTTTTGTTTCATCCAAGGCTAGAGTTTTGAGCTCTTTCAGTTCTCGAAAAAAAGTTGGGACTCTTTCCAATTTGGTTCTTCCTAAAAGAAGGACTTCTAAGTTTTGTAAATTTGCCAAGCTACTCGGCAAAGACTGGATGGGATTGCCATACAGATTTAAAATCTTAAGTTGCTTTAGCTCTCCTAGTTCCTCTGGAATAGCCACGAGAGAGTCGTACTGTAAGGTCAACTCTTCCACCTTTTGGAGTTTGGAGATTTCTTTGGGCAGGTAGGCGATTTCTTTTTTGGAGAGATTCACAACTCTTTCTTGTTGGTTCTCCTCTATCCATTTGTTGAGATCAATCGTTTCCTTCTTACAATCTGCAAATAGACCCAATAGACACACTGGTAAAAGCAAAGAGATAGGTTTCATGATTACCTAGATTTTGCTTTGCGTATCCTTTGGAAATGAAGAATTTGCAGAGGCTTGTCTACGTGAGAAAAATACTCGAATTGAGATGGTTCATTAAGGAGATAAAGAAATGAGTGTCGGATAGTTTTTCTGCCTTTCCTTCCATTTTGGTTTTTAATCCTTCAATACGGCCTTCTTGCCATAGAAGCACATAACCGTGGATGAGCGACCACAAGAGGAAAGAAATCTCACGGATGTCACCTTGTTTGATGATACCACCCTCCTGCAATTTGTTTACAGCATCCAAAAGAACTTGAAAGGATGCAAAGCCAGCCTTCTGGCAAGCAGGGTAATCTTCATAATCATCCAAGGTTTTGGAAAACATCAATCGATAGATTTCTGGGTTATCATTTGCAAATTTAATATAAGAGAGGCACATCGATTGGAAGGCTTCTCTTGGTTCAGTCTCCAAGTTTTTGCAACCTTCGAGAAGTGCGATACGGAATTGAATGAACCCATGTTCCACCATGTTTGCCAGTAACACTTCTTTTTTCGGAAAATGTTTGTTTGGTGCTGAATGAGTGACACCTAACTTTTTTGCAATCTCTCTCAAACTTAAGGTTTCGATGCCTTCTTTTTTGATCCAAAGAAGGGACTCCTTTAAAATGGCATCTCGCAAATTTCCATGGTGGTAGGATTTTCTCATTCGAACCATAGTTTCATTCTAAAAATAAATCTTTCCTGTGTCTACATTTTTCATTGACAAAAGAGAGAATGTGGATATTGTCTACATTTAATGTAGTCACTGTCAACCTGGAGGGGAGATGAAGGCATTAATCACACAAAGTTTGGTCCTCTTATGTATTGGATTTCATTTTTACTGTAAACAAGGGAATGGATCGATCGAAAAAGAACTTCCCGTAAATGGTTTTCGCATTCTGGAATCCATCCCTTTAAAGGAGATGGTGCTTCGAGCCAAAGTAAACCAAAGAAAAGGAGAGAGGGAATACTACTTGGAATTCTCAAAAGATCACGAAAGGATCTTACGAGAATACAAACCAAACAAACTTAGGCTGAGTTTACCCTATGCTATGGCAAAGGATATCTTTGTGGATCTTCAATACCGCGAAGAGCGCATCGTAAGTCGATTTTCCTTTCCCCAAGGACTCATAGATTCTGCCGAATTGAAATGTAGTTTTTATACAAAGGATAAATATACCTACCCGGTTCCAGTTGAATCAATCTACAATCCATTCGGGAAAAGTCCGAGTGTTTACATCGTGCGAGATGGAAAAGCTGTCTCAGTTCCTATCACAGTACAAGGTGTTCACCAAAATTTGGTCCTTGTGAGTGGAGATCTTACGGAAGGATCGATTATCATAAAATCTAGATTAGGTGAATTATTTTCTGGCCTCAAAGTAGGTGTCAAATTATGAATTTAGCAAATTTTGTATTAAACCGTAAAAATTTAATTTTAACGATTAGTATCTCTCTCTTCTTTTTGGGGATTTTAGAATTTTTTGTGGTACCGAGGGAAGAAGACCCCAGGCTTAAAGAAAGAGTGGGTGTCCTACGACTCATCTATCCTGGTGCATCCATTGAATCTATGCGAAAGTTGGTTGCTAAGCCCACCGAAGAGGCATTAGTTGAAATACCAGAGATTTCAGTTTTAGAATTGAGGATTCGTCCCGAAGTATGTCTAGTGGAAATTCGTTTGAACGAAGATCTCGGTTCTGAACAGGAAATCAATGAAGCATGGAAGAGGGTTGAGGATGTTTTAAAAACCAAGGAGTCCGTTTTCCCGAGAGGAATGTTTCCTTGGGATTTGAATCGAAGGGTTCTAGACCAAGAAGCGATTTTGATTTCTTTAACAGGTTCTGAAGATCCGATTCTACTCAAAGATACATTGGAAACTCTTCGAACTGAGCTTTTGCAATTGCCACAAGTAGCAAAAATCAATCGATTAGCAGATCCCGAAGAGGAGGTCGAGATTTTTATCCCCAAATCTAGGTTAGATGCAAAAGGCATAGGATTACGTTTTTTAAATGATTGGATGCGAGCCGCAAATCATGAGATTCCGCCCGGAACATTTGCTTTAAGTGGAAAAAAGACAATTATAGAAACTGATTCTTGGTTTCGGAACATAGAATCGATAGAAGACTTAATCATTCCACTTGCGAGTGGAGAGATAGTAAAGGTTTCCGATATTGCAACGGTAAGGCGGATCCCAAAAAAACCACAAACTGAATGGATGCGGTTGAATGGCACACTTTCGGTAGGAATAAGCATTGTTGCCAAAAAGAATATTGATCTGATCAAATTCGGAGAAAAGGTCAATGCTGTGGTTAGCCAGTGGCAAAAGAGACACCCAGATCTAAAATTAACAGTTATCAATTCTCAACCAAAATATGTAAAAGACAGGTTGCAAGAGTTGGGTGTAAATCTTTTATCAGGAATTCTAATCGTAGCCTTGGTACTTGTCGGTATGATGGGATTGCGTTTGGGACTTTTATCCGCATTCATCGTTCCAATGATTGCCATAATTAGTTTGGGGATATATGGATTGTTTGGTGGCGTTTTACACCAGATATCAATTGCCGCCTTTGTTATGGCCTTGGGTTTACTCATTGATAACGTCATCGTGGTTCTGGAAAGTATCCAAGAAAAAATTGATGGTGGCATCGCATTGGCAGATGCTCTTACACAAACAATTTCAGATCTAGCATTCCCTTTGCTCAGTGCGACGGGCACAACATTGGCTTCTTTCATTCCACTTTTGGGCTCTAAGGGAAATTCTTCAGACTTTACTAGAGCGATTCCAATCATCAATATGCTGACTTTGTTTGTAAGCTTTGTCTTTGCCATTTTGGTAACGCCTATCCTTGCAGAAAAATTTCTTAAGCCAAAACGAACAGAAAAGGCGGATCCCTTTCTCAAATTATCTGAATCGGTAGGAAAACAGGTTATCAAACACTATCGTTTTTTCTTATTGGTTGCTGGAATCAGTTTCCTTGTGGCAATGTCTGGCTTTCCTTTGATACCAAAGAAATTCTTTCCTGACGCAGATAGAGACCAGCTTCTTGTGGATATCCGTCTCCCAGAAGGAACCGATGTAACGAGAACCAATGAGATTGCTAAAAAAGTTGAATCTTGGATCCAAGGAGATAAGCGAGTAAAAAATGAAACTGTATTTGTTGGCAGAACCTTGCCACTCTTTTATTACAACCTAAACCAATCACCAAACAGCCCACACATTGCTCAAATTTTGATCAATATGAAAAACAAAAAGGAGAAAGAATCCTTTAAAGCAGAACTGCAGAAGAAAATCGATACTGAAATAAGCGAAGGATATGTGATCCTACTTGAGTTAAAACAAGGACCACCTATCAAAGCTCCCATCGAACTCAGGTTTTATGCAAATGAGTTTGAGGACTTGGTGTCGACAAATCAGTTGGTATTACAAGAACTTACAAAGATTTCTGGTTTGAAAGAGATCCGTAGTGATTTGAGTATTGGAACACCAAAAGTGAATTGGCAAGCAGACGATGCCTCGCTCAGTCGATTTCGTTCCAATCGGTCGGACCTTAGTTTGAGTATCCTTTCTCAGACAAGGGGAGTTCCCGTTGGAAAGTACCAAGCGGGAGACAGAGCCATCCCACTTGTGATCCGCACCATGGAGCCAGGAGATTTGAGCATCGAATCTATCTCGCAAAGCACATTATTTTCCACAAGGACAGAGCCTATCAAACTTTCGAGTTTGAGCCAAACAAGTTTGGAATGGGAACCATCCTATCTCTTCAGAAGGAATTTAAAAACCGGATTTACCATTTTAGCAGAATTAGGTCCTGGGCTTTCCGTAGATGCAATCGTTCCCAAAATTTCTGGAAGAATTGAATCTTTATCGCTTCCCAATTCCATAAAATGGGAGTTTGGTGGTGATCAGGCAGAATCCTCAGAGGCAAACCAATCACTTCTGGCCGTGGCACCCCTTGGGATGATGTTACTCATTTCCTTTCTCTTGTTTGAATTTGGATCTTGGAAAAAAGTAGGGATCATTCTCATTACGGTGCCTCTCTCTTTGATCGGAGTTGTCCCTGGTCTTTTGATAACAGGCCAATCGTTTGGCTTTTTGTCTCTTTTGGGAATCTTTGCACTCGTCGGTATCGTCGTGAACAATGGAATCTTACTTCTGGATTATGTTGGCAGTAGCCAAAGGGAGGGGAAGAGTTTGGAATCTTCCGTTCAATTTGCAATCCAGAAACGAATCCGTCCTATCTTACTTACTTCCATGACGACGGTCGCAGGCCTACTACCTTTGGCATTTTCGGAGGCAACGTTATGGCCACCATTTGCATGGACTATGATTTCTGGATTGTTAGTGTCCACATTGCTAACATTAGTTGTCGTTCCCTCGGCTATCTTATTGATATTAGGGAAGAAAAACGAAAGTACGAAAATAAAAAAGAAATTCCTAGGTTTCATTGCACTCTTTTTAGCATTTCCTCTTTCAATCTCTGCCGAAACAGTACTCGATTGGAAGGATGTTCTACGAATAGCAGAAGAAAGTCCTCGAGTTAAACTGGCCTGGGAAGAGTGGAGGAGAAAACACTTTGAAACCGAGAAATTGAATCGCGCAGTGTATTATCCTAAATTAGGTTTATCTGTAGAACATGTGGATAGAAATAAAACTCTTTTTCCCAATGCATCTCTTCCTATTGTAAATGGATTGAACCAAAGTTATTGGACAGGTGGAGTGGAAATCCAACAAACACTCTTTGATCCAGCCAATTGGTTTGCTGTCTCAAAGGCTTTGGAATATTCCGAAGATGCTAGTAAACTTCTCTCCTTTCGAGCAAAGGAAACTTCCCAATCAGAATCTCTGCTTGCCTATATCAGCATCCAAAGGATTCAGAAAAAAATAGCTAATTTGAAGGATCTACAAAAAACTTTGAACCAACGAATGGTAGAATTGAAAAGACTCTATCTACTTGGCCAAGTAACCGAGGGCGAGTTATTTCGGATTGAGCAAGCGATCAACCAAACCAAAATTGCGATCGAAGATTTGACTGAAAAACAAAAAATCGCAACTCTCTACTTAAAAAGACTCCTTGGTTTAGAAGAGCAAATCAGCTTAGGAGGACTTCCTGACATCAATGACCTAAAATTCCAAGTCAATGAAAACGATTTGGAGCCACGCCTTGAACTTAGGGCCTTACATAAAAAGATGTTTGCATTGGAAGAGCAAAAGAAATCGATAGAGTATGAAGCCTATCCAAAGTTAGTTGCAAAGGGTGGATACTTTTACTTAGGTACCCAACAATTCAATACAAATGATTGGGCACAAATCTCTCTTGGAGTTTCTGTAAATCCTTTTGATGGAGGAGTGCGAAAGACTCGTTCCGATGAGTTGGATTCTCAGATGATCTCTGTCCGAGAAGAAATTAAGGATTTGATCAGAGCTCTCGTATTAGAAAAAGAGGATTCCAAGTCACAGATAAAAGTAAAAGAGACTGAACTTGAAATCCGCTCCTCTAATGTAAACAAATCTCGGTATGCTTCTAGAAAAGAATACGAAAGAATGAAATCTGGTCGTGTGAATATCAACACTTGGATAGATGCAGAGGTTATGTATACTGAAGAAAAAGATAAATTTGATATGTGCCAATTTGATTTGTTGGAAAATTGGGTTCGTTATCGTAACGTATTAGGGATTGCTTATACGGTAAATCCATAAGAAAAAGATAGACAGGGGGAAAATCGTAGAGATTTCTTCCCCTATGGCCCTCATACAATATACAAACGATCATACCATTTTACAATCTTCCGAAACTGAATCTATCCTTGATTGTTCCTTGCGAAATTCGCTACCTCACAAGCATGCTTGTGGGGGAAAAGCGAGGTGTTCCACATGTCGAGTTTTGGTTTTGGAGGGTCTTGAAAATTGCCCACCTAGAAATGAATTGGAAGAGGCTTTAGCCAAGGCAAAAGGTTTTTTACCGAATGTGAGACTTGCCTGCCAGACAATCCCAACAGGGGAAGTGCATTTGCGTAGGTTAGTTATAGATGATGAGGATGTTGAACTAGCTAAGGAACAGGGAGCAAATGGTTTCGGAAAGGAAAAGGAAGTGGCTATCCTTTTTAGCGATATACGAGGTTTTACTTCCTTTGCGGAATCAAATTTGCCTTACGATGTGATCCATATCCTCAACCGCTATTTTAAACAAATTGGGGAGGTCATCTTAAAAAACAAAGGTTACATAGATAAATACATTGGCGATGGGATTATGGCAATCTTTGGATTAGAAGACGGAGAAGAAGCAAATGAAATCTGTTTTCAAGCTGTGCAATCTGCACTTTTGATGTTAGAAGAATTGGATAAGTTAAATGAATATCTTGAATTGAATTTTGATGTTCAGTTCAATATTGGTATCGGGATTCATTTTGGAGAGGTAATCATTGGTGAGATTGGTCACCCACTTAGCAAACAAGTAACAGCTATTGGTGATAATGTAAATTTGGCTAGTCGCATTGAGCAGTTAACAAAGGCGACCTCAGTGAAAGTTCTTCTGAGTAAAGAAGTGAAAGAGAGAGTTCAGGATCGAATCAAAATCGGTAAAAGTTTCCAAGCAAAAATTAAGGGCAAAACCGGACTCTATCATATTTTTGAAGCTTTATCTCTTAAATAGGGGATAGTTGCAAGCTTAGATTGGCTTCGTTTTGGTGGAACATTAGAAGTGAGCTGAGTTTTAAAATTTTTAAAATTCTTTCCACACTCTTAGTGGTGTGAAGCAGGTAAATTTCTCTACCTTCTTTTTTGAGTTTCATCTTTTTATGGATGATGATCCCAAGCACTGCTGAGGATACTTCTTCTACTTCAGAAAAGTCAAGAAATACATGTTTTTCATTTTGGTGGAGAATGCCATTTAATTCTCTTTCAAATTGGGTGACAGATAGAATATCCAAACAATTTGTTTCTACTTTATAAATGGTAGTTGTTTCCATCTCACGAATCATCTTGTTTCCCTTCCTTACATCAAAGGAAACGGATTTAAAAAAAATAAGTTAACGTACATCTGGATTTTTTTGCATGTTTGCTTCTTTTCCTGTTAGAGTTTTATAAGTCTTTTTTTCCCGTTTTGAAAAAAAAATGCTAAAGCCTCCTCTTGAAACTTAATTGCTAGAATTTGCCAGTGCCCTAAAAAAACTGGGAAAGAATTCAGGTAATGTATGATTAAAATTTCTGGCCTCCACAAATCCTACGGCAGTCAAGTTCTCTTTGAAGATCTCAGTTTTAGCATCAATCGCGGTGAAAGAGTGGGGATCGTAGGACGGAATGGACATGGAAAATCCACACTTTTCCAAATCATGTTAGGCCATACAGATTATGATAGTGGAACCTTAACTGTGCCCAAAGGATATAAAATTGGTCACTTAGAACAACATTTAAAATTCACAAAAGATACGGTATTGGAAGAATGTGCGCTTGGTTTACCTGAAGGTGAAGAGTATGAAACCTGGCAGGTAGAAAAGGTACTCTTTGGGCTTGGGTTTACAGAAAAGGATATGGAAAGATCGCCGAATGAATTTTCTGGTGGGTACCAAATTCGAATGAATCTTGCGAAACTTTTGGTTTCTAGACCCGACATGCTCATGTTAGATGAGCCAAATAACTATCTAGACATTGTCACGATTCGTTGGTTGGAAGAGTTTTTAAAATCTTGGGAAGGCGAAGTAGTACTCATCACTCACGACAGAAGTTTTATGGATAGTGTGGTGACCCATGTAGTGGCCGTACATAGAAAAAAGGCCATCAAGGTAGAAGGAGATACTGAAAAATTATACTCACAAATCAACCAGGAAGAAGAGATTTATGAAAAGACACGTTTGAATGAGGCAAAAAAAAGAAAACAAGAAGAGCAGTTCATTGCCAGGTTCAAAGCAAAGGCAAGTTTTGCAAGCCGTGCCCAATCAAGAGTGAAGAAATTAGAAAAACAAGGAGAGATGAAAGCATTAGAAAACATTGAGGATTTAGAACTTTATTTCAATGCCAAAGAATTCAATGCCCAGCAGATGATGTCAGCAGAACATCTAAACTTTTCATATAATGGCCAAACTCCTTATTTGATAGAAGATTTTTCGATCAGTGTCGGAAAGAGAGATCGTATTTGTATCATAGGAAAGAATGGAAAGGGAAAGTCTACTCTACTCAAGATGTTGGCAGGAGAGTTACAACCTGTAAACGGAACGATCGCAAGGCATCCTTCCCTTAAAGAAGGCTACTTCGGTCAGACAAATAAAATGTCTCTCAAGGATGGTGCAAGCATTGTCGAAGAAATAATGAGTGCTGACCCAAACTGTTCCGAGGGGAAGGCAAGAAATATTGCGGGCGGATTGATGTTTTCTGGAGATTCCGCACTTAAAAAAATCAAATTTCTGTCTGGTGGCGAAAAAAGTAGAGTGATGTTAGGAAAAATTTTGGTGACTCCTTGCCATCTTTTGTTTTTGGACGAACCAACTAACCACTTAGATATGCAATCATGCGATTCATTGATCGAGGCTATCGATCTATTTGATGGATCAGTCATTATGGTCACCCACAACGAAATGCACTTACGCGCAGTGGCCACCAAATTGATTGTTTTTGACCATGATACCATCCAAGTTTATGATGGAACCTATGATGATTTTCTCTCTGATGTTGGTTGGTCTGATGAGATGTAGGTTTTCTAAAACGTACATTTTGTCCGAAATCCTATAGATGCGTATTTCAAATTTCACCTTAGAAAAAATTGCAACAGGTAGCAGAGCACGTGCCACGAGTTTTGAAACCATGCATGGTAAGGTGCAAACGCCCATTTTTATGCCAGTTGGAACACAAGCCACCGTCAAAACTCTCAATGTCGAGACTCTAAAGAATGTAGGTTCAAATGTTTTATTAGCAAATACCTACCATTTGTTCATCCGCCCAGGCAAAGAGGTATTTGATCATTGTGGTGGGATCCATTCCTTTATGAATTGGGATAGGCCTGTTCTGACCGACTCGGGTGGGTTTCAAATCTTTAGCCTCCCCAATGCGCGAAAAATCACAGAAGAGGGCGCTCGGTTTCGCAGTTATTTGGATGGCAAAGAAATTTTACTCTCACCTGAAGTCAGCATACAGATGCAAAGGTCTATCGGTTCTGATATTATGATGGTATTGGATGAATGTGTTCCTTCCACTGTTTCTCATTCAGAAGCAAAACGAGCCATGGAGCTCACCCATCGTTGGGCGAAAAGAAGTTTAAAGGCACGAGAAGACAGCAAACAAGCATTATTTGCCATTGTGCAGGGAGCCTGTTTTGAAGATTTGCGCAAAGAAAGTGCAAAAGTTCTATTGGATATGTCTTTTGACGGTTATGCAATTGGCGGTTTAGCTGTTGGAGAAACCAGGGAAGAGAGAGAGCATTTTGCCGAATTTGTCGCAGATCTTTTGCCAAGAGAAAAACCAAGGTATTTGATGGGTGTAGGGACTCCCCTTGATTTACTTGAGGCAGTACATAGAGGAGTGGATCTTTTTGATTGTACGATACCTGTAGAACTAGCACAAAGAGGGGTAGCATTTACAAGCCAAGGAAAGATCCAGATCCATAGAAGTCGTTACCGATTTGCAAATGAAAGTTTGGATGTAGAGTGTGCTTGTCGTACATGTAAACACTATAGTAAGGCCTATCTACATCATTTGATCAAAGCAAGTGAAGTTTTAGGTTGGCAACTTCTCGCAGAACATAATTTGGTATATTATCATAACCTAATGTCGGACATGCGTTCTGCTATCCTAAATGGAACGTTTCTTTCTTATTATGCGAATAAGAAGGAAGAAGTTCTCCAATCGGATAACACAAATGCTTCTTTTAGTCGGATCATAGGAAAAAAGGAAAAAAAGTTAAGTTTAGGGAATTATTTTCTTTTGGAAAATGTTGAAAAACATATTTTTAGCATCCAACATACTGTGTCGGGAGAGGTTATGCATTCTATACACTCTCCGGATGAAGAAGCAAATGCTCTCTACATACGGCATTCCCAATTAGAAAACCGCTTACGAGAAGGGAAAGAAAGGGAGATAGTGGTTTGGGATGTTGGACTTGGAGCTGCACACAATGCAATGGCGGCATTGTTACTTAGTAAACAAGAAGATTTAGGCAAATTGTCTGTAGAGAGTTTTGAAAATGATTTAGACCCTCTCCGATTAGCCTTACGCCACCAGGGTCGTTTCCCGCATCTATTCCATAAAGCCCCCAAACAATTGCTAGAGAGTGGAATTTTTATTGGAGAGAATGTGGAATGGAAACTCCATTTAGGTAATATACAGGATACATTTCAGAAAGCAAAACTTCCAGATGTAATTTTTTACGATCCTTTTTCCTACAAAACCAATGCAGAACTTTGGGATTTTTCCTGGTTTTTACAACTGAATCGATATCTCAAAGGTGCAAACAAACAAATACAATTGCTAACTTATTCCCAATCAACTCTTGTACGTTCTGCACTTTTAGCTGCTGGCTTTTATGTTTGTAAGGCGGAAACCTTAGGTGAGAATAGAGAATGTACGATAGCCTATACGCGAAAAGAACCAATGATTTCGGGACAGATTTTAGGAGAGGAGTGGCTTGGTCGTTGGAAGAGAAGTGATGCGAAATATCCAAACTCCTATCAGAATAGAAAGGAAGAATGGGAAAGATTGGTGCTTTCCCATCCTCAATTCACCGAATAAAATTAGCTTAGGGATTCATACGGTATGTATCTTTAAGCGCGAGGATTTTATTCACATAAAACGTATCAATCTTTTCTTGATCATAGATAGATTTACGAACCAATCCTAAACAAAGTTTGGAATGAGCCTCTGAAATTTTTTCTTTACCCGCAAGGTCAGTTGCATACCTTGAAAAATCACGGACAAATACATGAAAGATTGCATCTAGGCTATCCTCATCTATCGAATCAAATTCAGAATATTCTAATATGAGCTGTCCGTAAATGATCAAACTCAATAACTCTCCGATGGAAAGCATCAAATCAATATCTGTCTGGTCTTCTTTGGAGAGCGATAGAGTTTTGACTAGCTCAACGAAAGATTGAATTTGTGATTTGAATACATTTAGATTTGGAGTGCTAAATTTTCCGTAAATTTCTTCATAATCACCGAGAGGGACATTGCGCGTTGCCTTCGTTGTTGCGCCTTGAGCAAAGAGAAAATCATCGCTTTGGGGAGCGGTGATGTGAGGTACTTTTTTCGCTGGTTTTTTCTCAAATAGATAAGCATTTAAGAACTGATTTACAAGCATCATATTGATATGGACTGTACCTTCTAATTTTGGTAACATGCGTATGTCACGAGTTGCCATCTCAAAGTACATATCTTTTTCAAATCCTTTGGCAGCAATGATATCCCAGAGGTGGTTGATGACCTCTTCCGCTTGCATTGTAACTTTCATCTTTACCATGGGATTGAATAGTAAATACCTTCGGTCTTCTTTCGAAGCGGCTCGCATATAATCGCAGGCGCGAAATGCAAAGGCTTTCATAGCAATCAATCTTGCATAGGCATCAATGAACAGTCGTTTGATGTGAGGAAAGTTTGCTACCGTGTCATTGAAGAGTCTACGATTGGCAGCATGGTTGAGTGCTTCATGGAAGGCATGGCTTGCAATACCGATGGATGCCCAGCCTAAATTGTACTTTGCATAGGCAACAGTAGCAAGTGCCGCATCCCAAGCATCCCTATCTTTACTTAAGATATCTTCTTCGGTGATGGGGTAGTCATTTAATTGGAATTCTGCCACATATTTTTGAGATTGGACTACATTTTGTTTCAATTCGTACTTTGGATGGTTTGTTCTCACGGCAAAGAAAACAAACTTTCCAGTTTCTGCATTCTTTCCAAAGACAGAAAGTCGGCTGGCGACGTTTCCATTTCCAATGTAGTACTTTGATCCTTTTGCAAGGTACGTGCCGTCCTTTTGTGGGTAGAGCATCATATCTGAGGAGATCAAATCGGCACCATGTTCTTTTTCGGAAAGGCCAAAGCCAAATACGCCTCCCTTCAATAAATCTTCTTTGGTTTCGTTTTTTACCTTTTCATTTTGTGAGTTCCAGATAGGGCCAAGGCCTAGGATACTCACCTGCCATACATACCAGTAGGACAAACCATAGAATCCCAAAATTTCATTGAAGTAACAATTGCGATAGTTATCAAAACGGCTTCCCTCTGTCCCAAAGGCGGGAGGTGCGAGCAATTGGCCAAAAATGTTTTCTTTTTTCAGGTGTTCAATAAAGTCATCATACCAGCGGTAACTATGATCATCACTTTTTAGTTTCTGTTTTCCTTTGGTTTCAAAGAACTGAATGGTAGATTTTAAAATATGCTGTGTTTTTTCATCCAAGTGGGAATAGTCGGTTTTCTTTGGATTTAAGATTTGCATGGGTATCCTCAAAATTTTGCTTACAGGGCAAGGAAAATGATCCACCCTAAAGAATTCCATCATTTAAAATTTAAATTTAATGTTGTTAGATTCGGCTTCCCCTTATGAATAGAAACAAATCCAGATTTTTTTGCCTCTCAAATGATCAATTTTGACCAACTAACAGCTTATAAACAAATTCCCAACCAATTGGATGGTAAATGTTTTGCTTGTGGCCCCATCCATCCAATGGGATTGCATATGGTATTTTATACTGACGAAACTTTTGTTTTTTCCCGATTGGAAGTCCCAGCTCATTTTGCAGGCTGGAGTGACCTAGTCCACGGAGGGCTCACGGCAACCATTTTGGACGAGACTCTGGCTTGGACTGCTATTTACAAAAAACAATCTTTTATTTTAACAAAATCTTTGCAGGTTGATTACTTAAGACCCTTGCACGTAAACCAAACCATCTATTCCCTCGGTAGTATCAAAGAGGTCTTATCCGATCGTGAGTTGTTGATGGAAGCCAAAATTTTCAACAGGGAAATGAAACTAGCCGCAAAAGCAGAGGGAAAGATAGTTTTATTTTCTTTGGAGGAGATGAAAGAAAGAAAGATTATTGATGAATCTTACCTTTTAGACTTTCAGAATGTAGTCTTTTCAAAGTAAGACGGATTTGTTCTTTTTTCCTAAGGTGAGGCTTTGCAGGATAAATTTATCTTTGTCGGAGAGATCAATAAACTCAGCACCAATGTGAAAACTGGAGGCGTCTCTTTTCTCTTTTCGTACGATTCGTATCTTTGCATCGATCCATTGTCCAGAAATGGCCTCACGAAGTTGGATATCCAACACCTCTGAAATTTCAATTGGATGTTCTGTTTCAAATCCTATGCCTGTCAGAGAAATATCCTTTGAAATACTTTTGAATGTTAAATCGGGCAGGCGTAAAAAGAGCTCCATACGGGAAGGAACACGCATACTGGCACGTTTGTCTTGGCTATAGATGCTGACTTTATTTTTCCCGGTGAATTTTGAATAGTAGAGAGCTTTGTCAGCCATATCATAGAGCTCCTCTGCAAAGGTTCCTTGCTTCGGATAGGTGACCAAACCACAACTAATCGTGATTTTGCGGTCTTTGAAATAAATCTTTCTAACTTGTTCCAACAATTTTTCCGCTACAATTTGCGCATTCTCTTCCCCCGTATGAGGTAATAGAATGGCAAACTCCTCTCCCCCAATTCTACAGACGGTGTCTTCGGTGCGGATATTTTGTTTGAGAGTGTTTGCAACCAATTTCAAAACCTCATCTCCGCTAGTATGTCCATGTGTATCGTTGATTTGTTTAAAATCATCGATGTCTAAAATCAATACGGAAAAAGGTGCACCATGCCTTTGGCTTTGTTTGAACTCTCTTTCTAGGGAATGGTGGAAGTGCCTACGGTTGAAGAGTTTTGTCAGTTCGTCAATGAGAACCAACTTTTCCGTGTCTGTATAAACTCGTATTTCTATGAGTTTGGGATTGTTTAACTTTTGGTTGATGCGGATGAAATAATCCAACATTGCAACACGAAAGCTGATGGGACGTTCCAGTGCGGATGAGATAGTATTTTTGTGGTCTAATATTTCTTCCCAGATTGTTTTGGCTTCGTCTTCCGGAAATTCGAGAGAGCTGAGGATTTGGAGTAAGGTTGAGTAGGTACCTGTTTCTTGGCTGTCTTCGTGTTTCAGCTCTGAGATTCTTTTTAGAATGTACTCTTCGTTTTGGGCATCTTCATCTAAGATATGAATGATTGTATCTTTTAGGCTAAGAGCTTGCACGGATTGTTTGTTTTCTATTTGAACCATAGGGAATGCGGGAATGTGATAAACATCATAGGGCTCATTCTTTTATCAAGTTTTTTCAAAAAGTGATCCTCCGTTGTGGATTCATTTTTTGATTCTTTCTTTACCTATCCGTAAATCAGCTACAAGTTGCACCTATGAAGCATGAAAACGAGTCAAAATCAATCGAGCTCACAGCGGTTCGCAATCTTTTGCAAGTAAGCGGAGAGGAGAGCACTTATTTAGAAAAATTAAACTCCTCAGAACTTACGAATTTAAAACACCAAATTCTCCAATCCGTGCAAGATGGTCAGAAAGAAATTTTCGGGACAATTGCAAAAGTAAGTAAATATATGCCAAATTTCTTAAATGCTAAAGTATCCCAGGATATTCTGGGCCCACAGATCACAGCAAATTTGTCCTATTTTTTGCCACCAAAAGAGGCAATTGGGATCGCTTCGCATTTCCCTAGTCGTTTTTTTGCAGATGTTGTCGAACATTTAGTCCCAGAAAAGATCAGTGAAATGATTGCGCTCACTCCTTTCCCTCAAATGAGAGATGCGGTGCAAGAGCTTGTGAAACGGGGGAATTTTTTTGTGATCGGATCATTGATCGATTACACACCTTTGCCTTCTGTGGATAAAATTGCCCGTGGCATTGCTGACCCGGCACACCTCATTCAGATCACATATTTTTGTCGGGACAAGGAAAGAGTTCTCGCTCTCTTTCGTGAGTTTGGAACGGAAAAAATCTTTGAAGTGATCCGTGCTGGTCTAAGGGAGGAGCTGTTTTCTATGATGCAAAGCATTTACCAATATGCGGATGAGATGTTATTAACCTTAACAGAGAATAGCATTCGAGAAAAGGACCCGAGCCTACTCGGTAGGTATGGGGAACTGATAGGCAAGCGTTTGTAAGGTGGTAAAAAACTGAATCGTATCTGCGATAATTTCTCCCTCTGGGAAGTATTGGGAAGATTGCTTTAGGACCGAAACTGTTTGGTTTTGTGTCGTCCATTTTCTATTGCATAAAGATGGACGAGGTTAGTTTGCGTTTGATGTTAAGCTACTCCACGAAACAGATCGCTCCTTGCTAAAAAAACGATTTACTATTCCTAGAGGATCCGCCTTTAGCAAGAGTTCTTCTTTGGAAAAAGATGCTTTCGGTGAGTTTGGTTGCGTATAGCTTGGTTGTATGGAACCACAAGCTTCCAGCTACTCCTGTTTTTGTGAATAGCCAAAAAAGGAAACGAAATCTGCAGATATACGTATATCTACTCTTAGTTCAGAATGAATTTATTTCAATAAAGCAAAAATGTACCTTCGTAGATCAAGGAAAGGACAATGCTTCTTTATTTTGGATCGGTTCCATGTTTCAATTTTTTTTGAAGTTCGTGAAATTCCAGAAAGGATATCGAAAAATTGATCGGCTTTTGGTAGTTCTAGACTGTCATTTATTAAAACAAGAGTTAATCTGTTAGCCGATCGGGACACAAGAGGTGAGATAAATTACGTGCATTAAAAAAAATCATACTACTCGGTAGCGTATTTGTTGTAGGAAGTATTTCTCCTCTTTATTCACAGCCGACATATGGCATGGAATATTGGCGAATTCGTTTTGACATGAGGTCAGAAAATTATATAGACTATAATTTTGATATGGCGAAACGTATAAAACGTTTTCCTGCATCTAGCCTAAATGGAATCTTCCAATAATATCTCTATACCTTAGACCCTACCATTTTACAGAGAAAAAAGACTTTAGATATCTTGGACTATGGATGGCAAACCTTCAAAGAGGATGATCAGACTCTGCGATTTAAATCTATTGAATTTGAACATTTAACTTATCTTCAATTCTTAAGTGGGAAAACAAAAGAAGCGATCTTTGAAAATCAAAAAGCAATTGATACTTTAGTGAAATCAATAGAAGAAAATTCAAAAAAGAACGCGCAAGATTTACCAGTAAGTGTGAAATTTGATATTTTCCAAAAGAATATCCTCGTTCTTACGAACATTGCACTCAAACGAGTTTTGGAAAAGCAAACAGGAGAGGTTCTAAAATACGATGAGGGTATGCTGGAAAATCGCATTTGGTTGCATGAGAGTGCAATGCATATGTTTATTTACCTCGAAACGTTTGTCATCCGAGACCGGAGTGATTTGATGGAGGCGATTTTACTTTCGGAATTAAAAAAGTCTGGAACATCGACCTTATTTGTTTCCAAGGAAATTTCTAATCTGATTTTTAAGATTATAAATGAAAGAATGAGCTATTGGATATCCCCGGAGATGAAACAGGTTCTAGATACCTATCGACTTAAATTGGATGCAACCTTACCTTCATGCGAATTTGTTAATTTAATAGAAAAGAAATGTGTATAGAACTTTTGACAAACCTACGTGATTCTATCGAAATGAAGTGGTAAGGAAACCTTTCCAATTGAAAATTTTGTTCTGTTAGGTTATTCGTTTTTTCTTTTACAAACTCGAACAAACCCTTCGCCCGGATCGACCGAGCGCCCCCGTCGAGGGAGAGCCGGATATGCGCCTAAACCATTAAGAACTAGCTTACCAATCAATGGGGAAATAGTCTTTTAGAAATTTTCCGCACCAGTGTTTGCCTGTATTGATCCCGTCAAAGAGAGGGTCAAGGACTCGTGCGGCGCCATCCACGATATCCAATGGTGGTTGAAAATCATGTAACTCTTGTTTTTTGAGGGAAAGTTCCATTGGGTCTTCATCAGTCACCCAACCAGTATCCACCGCATTCATGTAGATCCCATCTTTCGCAAAATCACTTGCAGATGTATGGGTTAACATATTCAATGCTGCCTTCGCCATATTGGTATGGGGGTGGCGGTCCTCTTTTTTGAAGCGATGGAATTTTCCTTCCATGGCAGAAACATTGATAATATGTTTTGTTCCTGTGTTGTCTTTTCGCATAATGCTAACCAGACGATTGCAAAGGACAAAGGGGGCAATGGCATTGATGAGTTGGACTTCTAAAAGCTCTGAAGTAGGGACCTCGCCAAGTTTTAGTCGCCAACTATTTGTTTTGCGAAGATCTACTTGTTGTAGGTCAGCATCCAATTTTCCTTCAGGGAAAACGGTTTCTAGTTCCTTTTGGTTGTCATGAGAATAAGGGATCATGGCAAGTTCAGCTGAGGAGCGGATGCCAATGCCTGGCAATTTTCCGGTCCATGCCACAGGTAAGGCCTTTTCCATTGCCAAATTTTTTTCGCCTGCGACTTCATGGAGCTGAGATTTACATTCCTCATAAAAACGCAGGGTGTTTCTCACATCTTTTGGTAAATCTGAGTAGGGGCTTTGTTCAAGAGGCAAAAGATGTTTGTAAAATCCTGGTGGTCTGCGGACAGTTTGTGCGGCATTGTTTACTAGAATGTCTAAACGATCTAAATGCTCTTCGAGGTAAGAACAAAAAATTTCCACACTCGGCGTATGCCGTAGGTCAAGGCCAAATACTTGCAATCTATGTTTCCAAATATGGTAGTCATCCTCTTTGGAAAAACGTACTGCCGAGTCTACCGGGAACCGTGTTGTCGCAATCACACTAGCTCCAGCACGCAGTAACATAAGAGTACTTTGGTATCCAATCTTTAAGCGCGAACCAGTGATGACAGCGACCTGGCCATCTAAAGGCGCAGACTGGAATCTTTTTGCATAATTCAGCTCTGCACATTCCTTACACATGGAATCATAAAAAAAGTGTAATTTCGTATATTCTTTTTTACAAATATAACAATTTCTTGGTGAGTGGAGCTCCTCGGCCTTTTCCCAGTTCCAGGAACTACTCGTTATCATAAGTGGTGCTTTAAAAACGGTTTCTGTCCTTGCTACCCGAATGCCTGTTAGGGCCCGCGCCTTACGTTCTTCTTTGGCAATCAGTTCTTTTCTTTGCGTCTTTACACTGCGATTTCGTTTGCGGACTTCATCTCTTGCGGGTCTAGAAATTTTACCAGCCGCAATCATCAAACGGAGACGCTCCTTTTCCTCTATACTTGTGAGAAGTTCTGTTCGCTCGGCAAGTTGTTCTAATTCGGAAATGAGCCTTTGGATATCCATACCTAGTACCAAAATGAAACTAGGAACTTTGCCCTCAATTCAAAAAGAAACAAACCGAAAAGAAAAGACAAACGGATAGAAGAGTGTAGCCGCAAGCCCGGAGGAGAATGCATAGATGAGTTCTTCTAAGGGAATGCCAAACCATCGAATGTTCAAAAACTTTTGCGTATGCCATGTGAGATCAAAGATACTCGGGTAGATCCAAAGCAAAAGGAAACAAAGGATAGAATATACGATTGTGGAGGAAACGCCACCTAAGACCGCTGGTATGAGTAGATCTCTACGTAAAAAAAGTAAGATAGAGCTAAAACTTAACATGATGAGGGGAGCTCCATAAATTAAATGGATGCCCATGGCATGAACTGTAGGAACTAGAGTCACAAAGAGTAAAACCAAAAGTAGGATGCGGTATTTGGGAGAAAAACCTCTCCCTTCCCATTTAGCGAATTGTTTTCGAAAAAAGAAAGGATAACTTGTAGAGGTGAATGCGGAAAGTCCAATGACAAACAAAAGATCCTCAATCCCAAATCCAAGTACATGGACCAAATCAAATAGAAACTTGGGCTCCCAATAGCTTGGATAAAATAAAAATTCTGTAAAGCCAAATGGAATGGAGACAATGGCAAGGATATGGATCACCTGTCGGAGGTCACTTCGGAGGAGATACACAACAAGCCCCGGGATACAAAACAAAAGGGAGAGTGTTAAGAAATGATATGATAAAATCGAAGGGTTCATGTGACCTGAAAGAAAAAAAGAATTAGCCAAACTTGTACGGAAAGATTGAATAAAATGGATAAAAAAACAAAAACGGACAGACGAAGTTTACCAGGAATCCCGTTGGAGCATAATAACTGTAATGCGATGATTGCAAACAGGAGGATATGGCCTAGTAACAAAGTTTGGCTTACAGCTGGGAAAAGGATGTATATAGAAACAAGTGAGACGACTTCACAAAACATGAGAATCAACTTGGCCGCCAAAGGGCCAAAACTCACGGCGATCGTTTTTTTATTTGAGATTTTATCGGAAGGTTGGTCAGGCAAGGAAGTGGCGATCCCACAGGAAAGGTTTAGGGGAAGTAGAACAAAAAGAAGTTCCCAAGGATATGAATTTCCTTGGCAAAGAAAAAAGGAATAGTAAGGTAAAACTAAACCAACACCTAACATTTGTAAGAACTCTCCACCCCCACGATAGGAGAGTTTGACAGGAGCATAACTATAAAAGAATAGAAGAAGGAGAGAAAGGATGGTGAGCACAAAGGGAAGGAAGGACTGGCTAGCAAGGGAAAAATACAATGATAAGGCAATACAGAGAGACATACTCAACAAAGCCGCATTGCGAATCTCTTTGGGATTTCTTTCGCCAGTCACAAGAACCCTAGAACCTCCTGAAAAAAGGGTGAAGGTTTCGTTCAGAGCATCGGTTTCCTGGTCGGCATAGTCATTGGCAAAGATGATGTAGAGTTGCAAACAAAGGCTATAGATGGCCAGACAAATCAGGATCTCGAATTTTAAATTACCGCCTTGCGCTTGTGCTATGGACAAACCTAAAACCAAAGGTGTGAGGATGTAAGATTGGGAGGGAAGCCTTGCTGCTTTTAACCAAGATAGGATCATATGTTTTCCTGTTTGTTCCATGATTGTTTGGATTGTATTTGGAAGAGAAGGCCACCTAATCCAAGTAAACAAATACCTTCTGCCATGAGGACTATAAATTTCATTCCAAAATTTTGCTCTTCCAAACCAGACTCCCAAATGCTTTTTAAGAGGGCTCCTGGAAAGTAAGAAAAGAGCTCTAATGAAAAGAAATAGAGAGTAGGCCTTGGAAATAAAATTCCAGAGATCAGTAAAAATAAAAACATAAAAAAACTCGCACTGAGGAATGCCTGCAAACTGGTCTCTAGAAAGGCACTCAAACAAATTCCCAAGCCGATGAAGGGTAAGGCTCCAAGAACACCAATGAATAGAAATAGGACAGGTGTCTCAGTGTGAAAACCGAGGGTAACTGCAAGGGATAGGGAGAGGCTTAGAGAAAATATAGCATTTGTTAGTTGTAAAAGAATTTGGGCCATATGGAAATAGATTGGGTTTGTGCTAGAAAGATACATTCTAACCCAATTTCCAGATTCTCTTTCTTGTGTCACAGACATAGCTGTAGAGAACAAGACCATAATGATGGAAAAAACCAAAAACCCAGGGACAAATTGTTGGAACTGAGAATCCTTTTGCCTTTTAGATACCACTTCTTCAGTCTCCAGCTGGAACTTAACCTGGCTTTCGTGTAGGAGTTCTGATTGTAAAAGCATAACAATCGTTTGGAGGCTGTCTTGGCTAATATTGGAATGGGGATTTGTTTTTAGAATGACCTTTAATTTTGCATCGGAGGTTTGGCTTTGGATGTAAAGTTTCAGATCGGGACTTGGGCACTCTGTTTCAGAGCTACAGAGTGTGGTATCCGAATCTACGAGTTTTGCTTTGGCTCTCTGCATCCAAGGGGAGGTTTCCCAGTCAGCGCCTCCTTCCCAATGTATCCGTATTTGAATAGCTTTTACTTTGCCAAAGACTGACCAAAAGAACAGGATAAAAAACGGCGTTGTCAAGAGAAGGAGTAAGGTGACCAGCCTGTCCCTAGTCTCTTGCCAAAGAAGCCGTTTGTAAATGCTCAACACTTTCATAACACAGTGTTTCCGAAAAGTTCGGTATAGGTTTGTTTTAGGAAAAGATATCTGTCGTCTCGATTGGGATATTTGTCTGTATCCATTGTATACGCAACCGTACCATTGCGAAGGAAGAGAATTTGATCTGAGATTTTGGAGAGTTCTTCCAAATCATGTGAAGTATACAACAGGGAAATCCCTTCGTGTAACAAGCCTTCCAAGAATGTGAACACAAGTCGTTTGCTTTCTTGGTCAAGGTTGGCAGTGGGTTCATCAAGGATGAGAAGTTTTGGTGAATGGACTGTTGCCATGGCGAGATTGAATCTCCTTTGCATCCCACCTGACAGATATTCAATGCGCTTGTCTCTTTCTTGCCACAAACCCAATTTGTGAAGGAGGTCTTCAGATTGGAGTTTTGCTTTGTCTTTGGGAAGTGAATACAGGTCTGCTAATGAGAAAAGATTTTCTAATACGGTCAATTTCTGCCAATAGGAAATGGTTTGGGGTGCGTAGCCTAAGGATTTGGGAACTTGTAATTCTTCGTGAAACTCAATCTTTCCTCTATGGAATGATTCCAGTGATAAGAGGATTTTGACTAAGCTTGTTTTGCCAACGCCATTTGGACCAAGGAGCGAAAGGCATTGGCCTTCCCAAAGTGTAAAGGAGATACCTTTTAAGACCTCCCTGTTTCCGTAATTTTTGAAAACCTGGTCAACCCACAATAATCTTCTTGTTTCCTTTTCGGTCACAATTGAAATGAAATTATCAGACACTTTTTGAGAAAGTAGAATCCCTTTGCTAAGTGAAAAAATCATTCGCATGCCCAATCTCAGTCGCTGGTTATTCGCCTTAAAAATCAAGAGCTGGCCCAAACTCCTTGTTCCGAGCTTTTTCGGCCAAATGATGGGAATGTATACGTTGCAGGAAGGTTCACTTTTTCTTTTGCTCAATGGCTTTCTCTTTACCTTCTTTCTCTTGGCTTATATTGTTCTATTGAATGATTATGCAGATATCCATGTAGATACTCTGAAAAGAAAAATGTTCCCTGACGCTGTTTCACCAAAAACGATTCCTGATGGGATATTGCCAAAAAAACAAGTGTTAGTTGTTGGAATATGCTCTGCTATACTTTGTGTTTTAGTTTCAATCTGGCTAGATATCTATTTGCAAAAAGTCTATGCGGTCTTGTTTGCCATTCTTTGCATTGTGGTCTTTGCTTTCTATTCTCTACCTCCTGTAAAACTCAATTACCGAGGTGGGGGTGAGTTTTTGGAAATGATGGGTGTAGGTGTATTGTTGCCCTATTTCCATTTTTCTCTGTATGTAGGCTTTCTTTTCCCGACCGCGCTAATGTTTTTACTTTCGCTGACAGGAGTTTTGTCTTTAACAAGCGCTATTGCAAGTGGGCTGAGTGACGAGGAGAGTGATAGAGAAGGTGGAAAAACTACCCTTGTGACCCTCCTTGGCAATGATATGGCAAAGCAGATTATCTTTTTTATATTCACCCTATCCTATTTTTTCTTCTTACTTTTTTTTATTACCCAATCCGAATGGAACCATTGGGTTTTTGTTAGTGTCTTTATCCTCTTCTATCTCTACGAATGGAAAAAAATCCAAGTCCTCACGCCAAAGGCAAGGACCAACGCCTTTGAGGAACAAAGGGTCTATAAGGACCATATCCATTACTTGATTTGGTTTGTTTTTTTTAGTTTTTCGGTGTATGCTCTCATTCGATTTTTAGTGGAGTATTTCGGTCGTGTCTGTTGATTTCAGTCATCTAGATGAGGCACTCTTAGAAAGACACCCTGAGAGAAAGAGCCTTTGTCCAGGCAGAGAAAAGGCTTCTTCCTTTGTGTCCCTTGCCAAATCTTTCGAACAGTTTGACTTCACCATTGAGGAAAAGGAAACCATCCAAGAATGTTTTAGCCAAATAATATTCACAGCAATGGAACATTTCCCAGAAAATATTTTTTGGGATTTTGATTTTGTCTTTTATCAAATGTTAGTCGATTCAAATAAATCGGAACAAGGGGTAAAAGGATATTGGATTGAGTTTTCAAAGAGAATCGGAGATATATTTTGTACCTTTGGTATCCAATCCAAAATCAAATTTAGATACATCCACGACTGGTTGTATGGATATGATTGGCTAAAGTGGACCTTGGAAAAAAAAAGAGAGGCAGAGGATCCGAGTCCGTTAGGCATTCCCTTTCTTTCCTACATCCGAGACAGGGGTCTTGGTCTATTGGAGCTCATCGATAGAGATGATCGAAATTACCCTGATCTAGGGGGAGTCTTTCGAAATCCTTTTTTCTTTTCTAGGTCAAAGGAGGAAGAGATCCTCCTACACACATCTTTGAGTTCCTCCGCCTACATTCCTATAGAAGCATGGAAATCCAAAGCATTCCCTAGGTGTGATCGTAATTATTCCTTATTGCGTTTAGAAAGAGCAAAAGAACTCAATTTACTTCCCAATGATTTACCAGGAAGCCACAAGATTTAATGAAACGGGAACGTTTGGATAAAGTATTATCCCATCTCGGTTTTGGATCGAGGACGGACGTAAAACGAATCATCGGCGAAGGAAGAGTCAGTATCAATTTACAGATTCAAAAAGATCCCTCCTTTAAAATTTCTCTCGAAGACGAGCTTTCTGTGGATTCCGAGATTCTCTTACGAAAAGAACAGTATTACTTTATGATGAATAAAGCCCCGGATTGTATCACAGCAACAGAAGATCCAAAAGAAAAGACAGTTATGGATTATTTGAAAGGAAGGCACAGGCGTATGCCACTCTTTCCCGTTGGGCGATTGGACAAAGAAACGGAAGGCCTTTTGATTCTAACAACGGATGGGGACTTTGCTCACAGGTATACATCTCCCAAACACCTAATTGAAAAGACATATTTCGCTTTGGTCCAAGGTGAAGTCACATCCAAAGACCAAGAAAAATTCAAACAGGGCATCCGTTTAGAAGATGGTTACCAAACTCTTCCAGCCGAACTCACGATTTTGGAAGCCGGTGAGACTTCAAAAGTGGAAATCCGTATTAAAGAAGGAAAGTATCGACAAATTCGCAGAATGTTTGTTATGTTAGAAAAGGAAGTTTTGTATCTTAAACGCATTCAAATGGGCTCAATTTCCTTAGATGAATCACTAAAAGTTGGAGAATACCGCGCTCTCACACCTTTGGAAGAGGCAAGTTTATAAAGAAAAACTCTCCTTTTCTTTTCACGTTTTTTTCCTCTTCTAGTTTACTTTTCTTACGTTTCCTCGTATCATCTTTCTATGGTCATTAGCACATTCCTTTCCGATCTGTTTCTCTCCATCGTAAGTTTATGGATTGCCTCTCGCTTTTGGGCACTGAGTTCTGTGGCGGCTCGAGCCTCATTCCTCGGATTTGGGATCATTGGCATTTCAGCAGGTTTGGGTTCTTTGCACTTTGCGGGGTTGACTTTCCACGACCCATTGTATCATTTTTTTGTCGCTATGTCTGGTGCTGTGGCTGTGCCTCTTATTGGCCTTGCCTTCTTTCATTTGGGAATCAAATCACTCAGCCAGAATTTTTTTCTCATCAAAGTCTTGAGCATGACCATCGGCTTTCTTATTTTTACTTATGTGTTTCCATTTGGCCTATACCAAACCATAGTTGGCGCAGTTTCTATGTTAGTTGTCATCATTGTTTGTTTAAAAAAAATCGGACGGGAACAGAAAGGAGCACTTTTGGGACTCCTAGGTGCTGTTCTTTTCATTGTAGCAGGTTTAGTGATAGGCACGAAAGGTGCGAGAGGGCCAATTTTGAATGTTGATATATTCCATGTCATGCTTGCCTTCGCAAACTATGCTCTTGGCACATCCATCCAAAGATTAAAGTAGTTATCTTTTTTCTAGGAAAGGCTCCACTAGTTCCACAAACTCTTTCGGAGCTTTTCTTGGCCTAGAAGTAGACAGTTGGACAAATAGCTGTTCGTCTCTCATACTTGCAATGGTCTCTCCTGACTCAGTAAGGATATCTTGCCTAAAATAAAATCGAATCTTTTCTATGCATTCGATCCAACTTAAGAGCAGAATCTCGGATCCTGGTTCTGGAAGTGTATGGATTTGTATATCCCCGCCCATAAAAAATGTAGTCGAGTCCGTTTCATGAATGAAGTTTAGATCAATGATTTCTTTAAAGAAAAGAAATCTCCCTTCTTCAAAGATCTTCCAAACAGACTCAGAGGGAAGATTCCAAAAACAACTCATATCACTAAATGGAATGTGCATTTTGTGCTTTAGAGTGTTTTGCTCTGGTAGTCGTTTCCCAATGCGGGTGAATGGGGAGGACTCCTGAGTAGGTATGCCCTCCAAAAGCAATCGGTTCCCCTCGGCATCAATTAGGTAGGCACTTGCTGTGATGCTACATACTTTTTTTTCATTCTGGTCATAGATAACTTGGTCAAAGTAAATGGTACGATCTGTACCTTGGCTGCCGATAGTATGGATTTCTAATTTTGCATTTTGGAATTGTTGGCTCTGGAAGCGGACATTTGTGTCCAAGGAAACAAATTTGATTCCCTTTTCGAGGCAGCTATGGATGGGGTAGCCTAGACTCTCCAAGAGAGAAAAGCGACCATCATAACAAAACCGTTCATAGGCTCGACTCGTGACATGTCGGTTCCAATCCAAATCAGAGAAGTGCGTATAACGAGAGATGCGGTTTTCAAAAGGCATAATACCCACAGGAACACCGTTCTGCTTTCTGTAAAGGGATTTCTAAGGAGAAACTTAGCGAAAAAAGAATGGTAGTTTTTGTTCTTCTGAGACTAGGTCTTGGAAGTCAGAGAAGCTCGCAAAAGGAAACCAGATTTCTTTGAAGGCCTGTAGGAGGAGAGAACGATAGTATTCTTTGTCATACCGGACCAATTTGGGGTCTTTTAGCGATTGTATCTTTTCTTCCGGTGTATATCGATTTTCTTTGCTATCGGCTCGCCTGTTGGACACGAGGTAACGAATCTTTTCACCTGCTTGCACCTCCATACCCATTTCTAACAGCTGTTTAAGGGAAATGGATGTCGCGCCATCCACTTCGTATTCTTCTGCTTCTTGCGAGGTAGATCTTTGGATCAAAAGTTCTCTCCAAGAGGCAGTTCCATTCTTTAACAAAGCATCATAATGGCGAAAAATTTCTAACACAGAGTCCTCTATGGTTTTTATGTCCTCGATGCTTTTTTTTTGGCACATCAAATCTATGATATCTAATTGTGCCTTTCTGATTAAAAGAGGCATATCCTTTCTTCTTGAATAGACACCTCTTGATTTTAAAGCACCCGTTTCAAATCTACCTATATAACGATTGGCTACTGGCATGTTTGCATCCATTGTGGAAGGAGGAAAGATTAACCATGAATAGATGCCATCTACATCCATTCGAATTTGTGTGCGTTTGTATATCTCATCACATAGATCTCCCAATTCTTCGCTAGTAAATGGAGTTTTGTCTTTTTTTTGGATAAAGATACTATCTGTAATGGCATGGATGAGTTGGTAACCTTGTTCTTCAGAGACTTCTTTTGCGGTAAGGAGTTTTTCCCGTCCAAACGCAGTCACTGATTCATGGCTTTCCAAGCGACCAAACTTTGCATTTCGATAGCCCAAGTAGCCAAAGGATGTTACCAACATCCATTTTAAGCTGGATTGTTTTGCATTGTACGCTTCCGAGAGAAGACCTGATGTTTCTTTTTTTCTTTTTTTGTAGTAAGCGCGCCTTTCTAAAACATGTTTGAGTGCATCGGACACAATACCCCTTCGTTTATTACAGATGGTATAGCCGATTTTGGGAACTCGAGGGACATCAGGATCATCTTTGCAACAAATACAATTCACACATTCAGGAGATACATTGTGTATGACCATGATACTTGGATACATTTGAGCAAAGTCAAGCTGTGCTACATTTTCCAGAACAAATCCTTGGGAAATCTCTGGTTGGAAGATCAATCCTCCTCTATCTGCATTTAGCAATTGATTGGCGGTTTTAGGGGACTCAACTGCACTTTTTTGCCAGGGAACCAAATATTTTTTTTTCAGAGCCACATCAACTTCTATATATGTTAAGGCCTTGCCCGTAGATGCACGAGCTATCTTTTGGATGGGCAATCGTGAAATACGTGCCAGTTCAACAATGCCTAATAGTTCGGCTTCTTTGAAGACAAAACTATTTCGTGAATCAATATGCCAACGACCAAATAATGGATAGGAAGCCGCACGAAAGACAATGGTTCCATATGTATTAAAACTTGTCCCTTTTGTTTGGATTTGTCTTCGAATGGGGGCAGTTTTGTCTCGGTCAAAGGCCAATGGGATTTTTAATCGTTGCGCCTCTGCAAATAAAAAAGGGAAAATCACCTGATCTCCGTAAGCCGACAAAACGATATCAGGGTCCTCTTTTTCTATGATGGTATTGATTTCAGCCAACATCCCTTCAGTAGATCTTTCTTGGATGTTGTATTCATTTTCTTCTGTTCTGAGTAAGATGCGGTTCCGTGGAATGGGAATCCTTTGGCTTTTTTCTAAAGTCAGAGAAATGGTTTTTAAGGGAGGTAAACTATATTCTAAGTCTGAAATCTGTGTGAGAGAGCGAATGCTTCGGATCACTTCTTCGCGCCCTACGGTTTCAGAAAATATTTCCAATTCGCAAAGAGGGTAGATCCCTTTTTCTACCATGTAACTAATCGGTACTTCAATATCGGTATGGTATATGTCATACTTCCCATAGAGAGCGTATAACTTTTTTGTGATTTTGGGTAGGATGCTAGGTTTGGAAATCACTAACCTCAGTACAGGTATGGTTTTGTTTTCATAGAAGAGAACCTTTTCTTCAAAACTAGGAATTTCTGCGAGAGCATCTAAATCATAGAATCGTTTGACCAATTTTTTGAGGACTTCTTTGGACCCTCGGGCATAGATTACAGGATAGTATCTATCAATGAATAGTTTCATTTTGCCTTGTTTATCTTTGGTCCAAAGAAAAATTTTCTCTTCGGAATGGTAGATATCAAAGAGATAGCCAAGTGTATGTGAAACAAATGCTTTCACAAAACGCCCTTCAAATCAATGGCCTTGGAGTTTCTGGATGTCTGCCTGGAGTTTTTTGATTTCTTTTTTGAGTTCTATGACCATGGTGAGGAGCATGGAATCAATCGGATAGGGAGATGCAGCCATAACTCCAGCTTGCACTTGTAATTTGGAAGAACGAATCAATTCATCGTAGATGGCTTGGTCTTCTTTTCGGAGGGCTCTACGAAACTCGGAAAGATTTTCTTCAATTTGTAAAATTTGGCGTGAGTAAGGTGCAATGGTTCGGCCCATAGGTTCAGACCTCCGATCTACGAATTTTGATACGCGAGAGACCTTCTTCGATTTTGAGTTCCCATAAATTGGGAGATGCTTGCAACAGTTTAGGGAAAAACATTTGGAAATTTTTGTGTCGGTATTGGACAGATTCTATGACAAGAAGAGGGATGCGGTATTCTTGGAACCTTTCTAGGCAATGCAACATCTTATGCAAAAGAAAGATGCCTTCTTCTTCTTGTACGTCACCATCTAAGAACTGTTTGCAGGGAGCTAAAAGAAAATAGATCGTATTTGACTCCTGCTCTTTTAGGAGCCGGTGCAGTGTATCGAGGATCTGGTAAGGAGTGAAGGCTCTTTGTACCAAAATCCGATCTAGGAGCGGCTCTGGGGGGACATTGCGCTTCCTTGTCTCTTGGGTAATGACAAAGGGATTGAAGCGAATGGCACAATCCAAATTGAAGATGCGAAGCCCCGCTTGGGCAAAGGCATACTCCCAATGCAGGGCCAAACGGTAGATCCCTCGTTCGCCCGTGAGGAGGGCCATACCTTTTTGGTTCCAGTTTTGGATAGGGGCATAGAGTTCCGATTCTCGGAAGGAAAGAAGGGCATTTCCCATAAATACTATTCAAATGATAAGTATAAATATGTAAAGTAAAAATAGATTTTCGTACAAATCTAGGGCCCAGTTCTTGTGTTGGCACTTGCAAATGGAAGAGAGGAAGGGAAATCCTCTATGGGCTTAGAAAAGAATTATGTGACATAAATCTAAAGCCGAGAGATCGAGTAAAAAATCTGGGTCTTTGGCATACCAACTAATTTTTATTAGATGGAGGTGGGGACTGTGTTTAAAAAAACTTTTTCGGAACAAAAATAAAAAAGAATCCAAAAAAATCATCGCATCTGGTTCTCTATCCCAATGCTCGGGAAATTCTTTCTCTTTGCCATTTGCTTACTCTTCCAACATTGCCAAATATCTTGGTACGTGCGAGAGATCAAATCCAACCAAAAGACCCAAGGGGAGCCCACCCAAGTTCGTTTGCCTATCCTAGAAAAGAAACCAAATCTCTGTTTGGTTGCACAAATGAGATATGGCCATTTTGATTCAGAGATTTCCAGTATCGATACCAAACGCGACTGGATTGATATGGAGGGCGAAGAGAAACCGAGACCCGAAGATAAGATAGACTTTTTGGGAGTTGACCCAGAGTTTTTGGTCTACCTAAAAACAAGTTTACCAAAATCTTTGCAATCCAAAATCCAAATCATTCCCATACTCTACGGAGTACCCAATTCTTTGAAAGATACAGAAGACCTAAAAATCCTTCTCAGCCCAAAATCATTTGAAAAATACGCTTTATTCAAAAAACAAAAAAACCAAGACCGAGATTGGGAAACAAAATGGAGTGCCTATACCAAGTATTTGGACCACAATACGGAAGTTATCTTCTTATCGGAGAATTGGCTAACAAAAGACTTCCGCAATTGTGAAGCCTATCTCTATTTTACTGAGCCAAAAAAAGAAGCAGACCAGATCAATATGATTGGATTTCTATTGAGTTTAGGTATACTTCCAAAAGTCGAGTATAGAAATGATACCTATTCAATCTATTACAGGGCTAAAGGAGAAAAAAAGCTTCATTTAGTGCAATACTCATTTGGCTATCGTAAAGCATTGTCTTGGCTCTTTCTGCCGACTCTTGGGCTCATGGATGAAGTCACAATCTTTGACAAACAGAATAACTTTGAAGATGAAGCTGAGGATCTGCTCTTAGATAGCCTGTCAAGCACCTTGGAGAGCAATTTATGAGACGTATCTTTCTCTTCTTATTGTTAGGACTAATACAGTGCCAAACTGTCAATGTGCTCAGAGATCCTTATGTTTACCACGGAAAGGAATCAGGAAATCTATACCAGTCCTATGCTGGAAAATTTCGCTGTTTTATCCCCGTTGATTGGAGACGAGCCGTCGTGAATGAATCCAAATATGGAATCAGTTTTTATGATGAGGACATTGGACTCTTCAAAGTGCAGGCAATCCCTTTACAAAAAACTTACTTTGAAAATCAAAAACTCGTGGGCAACGAACAAAATTTAGTCCCTTTCGTGAAAGACATCTTAGTTCGCTCAATTGGAAAACAAAAAAAGAATTACCAAATCAAAAGTGAAATGTACAGTCCGGATGTAGAAGATGGCGCTTTCTTTTTTGTATTGGAACTTCCAAAAGATATAGATATAAAAGAGAATACCTTTGCACTCTTAGCCTTACAAAAAGACGGATTCATCTATTTGATCACAAGAGACATTTCTTCACAAGCTGATGAATCTCCTTTAGAGTCTAAAGTTTTAGATTTTTATTCTCGTTTAGAGTTTTTTCCACCAAGCGTACAGTCCGTACTCAACCAATCAAATGATCTCAAAAATGAAGATGCAGAGGAGGAGGAAGGCCTGGGACTCGGTCTCTCTGGTGGCTCTTCAGGGTCTGCCAGTTTTGACCTATCTGGTATCATTCAGATCTTGCAGAGAAACCTAAATATTCCTAGTTCTAGGTTTGATATCAAACCAGGTCGATTTAAAATGAATTCTGGTATTTCTTCCAATCGGTTCAAAACACCAAACCGTGTGCATGTTAAACCCGGCAGATTTAAAAATTCCTTCCGTCCTTCCCGCTGGAGACCTTAAGATAAAGACTCTTTTTCAGGAGAGCACACTTTGTTTGGAAAATTCTTGGTAGAGTAGGCTACCTCCCAGAACGGCAGTACTAGCAATATTGTGGTCTTTCAGAACAAGAAAGGCTAGTCGGGCAGTCTTTCCATCTTTGCAAATGGTTGCTATTTTTTTTGCCCCTGATCGACTAAATTTTTGCAATAACTCTGGAAGGTTTGTGCGAATGAGACCTATGGGAAAATGAGCATCAATGTCTATACTTTGCAATTCTTCCTCATCTACCTGCAACAAAAAGTAATCTTTTCGGTTTAGGAGAATGACTTTCGGTTCTGTTAGATCAAGTCGATGTTCCTCTTTCTCGATGGCTAGGCTAGCAAGTGAGTTGATGGCATCCTTACTCTCGCCTGCCGATGGAAAGTAGGGGAATGCTGCATATTTGAGATCCGATAATGTAAATTCTTCTTGAAGAACAATCGAAAATGCATCTAACCTTAATTTGGTGTTGTTTCCCAATGTTTCATAGCCCAAAATTTTTTGGTTTTTCTTAAGGTAGATCAACTCATTTGCGATGCGATTGCCATCTGATAAAAATTCCTCCCGATCCCTTGACCAATGGAAGATCCGCGCTATCTTTTCTTTTCCGTAACTTTGTTCTGCGTCTTTCCAACTCAATCCAATCTGCCCAAACTCTACACCAAAGACGCGCAAGGTGGTGGAATGAGCCATTTTACCTAGCCGAGAGGAGAGACCTGAGGCATTTTCGGCAGCAACAAGAGCAGTATGAGAGGATATGTTGGATTGTTTTAGCCAATGATACCCATCCCTTGTTGGAACCGAAGCAGCAAGGCCACAGGCAAACACATTTTTGATATTAGTTTTGCAATGGTCATCTATTTTAATCGTTCCATCTTGCCATAATTTTAAACCAATAGATTTTGAGAGTTCTGTTCTAGGGCGAATTCCAATACAAGATATGACTCCATCTATTGGCATTTTTTGGTTATTCCAAGTAGCGCTTGTTATTTGATTTTCATTGCTTTCAAAAGTAATGTGTTTGGTATTTTTAAATACCTTTACTTTCCCAGATATTTGATTTTCCACAAGACAAGTGATTGTCTCACCAAACATAGGTAAAATCTTTTCTTCTTTTTCGATGAGAATAGCTTCGACTCCCCGTTTGTAACAAGCGTCTACTGCTTCCATACCTGCAGAACCTGCTCCAAGAACTAAAATACGTTTTTGAGCCGACCGAAATAGTCTATCTATCTGTAGAGTATCTTGGATATTACGAAGGAAAAAATGATTTTTTATTTCGGAGTGCAATCCGTCCGGGTATAGAGAGGCAGCACCCGTTGCGACAATCAATTCATCATATTTGAGTTCTGTAAGGTCCTCTTCTGATGTTGTAAAGATTGTTTTGGTCTTTGTATCAACGGCGTTGGCCTTGGTTTGTGTATAGACTTCGATGTTAAAGAATTTCTTTAGGTAGTTCTCATCTTCTTTTTTTAATTGGTCTATGCTCTTTACCTCCCCACTTAAGAAATAAGGCAAGCCCGAAAGAGAGTAGGAAACTTCATTGCCTTTTTCTAGGAGCACTATCCTTGCTCTGGCATCAAGTTCCCGAATCCGTTTGGCGGCGATAGCACCCGAGAAGGAGGCACCAATGATAGCGATTGTTTTGGGTAGCTGGTATTCTTTCGCCATAGACTAGAGTAGAAGATTCATTCAAAAAATAGCAAGTATTTACAATTGCTTTAGAATTTTAGATAGCCTGTCCATTCTTCAGGCGGTGGGTTTTTGAGAAATTCCTCGCAACGTGTCAGATAAACTCTTACAAGAGGGTCATTAGGACAATGCTTCTGGTACTCTTGGAAAGAAGATAATGCCTTATCGAAATCTTTCCCTTTAAAAAATTGCATACCTTGGAATAGAAGGCTATAGAAAACTTCCTCCTGTCGCTCTGTCTTGTTTGGTGCATAGGCTTCATAGACGACGACTGGTTTGGTTTTCCCTTTTACAATGACGGCATCAATTTCTCTAAAGGTTATAACTTGGCTATCCATACAATGCTTGCGAACGGAATCACTCACAAGGATTGGCAAAGAAAAATATTTTGTTAGACCTTCCAACCGTGATGCAAGATTGACGGCATCTCCTATCACTGTTGTATCCAATCTCTTTGATTCACCTACTGTTCCTAACATAACATTACCATGGTGAATCCCGAACCCAGCATCCAAATGGAAATTTTCTGCATATTGCAAGCGCATCCTCTCCACCTCCTTGTGCATTTCCAAAGCTGCCATCACAGCATCTTCTGGGCGGAGAGGAAACAGTGCCATAATGGCATCGCCTATATACTTATCAATGAATCCGTTGTGTTTTGCAATAATCGGACCCAAACATTCCATGTATTCATTTAAAATGAGAAATACATCTTTGGCGGAATTGGATTCGGATAGGACAGTGAAGTTGCGAATATCCGAAAATAGAATCGTCATTTGGCGTTCTACACTATCTCCTCTTGCCACCTCGAGGATTGATTTTCTCTTTAGGATTTCCAAAAATTGATTGGGAACAAAACGAGATATAGATTCATTTAATTTTTTTTCTTCATCTAAGGCTTTTTTTTGTGAATCTATCAAATCTTTTCTAGCTTGCTCTCTTTCTTTAGTAAGGCTATTGATACGATCTCCTATACCTAAACTAAGAAATATACCTTCTAAAAAACTACCGTATAGCGGGCTATAGGCGATAAAACTTGAGTAGTCAAATACGCCTAAATTCATCAAGATAAAAAAACTTACACTCACCAATAAAAAAGACCAAGCGATCAAAAAATAGCGTGCGCCAGAAAATCCTTGCTGGAAGCGATACAATGCGGAGTAACTGATAACCAAAATCGCATACAGAGGTACCACATTTGCAATGAGAGTTTGGTATGTATAAGGAAAGAGTGAAATGACCACTACGCTAAATGCATTTAGAAATATCGCAACATTGATTAATTTTTCTATCCTTGTGCCCTCTTTTTTTGGAAACAAAAAGGCTTTTGCAAAGATGGTAGCTGCTAAAGTCGCAGCAATCGAACTAATCGGACTTAAATTGAGAATGAACTCGTTTTGTGAAAAATCTATGAAAGGCATCCATTGGTTCATGGAATTGAAGATAAACAGCAGAAAGAAAAAAATATAACAGCAGTAAAAAAAGAATAATTTCTCTCGGATGGAAAAAAATAGGATTAGATTATAGCACAAAAGTAAGATCATCCCTCCATAATAAAATCCACTCATTAGGTCAGATAATTTTACAAAGCTGATGAACTCTTCTTCTTGGAAAAAGCGCAAAGGAACAAAGGTTGGTCCTGCGGTTCTTACATGGAAGTAGAGCCTTTTCGTTTCATTTTTTTTGAATTCGAGAGGGAAAACGGGGTGTTTATATGGGTACAAAATGTCCGGTTTGGCAATCCTTCGGCCTGCCTGTAGATGTTCATATCGATCATTATTGGGATTTAAATAGAATAAATTGATGGAGATGAGGGATGCAGAATCGATGGAGAGAAACCATTTCTCTATTTCTGTTTGGTTGGAGACATCCAATCTGATCCAAAGTGCAGCATCTAGAATCCCAAATGTTGCGTTGTGTCCAGTCTGTGACCACTTTTCTTCCCTTAGGCTTAAGATATCATCTAAAGTGGCTTGGTCATGGGGGTCCAACCAATATTTGGCAGATGTATTTCCATAAAGCCAATACTCTCCTGACTTTAGATGGAAGACCCCCGAGCCATCTCCCCCTTCTTTGACTTTGCAATGCCCCAAGAGAGCAAACAGTGTGCAAAGTAGAAAGTAGGTAAGGGTCTTTCTCATTTTAAAAGTAAGGTTTCAAACCGGATTCAAAAGAATCGATCAATTCACGGAGCCTCCAGTGGAATGATTGTCCAAGTACTTGCAATGCCAAACCATCCCCCTGGCTTAGGCTACCCAAAGAAACAACGTCCAATCCTTCCGCAGAAAATATCGACTTTACTTCTTGTAGGTTTTCTTTGGCTGTGCTAACAAGAAAACTTGCCCCTGTCTCACCAAAAAGAAGTGTATCCAAACGTTTGTTAGTTTCCGTTAAAGCTTGTAAGTCTACTTCCGCTTTTAATTGACCTCCGATCACTATCTTTGACAATGCGATCAGTAATCCCCCCAAGGAAAGATCTTTTGCTGATCTCAGCAATCCCTTGGCATTTGCGGACAGAATAGATTGCATTACCTTTTTTTCTGTTTCGAGGTCGCAAGTTGGAATACTACCCTGGTCCAAACCATGGAATTGGGAGAGGTATTCACTAGCACTCAATTGGGGGGAAAATTTCCCTACTAAGAGTAACTCTAGTTTGTTAGATAAGTCTTTCGGAAAGGTGCTTAGTGCGTTTTGTACATCGGCAATGACACCCACCATTCCTATCGTGGGAGTAGGATAAACTGGCCCCTCGGGTGACTCATTATAAAATGAGACATTGCCTCCGGTGATTGGCAAACCTAAACTTCTACAGGCATCCCCGAGACCTTTTACACATTCCGTAAACACATAATAGTTTTCAGGTATGTAAGGGTTTCCAAAATTCAAATTGTTTGTGACTCCATAGGGTTCTGCACCTGTGGCAACAACATTGCGGGCAGCCTCACAAACGGCAAAGGCTGCACCATGGTAAGGGTCTAGATAGGTATAACGTGAGTTACAATCTGTAGATACGGCGATTCCCTTTTTAGTTCCAGGAATACGAACAAGTCCTCCATCCTGTCCTGGTGGGACAACTTTTACCAATCCAACTTCAGTGTCATATTGTTCATAGATGGGCCTTCGAGAACAAACATTAGGCGAAGAAAGAAATTGAACCAATACTTTAGATAGATCTTTGTGTTCTAAGTCTTTTATGCTGTTTAGCCCAAATTCTTTGGCAGTATCTAGATACGCAGGTCGTTTGGTCTCTCTAACATACCTCGGAGCACCTCCGCCTAGAACAAGGCTTTCGGCAGGGATTTCTGCCTTGAGTTTTCCATCTTTTCGAATGCGTAATATACCATCGCCAGTTACGGTTCCGATCTCCTTGGAATGCAGGCCCCATTTTTCAAAGATGGCAACTAGCTCTTTCTCTTTTCCAAGTTCAGGAATGACTAACATCCGTTCTTGGGATTCAGAAAGCATGATTTCGTAGGCATTCATTCCAGACTCTCGGAGGGGAACTAAATCCAAATCCACATCCATTCCGGTTTTGCCGCGAGCGCTCATTTCCGAAGTGGCACAAGAAATCCCCGCAGCTCCCATATCTTGTATACCCACTAATACTTGTTTTTGTATAGCTTCTAGGGAGGCTTCCATCAAAAGTTTTTCCATGAAGGGGTCACCCACTTGGACAGCAGAACGTTTCTCTTCCGACTCTTTGGAAAGATCCTTCGAGGCAAAACTTGCACCATGGATCCCATCTCGGCCAGTAGTCGTTCCAACAATGTACACTTTGTTGCCAACTTTTCCTTTGGTAGAAGCGGAGGCCATTTCTTTGTGTTTGGCGATACCAACTGTCATGGCATTTACCAATGGATTTTTATTGAAGGTTGGATGTACAAACAACTCTCCGCCACCAACGGCAATCCCAAGAGAGTTTCCGTAGTCCCCAATCCCTTTGACAGCCCGACTGAGAAGATATTTGTTTCGTGCTTCCTTAGGGTCACCAAATCGCAGTGAGTTGAGAGATGTAATGGGCCTTGCACCCATAGTGAAGATATCTCTCATGATCCCTCCCACTCCCGTTGCTGCACCTTGGTAGGGTTCTACGGCAGTCGGGTGGTTATGGCTCTCAATTTTGAAAACAACGGCAAGACCGTCACCGATGTCCATTGCACCCGCGTTCTCTTCACCTGCTTCGGCCAAAAGTTTATCTGACTTGGTCGGAAGTGTTTTGAGTTGCAGGATAGAATTTTTGTAGGAACAATGTTCGGACCACATGGCAGAAAAGATCCCAAGCTCAGTAGAGTTGGGAACTCTACCTAAGATAGACTGTATCTGTTCAAACTCTTGTTCGGTGAGTCCATGTTCTTTTGCATCTGCCAAACTAACGGTATCTTTTTCCATTCTATGAAAGCCCTTTATGTAATCGTGTGGTAATTTCGATTGAAGTAGAGAAGAGGTGAACCTTCTTCCCATTTTGTGTCTTCCACCTTACCGATCACGATCCAATGATCGCCTGCCTCAATCATTTGGTGCAAACGACAGTCAAGGTTTGCTAAGGATTGGGGCAAAACGGGCGCACCCGTTTTCAGTTGGATCGGTGAAAGTGCGTCTAAAACTTCAGCTTTGTCCAGTGAACCAGAGGCAAAATCAGCGGAAATTTGTTTTTGCTCTGACTTAAGAATATTCACACAGAAAGCCTGTGCGGATTCGATTTCTTCTTTGGCTTGTGAACCCTTCAATAAACAGAAGAGGACAAGGGGCGGATCAAGAGAAAGTGAGGAGAAACTAGAGACCGTAAGCCCTCCCTTTTTGCTTGGTGATTGGTACGTAATGACAGAAACTCCACTGGCCCAACGGGAAAGTGTCGCTTTGAAGTTTTGTGCAGATGAATCCATTCCGCCTCCGAGATTGATAAATATCAATGTTTGGAATCAGAATAAATATGAAATTCAATTTGACCAAGCTGAAAAAAAAACGTCAGACTGGAAGAGTAGAGCGGAGTTTCCCATGAAAACATTGACCAAACATAGAGAATTGATTTACCAGGACCTAGCGCAAAGGTTCGACCACCCCACAGCAAAGATGGTTTTTGAGTCGGTACGATCCAAAGCGGATAGGATTAGTTTTGCTACTGTTTACAATTCTTTGGAATACCTTGTCGACCGAGGTATGGTCAACAAATTGAATATCGAATCTGATTCTGTGCGTTATGATGCTTGTGTAAGCTCACATTCGCATGTGATTTGCCAAAAATGCGGAAAGATCATAGACGTTCCGACCTTACAATTGCAGGAAAACCAAGTGGACTTTGACTCACTCGGATTTTCCGTCCAGAAAGTGGATACTGTGGTCGTAGGAGTTTGCAAAACCTGCTAATTTTTTGTAGGACATAATCCCTAATTTACCCATGTTGGTTCCATGGGTAAAATCCACAGCCTCTCCCCAGAACTCGTCAACCAGATTGCGGCGGGAGAGGTCATTGAATCCACTCATTCCATCTTAAAAGAACTCATTGAAAATTCTTTGGACGCGGGTGCAACCGCCTTGGAGATTGCCACGGAAAACGCGGGCCTTTCCCGTATCCTCGTCTCAGACAATGGCCAGGGCATACAAAGAGAAGATCTACCCTTAGCCATACAAAGGTATGCCACCTCTAAAATCCAAAACTTCCGCGATTTAGAATCACTTTCGAGCTTTGGCTTCCGTGGAGAGGCACTGGCTTCTATTGCCTCGGTTTCCCGCGTGCTACTAGCAAGCGGCACGGAAGGGCAGAGAGTTGCCTACCAAATTACCGTGGAAGAGGGAAAGGTCATTCGTGAAGAGGAAATCCCGCACTTCCAAGGAACAAGGATAGAAATCACAGACCTCTTCTATAACACTCCAGTGCGTCGGAAGTTCTTAAAATCAGAAATGGGAGAAGAAAAGAAAAATCGAATCCGCGTACAAACCATGGCTTTGGCAGAGCCTGGTGTTTCCTTTCGTTACATCCAGAATGAGAGAGAAGTTGTCTCGGTTCCCAGAGAATCAGCCTGGGAAAGAGTTTTATCTTTGTTTGGTGAAAATCTAAGGGACCATCTCTTGGAAGTACAACTCGAAAGGAATGGGATCAAGATCCAAGGCTGGATCTCCCACCCTGATTTTTATAAATCGCAAAGATCGGGGCAATTCTTCTTTGTAAACCAAAGAGCAGTGGATTTGAAGTTTAGTTCTCAAATTCTAAAACGTTGTTACGGAGAGCTTTTGCCTTCGGGCGCCTTTCCTTATGCCTTTCTCTTCCTCTCGCTCCCAGCCAATTTTGTGGATGTAAACGTTCACCCACAAAAAAGAGAAGTCCGCTTTTTATCCGAGGAAGTGATTTCAGGCCTTCTATACCAAGCCGTCATAGAGGTACTCCGCAACAAAACCCCCATCGAATTTTTAGAAATGAGACGACGCCTATCTCTGCCTCAGGTGGCACAGCTTCCCAGAGAGCAAACTTCGGATGGCGAGCCAGACCTGCTGATGGAGATGCCTCTCACCAAACGTACGCCATACGAAGTGGAAACACACGGCCCAGGCATCAACCTCCACCTTCTCACAGATTCCTCTCAAAAGCAGACTAGCTTCGTTCCCAAAAAACACTTTGGGATCGTCTTTGAAACCTTTATCCTAGCCGAAGGAGAGGACGGTCTCTATATCATAGACCAGCACACCGCACACGAAAGAATCCGCTACGAAGAAGTCCTACGTGACTTAAAACAGAAGGCATACAAAAGACAGGCTCTTCTTTCCCCCATACGTTTGGAGATGACAAAAGAGGATGCGCAGGCAGTCTTTCAGGAAAAGGAAAAACTGAGTGGTTTAGGCATTGAGATCGATGCCTTTTCCGGTGGCACCATCCTTGTCCGTGAAGTGCCAAGTTACCTAAACCCAGGAGAAGAAAAGGATACCATCTTGGAATTTCTGGAAACAAGAGAAAGCACTTGGGAAAACGAACAAGAATTATACGATGAAATGGCAAAGTGCATCGCATGCCGCTCCGCAGTGAAAAAAGGAGACCAAATCTCTGATGCTTTGATTGCGGAACTCCTCCAAAGGCTTTCCTATTGTGAAAATCCTAGCCTCTGCCCCCATGGCCGACCCACCTTGATCAAACTGACCAAAACCGATCTCCTAAAAATGTTCCATAGAATCTAAAGACAAAAACATTGAACTTTTGCATGGGAATCACATCCTTGACCTAATGCCACGTCCATTAGAAGGCAAAAACATGACACTCCGGGAGAAGGAGAAAATCCTCCTCCAAAAGATCAAAGCCGGTGATCCACAGGCCTATATGACCTTGGTCTCTCCCTTCCGCGAGAGGCTTTTCCGCAAAGCAGTGTCCATGGTAAAGGATGCCGATGATGCCGAAGACATCGTCCAAGATGCTTTGATCTCTGGCTACCGTTCCATCCAAAACTTCCGAGCCGAAGCTGGTGTCTACACCTGGCTCTACCGCATTGTTGTGAATAAATCCAAAGACCTGCTCTCCAAAAAGAAAAGGGGTCGGGAAAAGCCCATGGATGATACTGGAGACAACCAGTTTGTGGATGAAAGAGAAGGTTACGAAAAAAAACTCGAACTTTCCGAGGAGTCCGCTTATCTAATGGAAAAGATTGCCCAACTAGAAGATTCCTACAAACAAGTTCTAGAACTTCGCTATTTTGAGAACCTTTCGTATAACGAAATAGCCGAAATTATGGAATGTAATGTGGGGACTGTCAAGAGCAGGCTCTTCAAAGCGAAGGAGTTTTTGAAACACCTAATCCTGAAAGACGAAAAGGGAGAGGGTTTTTTCGAGAAATGATAGGTATGAAACTTTCCACTTGGTTACGCATCCGTTATCCACAATTTTTCACTGAGTCAAAAGAGTCAGTGGTCCTTGACAATTGCCTCTGTTCTTCTTTCCGTGAAAAGCGTCAAAAAGAAGAGACCATTTTACCCCGGATGTCCCAAGACTTCGATACTAGGCTTTTGGCACTCCTACGCGAAGAAAAAATTGCTCCTATTGACGAGCAAATATCTTTCGTTAGGCGCTGGTTAGAGAACCGCAATTTACAATATTCCGTTTCCTTTGCTATGGTTCTCACTTTGGCCCTTGTCCTTGTGAGCCGCTATTCCAGCCAAGAGAGTCGACTTCCCGATACAGCCGGTGTCGTACTTGAAAATAGCTCTTATTTGAATGAACCAACCAGCATGGAATTGAGTGATTCCCACCACAAACGGGTGTTTGTGGACTCTTTAAAACGAGACCCAGCTTCCATCCAGGGCTTAAAGGGCCTAGAAGTATACTACCAAAAGACAGGTAGGGGAAGTGCGGCCGAAGAAGTCCGTCTCCTCATTGAGTCTGCTGAAAATTAAACTTCAGCCAAGATCGTTTTTGCCAGAGCCAAAGCCTCACGGAATTCGTTCCCTGGGGCTTTTTCTTTGATGAGGTAGGCATAAAAGAGAAGACGAGCTTTGACTTTTTTCGGATTGTGTGAGCCCCTAAGGTTTGCCTCGTGCATCCGTTGCATTTCTTTGGCCCATTGTTCCACCTCTGGGTAAACAGCCGGTAGGCCGTTCGAGAAGAAACCTTCCTGCCAGAGCAAAACGGCAAACCATGAAAATGCTTCTGGTTCGGACAAAAGAGTTTGGGCGTTTTGTAATTGCTGTTGCAGAGGAAGAAAACGTACCGATTCCCAAGGGAAGAGATCTGGTTCTTCTAAAAAGGCTCTCATATAGAGATCCCTTCCTTCTCTGTCTCGTCCCGTCATACATAAAGCTTCCGCCAGAAAAAAACGGAGCTGTGTTGGCATTCTGGACTGGGCAAGACTCAGGGGAAATACCTCCAAGGCCGATTTGAAATCCCCGACCTTCACCAAACAGATGGCAAGGTCTGCCAGTGAATCAAAGTCAAGGGCATTGGCGCCTTCCCAACGGTAGGCAAGTTTCAGGTGCTCACTTGCTTCCTCTAGGATACATTTTTGGCAACTGTAGTAGGCTTGGGTTTTGTGGTATTGGCGTTTTTTGGATTCTATTTCAAAATCGGAGAAATAATTGAGTAATAATTTGCCTCTTTCCTTTCCTTCTCTTGTTCGTAGAACAAGATCTAGGCGGTTATCCCAAAAACTAGCAATGAAATAACCGCTGATATGGTCAAGGTCGTCTGGGTCTTTGTCCAACAAAACTGAGTAGAGGGACTTCGCCTTCTCAAATTCGCCAATGGAAAGAGAGTGAAGAGCCTCCTCAGATTTTTGCAACATAGCACTTGCTTGGAAGGATTCTAATGTTTACTCTTTTTGTCGTGTATTTTACTGACTTGTGAAATGATTTTACTTTCTAGTCCATCAATGCAGGCATAGATGTCCTTGTTTTGGTTATGGGCATTGAAATGGGAACCGTCCGCATTTAAATTCAGATTGGCTTGGATTTCCCCATGGATGCTCTCAAAGGAAACATCACAATTGATGACAGTTTGTACAAACTTTGTAACTCTTTCTAATTTTTCTGTTGCATACGATTCAGCAGCCTCAGAGCGATCTAAGTGTTTCCAAGTATATTTAATCTTCATATGATCCTTTCTATCTATTTCATTATACGATGGATGCACAAAAAAAACGAGTCAAATAAAAAAGAATTGAAGGCACCTCTTTCCTGCTAAAATCAGAATCATAAGATTTTTGGCTTGTAGGAGGTGCATGCAATGGCAAAGAACGATTCCAAACAAGAACCCCTTACCGAAAGAATCCTTGGGATCTATGATGACACTCAGTTCACAAGACCCGCGAGTTCACCTTCCAAAAACTTAATGAAGGTCCTCACACGAAATCCGTACGAAGCCTTCGTGCTGTGGAAAATAGATCCCAAATACTTCAACCAAATCCAAAGCGATTTTGGTAAACCTCCAGAATCTGAGATCCAAATGAAACTTTTGTTAGAGTATGTGGATTCCGAGGGCAAACAGGAGTCGACTTGGTTTGAGATCCCACCTTTGTCAAAACATTACTACTGTAAATTCTCAAGTCCCAAGTTCAAAATCCGAGCAAAACTTTTTGCAAACCGTGGGGCAGATCTTCGGCTAGCACTTGAGACCGGCAACCAAGACCTGCCTCCGAGTTCGGAATCAAACCAGTTAGACGAACAATGGGTACATCCTGTCTGGCGAGAAAGGGGCTTTGCCAAACAATCAAAATCGGGTAGCTGGTTTTATTCCGAATCTTGGCAAGAAAATGAATCCCATCCCACCTTTCTTTGGGGTCCACCAGAGATCGGAAACTCACCGAGTTCACATCGTTCGGAGAGTGTATGAAAGGTTATCTGGTTTTTTTATTGCATGCCCATCTACCTTTTGTTCGGCATGAAAATGCACAGATACCATTTATAGAAGAGAATTGGTTGAATGAAGCCATTCTAGAAACATACATCCCATTGTTGCGAGTCTTTCGGAACCTAAAAAAAGAGAATGTTCCTTTTAAAATAACAATGTCTTTCACGCCGACATTGTCCACAATGCTCGTCGACCCATACCTCCAAAATCGATTTAGAACTTATATCAAAAATCTCATTGCACTCTCAAAATCCGAGACCAAAAGAACAAGCGGTGATCCTCACCTCAATTATCTATCCAAATACTACAAAGAACACTTTGAAGATACTGAAGCCATATTCGAGGAATTAGGTGGTGATCTTACGAAGGGATTCTTACCTTTCTTTGAATCTGGTTCCTTGGAGTTAATCACTAGCCCAGCAACCCATGGATTTTTACCTTTGTATGAATCCGAACCAAGCATCATTCGATCCCAGTTACGAAATGGGCGGCGTACCTTCCGACGTATCTGGGGCCGCGATCCTAAAGGGATTTGGCTTTCCGAATGTGGTTATGCACCGGGTCTTGAGGAAGCTCTCGACCGTGAGGGATTCCGGTATTTTTTTGTGGATAGCCATGGCATTACCCATGCTGAACCTCGGCCTAAGTACGGAGTGTATGCACCTGTAGAAGTAGGGAACGGGATCTTCGCCTTTGGACGAGACCCTGAAAGCTCTAAACAAGTTTGGAGCTCAATCGACGGATATCCAGGCGACTTCCGCTACAGAGAGTACTACCGAGATATTGGCCATGATTTGGAATATGAGTACATCCAAAAGTATTTACATGCGAATGGTATCCGGATCAATACGGGCATTAAGTACTTTCGGATCACGGGCAAAACCCCGGCGAAAGACCATTACCATCCAGATTGGGCCATGGAAGCCTGTGGACAACATGCGGATGATTTTTTAAGAAATCGAATTCGGCAAGCAGAATGGCTCTATTCGCAGAATGGACAAGCGGCGTCGATCTTATCACCGTATGATGCGGAGTTATTTGGCCACTGGTGGTATGAAGGCCCACAATTCATAGAGTTTCTCTTTAAGAAGATTCATTTTGACCAATGCACAATTCGATTGGCACATCCTTTGGAGGTGGTCAGACTCTTGCCAAGAGTACAATCTGTTCACATGAAAATGTCCAGCTGGGGTGAAAATGGATATGGAGACGTTTGGTTAAACGGTACAAACGATTGGATTTACGAACACATATTTTCCCTATCGATCACAATGCAGGAGTATGCGCATGCTTACAAACATGAGATGGATGAATGGAAACTTCGAGTTCTACAACAGATGGGCCGTGAACTCCTTCTACTCCAAAGCAGTGATTGGGCCTTTATCATGAAAACCCAGACAATGGTTGACTATGCGATTCGCCGAACCAATGTTCATTGCAATCTATTTTTGTTTTTGAAGGACATGTTGGACCGAGGCCAGATCGATCGGGAAAAGCTCCAACAAATTGAAAGGGAAAACCCTATTTTTCCTGACCTCCTCCTGCAGGACTTCCAATAGCTTAGAATTATTCTAGATTTTTTTTGTTTACATAACGTTCGTGAGAAAGAAATTTGGGTTAAGTAGGGGGATTCTTATGAAATGGCTCGTACGTTTTCCACTGGTACTTTTGTTCACTGCTATCGCTTTTAACTTTTGGGTTTGCCGCTTGGCAGTCCACGATAGTTTGGATGGTCGTTTCCGACTCGGAGAAAAGATCATCCGCTACGGAGAAGAGGTAGATCGCAGTACACCTTGGCAACCAAACTCCCATCAGCTTGGTTCCTCAAAGAAAAAAGCAGGTCTTCTTTAAGCGAGGAGGCCTGTCACTCTCACTGGTCCTTTTGGTTTAGGATTTCGCTTTTATTTTGGTTTGAAGTCCACATTGTCCCAATAGTCGCTTCCATAATCAAAAAAGATTTCTTCCCCCTCTTCAATTTTCTTCAAAGCCTTGAATCTGGCAGTTTTCCAACGCACGGAAGTAATAAGCTCTGCATTTGGTTTGGAAGAATGGTTAATATAACGTGTGTAATTCGACTCTCTTCCTTCTCCATAGATCCACCAATCTTTGCAAATCCACAATAGATATTTGGAATCTACATATTTCGGAGATTCTGCTTCTTCATCTGTGATGATGCGCCCTGTGTAATAACCAATGGTATCTCCTTTGAATAGGGTCTGTTTGGGAAAAAGACCCATGCCAATGCCGGGAATCGAGGACTCTTTGACGATGAAATCATGGGCGGTGTATACAACAGGTTTACGTTTTGTCTTTTTACCTTTGGTTTTACGGGAAACAGTCTGTTTCTTTTTCATCTGTAAAGGACATAACAGGGAAACAAAACTATTTGTAAAGCGAATGAGATTCAAGAATGAAGGTTCTCTTCTCCGATCTTTGCTAGGAGAGGTCGTCATGGCAGAGAACCGAGAACCCAAGTCAGAGAAATCAAACGTAGTAAACCTTGCTTTGTACCGGGCGAAAAAGGCCTTAGAAAAAGATGGCTTCGAGGTAGTAGAAAATCCGGACGGAAAGATTACCCTTGTCATTCGTCTTGCGAAATAAATTGGTTCTAGAAAGAGTGTAAAAGATGACATACCAGAGATTGGAAGGATCCAGAATCGGAAACGGGCAAAAACATTGCATCATCGTTTCTAAGTTCAACGAGTTCATTACAGAAAGTCTCCTCAAGGGAGCTCTCGATGCCTTTCGGCAACACGGAATAGCTGAGTCAGATTTGACTGTGGTATATGTTCCTGGTGCCTACGAGTTACCGGCGACTGTAAGCAAAGTCCTAAGTTCTAAAAAGTTTTCCTTTTCATCCATTGTTTGTTTAGGAGCGGTGATCCGCGGAGCCACTTCTCACTATGATTTGGTGTCGGGTGAGGCAGCAAAGGTTGGAGCCATCTCCCAAACGGCTGGGGTCCCCGTAATCTTTGGTGTGATTACCACAGAAACGATAGAACAAGCGATCGAAAGAGCGGGCACCAAGGCAGGAAACAAGGGTTACGAGGCAGCCACTACTGCTATCGAAATGGCAAATCTCTTCACGCAGATCGGATGAGTAGCCGCCATAGAGGCAGATCCATAGCTCTTATGTGTCTCTACCAAATTGATCTGGTAGGGACAGAGCCAGCCAGGGCCATGAAATTCGACTGGTACGACAAAAAAATCTCCAAAGAAGAAAAGGATTACGCCGTCTTTCTCGTGAAAGGAGTGGTGGAAAATAAGGAATCGATCGATACTCTAATAAAGAAGTATTCCGAAAACTGGGAGTTGTCTAGGATCTCGGTGGTGAATCGCTGCATCTTACGTTTGTCAATCTTGAGTTTACAGAATGAACCTTTTTTGGCAGGGCCTGTAGTGATCAACGAAGCAGTGGAACTGACAAAGGAATTCGAAACCGAAGAGTCAGCCCAATTCATCAACGGTTTGTTAGATGCTTTTTACAAAAAGGAGATTCTGGCAAATCAGAAAACTAGTGAGAATGGACCCAATCCGAAGAAATAGATTCAAAATTGAAGAAGACTGGAATAATTCACAACCTAGTTATTATAAGGAAGACCCTTACCTGCGCAGATTGGATGAGAGAGACCGCGAGTCGACTTATGAATCCACCACTGAAACAAACAGACCAATTCTAAATTTTCTATTTTGGGCCACTCTCATCATACTCGTTTGTGCAGTTTGTTCGGCTGCAGTATACTACTTTTATTATTATAAAAAGACCAATCCCGAATCTATCGCAAATCAATTAAATGACCCAAAGATCGATAAACGATCTTTGGAGCTTCTTATCGATAAAGCCTATCTTCCAAAAGATTCAATACGGCCTGGACTCGCCAATTGCTTAAATTCTTATTATGATCGTTATGTGAATAAAGCCTTTCGCGTCTGTGAAGAATTTCTAAATACACCGGAGTCTGATGAAGACAAATCCATTGCTTTAACCGTTCTAGGTGTTATGTTTGATGAGGCAGGTCGTTACCCTAGTGCCATTGAAAGATTGGAAAAAGCGGTTCAATATGACCAAAAAAACTATTTCGCATATTATAATTTAGCTTTGGCATTTAAACACTCAGGAAAATTCGAGGAAGCTCGAAAAGCGGCCGCCAAGGCTAAGGAAATCGCACCGAATGATGCAAGGATTGCACTGCTCACAGGAAATCTCTACCAAGAAATTGGAGACCCCACCGCTGCCATCCAAGCCTATCGCGAAGGCCAGTCTCTTGCGCCAAGCGATCCCGTATTGACATACAACTTAGCGATTAGTTATTACAAACAAGGAAAGATCCCAGAAGCTATCGAAGAGTTCCAGAAAGTAGGGCAATTATCACCTAATTCACATGCAGCGGCACTTTCTTATGGACACCTAGGTTCCATTTTCTATGGAAGAGAGGACTATGACAGAGCTGATTACTACTTTCGGGAAGCAGTTCGATTAAAACCAAGTGATGCCAAATCCTACTACAATTTAGGACTTATCCAACTTAAGAAAAAGAATCCTGAAGAAGCTGCTCGTTATTTTCAAAAGGCCCTGGATACTGGTGCCCAGGATGCGGAAGTGTATCGTTACATTGCTGAGGCTTTTGTAACTATGGGACAGCCTTCCATGGCAATCCAAGCACTGAAAAAAGGACTATTGCTAAAGCCCTCCGATGTGGACACAATGTTCGCACTCTCTGAGTTATATTACAAAAAAGGTGAGTTAATTGAGGCAGAGTCCCTCTATAGGAGAATCATACGCCTAACTCCTGGCGACTCCTACACTGAGACAGCATACGTAAATTTAGGAATCATTCTGGATGAGATGGAGAGATTCCAAGATTCTATCCAAGCCTTCGAGGCGGTGATTGCACTCAATCCCAAAAGTCTTTCCGCAAGATACAATGCAGGCCTAGCCTATCTTCATGCGGGTATGCCAACCAAAGCTATCGAAAATTTTCGAAAGGCACAGGCAATCGATGCCAGCCACATCCCGAGTCGCATTGCGATTGCTGATTATTATGCCGAGAATCGTTTTTACAGAGAGGCCATTGCTGAATACGAAGAGATACTTCACGAAAAAGAAGATCTTTCGGAGGCGAGGCTAAAACTTGCTGATGTGTATTTGAATGTTAAGAGTTATGATGCCGCAGAAAAGCATTTGCTTTATCTTCTAAATCATGCAAAAGAAGGCGCAGAAATCAAACAGGCTCACCGTAAGTTAGCGCTTGTTTATGCAAATAGTGGTGCCAGTGATTCTAGAGTGAAGGCAAAAGAGGAGGCCTTTCGTGCTTCCCATATGGATCCAGGTGATATGGAATCTAAACTCGTCCTTGCCAAAATTTTAATTGATTCAGGCTCTTTACTCGACCGAGAAAAAGCCATTGAAGAATTGATCCTCATCACTAGATCCGATGCAGGGCCAACTGTTCTCGCGAAAGCTCATAATTATCTAGGGGTATGTTACTTTAAAAATGGTGAGTTCAAAAGGGCCATTGCAGAGTTCCAATCAGCTATGGATATGAATCCGTCCTTAACAGAAGCTTATGAGAACAAACGAGCGGCACGGGCTCAATATGAAAAATCGTTAGAGAACAAAAAACGGGATTTTTTCTGAAGTACTTTCAATTCCAAAACCATCCCAAGTTTTTGAACTACTACGAAATATGTAAAATAACAGGTGTATTGCGTTATTTACCTGCAAAGTCGCGAGAGTATGGTGATACATATTTCATGGAAGAATACCAAAATCAGTATCATAAAACCTACTATGATGATGAACCAAACCTCCGATCCTTAGCTAAAAGACGGCTCGCTGTATTAAAAAGTTTAGAACCAGAAGGATTTACTGGAAAGACCTTATTGGAAGTCGGCTCTGCTGCTGGTTTTTTTTTGGATGAAGCAAGGTTTGCTGGGTACCGTGTGGAGGGCTTAGAACTCTCCTCCCAAGAGGTGGCATATTCGATCGATAAACTAGGGTTAGATGTTAAGAAAAAGTCAGTTCTCGATATTGGGGTAAAGGAATGGGCAAACCGGTTTGATGCCATTGCTTGTTTTTTTGTCATTGAGCACATTTCCGACATCGAAGGGATCTGGGAAAGAATGGAGGCTTGGCTAAAGCCAGGTGCTTATTTATTCCTTGCTGTTCCCTCCTTTTTTGGGCCAAGCTTTCAAACAAATCCATCATTTTGGCTGCAAACCCATCCAGAAGACCACTTTTACGACTACGATGTAAACTCCTTGAAAAAACTCTTGTCAATCCTTGGCTTTAGAATGAAATATGCTAGACCCATGTCGTATCACCAAAAGAGGGATCTCGGTCTTCTCGGTAAGCTCCCCACTTGGGCATTTAAACGATTCTCAAATTTAATGTGCTATGGAGACACCATTGAAGTCGTCTTCCAAAAAAAATAACTTATGAAATTTACTGAACTTCCTTTCGCAGAACCACTGCAAAAAGCCTTAGAAAAAATCGGATACTCTGAACTAACACCCATACAAGCAAAAGCTATCCCTTTCGCCATGGAGGGCAATGACCTCACAGGTCTTGCCCAAACTGGTACGGGAAAAACCATGGCATTTTTGCTACCCACCTTACATCGATTATTGATATCTGAAGAGCCACAAAAACTTCCATACGCACTCGTTCTTGCGCCAACCAGAGAGTTGACCATACAAATTGGAGAAGAAGCAAGAAAACTATTACAGTTCACTGATTATGGAGTCGCTACCATTATTGGAGGGACAGATTACAAGTCCCAAGAAGAGGCTTTGAACAACCAAGCCTGTATCATTGTAGCAACTCCTGGTCGACTCATAGACTTTGTTAAGAACAATCGTTTGTCATTAGAAAATATACAAGTTGTTGTTCTAGATGAAGCAGATAGAATGTTTGATATGGGGTTCGTCATGGACCTTAAATATATCTTTCATAAATGTAAAAATAGAAAACAAAGTCTCCTATTCAGTGCAACCTTGAGTTATGAAGTTGTCCGTTTAGCTAGCAAATATTTAAACGACCCAATTGAGGTGCACATCAATCCGGAAAAGGTCATCACGGAGAGAATTGACCAAAGTCTGCTGCATCTGGGCAGAGAGGAAAAACTTCCGTACCTTGTGAACTCACTCTTAAATCAACCTATTGAAGGCTTAGGTATCATATTCACGAACTATAAAATGAATATTCCACGTATTGTTTCTACTCTTAGGCAATATGGCATAACAGCAACTGGCCTATCTTCTGAGTTGGACCAAAAAAAACGGATTCGGCTACTCCGAGATTTCAAAGCAGGAAAATACAAATACTTAATCGCAACGGATGTTGCTTCGAGGGGTATCGACATTGAGAACATTGATGTGGTGTATAATTTTGATCTTCCCCAAGATGCAGAGAATTACGTTCACCGAATCGGACGAACTGCACGGGCAGGTCGTAAAGGTAGTTCAATCGGCTTTTGTTCTGAATCGGATTACACAGAGTTGGAGCGCATTGAAAAATATCTCAATTTCAAATTACCAGTCACTGAAGTCAATGAAGCCTATTTGAGTTTCCCAGTCGGCGAGTTCACACCTGTTTTTCCTGACGAAGCCGTTCCTGGAGAAAAAAGACAGCAGCAGAGCCAATCAGGCAAAAAGAAAAGACCAGGCAGAGGTGGCCCAAAAGAAAGGAGAGAGCACCATGCACCAGCCAAGATGAGCCATCCCCATGGCCATCCGCATCACCACCAGGAAAAACCTAAAGTACATAAGGAATCTCATCCAGACCAGAAACGGACAAACCATAAGCAAAAGCATAAAAAAGACTCTCCGGCACCTAATTCTCAAATGCAAAAATCGAGAAGAAACTTATTTGATATTGAAAAAGAGAAACCTTCAAAGAATAAAAAAGGCTCCCTTTGGTCCAAAATCATTTCCTTCTTCAAAAGAAGTTAATATTATTTTTCATTTTTTGCCCTTTTCTTGTTCATGCGGAAACCGTAAAACTTCCGCTATTCGGGAAAGGGCATTTTGTTTCGTATACCGAACTGAGTCCATTATTTCCTGAGCTCAGTTCCAACCATGAAAAATCTACAGGAATTGTAAAACTTCAGTCAGCACAAGGAAAACTTCAATTTCGTTTGGGTGCAAGTTTTTATGTCTTCGATGAGAAAATAATTAAAGTTTCAAAACCAGCCCTTTTGAAAAATGGAGATCTGTATCTCTCTGTAGATATTTTTGAGTCCATTTTGTTGAATTTAATTTCGTATGACGTTCGCTATAAGATAAAAGAATCTGAAGTTCTTTTGGATATTCCCCGAGAGCCCATTGCAAAACGAAATATAAATGTGAAAGCCATTGTGATTGATGCAGGCCATGGAGGAAAAGATCCTGGGACCTCAGATGCAAGTGGTTATTTTGAAAAAGATGTGAGTTTGGCTGTGGCAAAGTATGTTTACCTTTACTTACGAAAATACTATCCCGAAATCCGAATTCACTTAACAAGAAAAAATGATACATTTATTGAATTGGAAGATAGATCCAAACAGGCAAATTCTCTATTAAAAGATACAAGAGATTCTATTTTTATTTCTCTGCATTGCAATGCCTCCTTAAATGAGAAGGCGAGTGGCTTTGAAGTGTATTATTTGAGCCAAACTCCAAGTACAGAACAAGCTAGGGAAACAGCTCTCATTGAAAACCGTTATATCGGGCCACACTCCCAGAAGATCATTAGCTCCATCCAATCACAAATGCTTTCGAGTCTTACCCAAAGGCGTTCCAAAAAGCTAGCCATCGCCATCGAAGAAGAATTTGGCAAGGGAGTAGAAAGTAATATTTCCTCACGTGGTGTGAAAAAGGCAGATTTTTCCGTCTTGCGAGGAAGCCTTATGCCTGCTGTATTGATCGAAATGGGGTATTTGACAAACCCCGAAGAAAGCAAATTACTCAAGGACAAAAGTTTTCAGAAACGAATTGCACGGAGTATTATTAAGGGAATTCGAGGTTATGCTCAAACAAAAGATTAGAGAACAAGGAAAAAAGATAAAGGAAGCATTTATCTATTGGAGAGATCGGCTTTATCTCATCGGGACAGAAAAAGAAAAAACAAGTCGCGAATTTAGATTTCTATTTTTATCCTGGGCCTTCTTTCTCCTATTCTTTACCTTTTTTATCTTAGCTGAAAAAAATCCATTCAACCTCCTTGTTCCTTTTAATGTATTCCAAATCCCAAGATTTGACCAAAGAGATGAGGTTCAAATTTATGTTTCGGATGGCGAAGATCTGCAAATACCAGTTAAACGAAAGTTGTTGGTACATGAGGATTCTCGCGAACGTATTTTTCAGTTCATTAACGAAGTAGCAGCTCCTCCTTATTTTTCAAACAAGGAAAAGGTAAATGATAATGATACTTTGGTTAATCCTAAAAAACTTCTCAATTTACATGATTCTTTAACACAAGTATGGTTTCTAGAAAATGAAAGTCGGCTTGTCCTAGATTGGAATGCCAAACAACTGGAATCCGTTCTTATGAGTTTTCGCCTGCCCAGATCATATGCACTGGGAAATGAGAATGAAGAAGAAAACCAAGAAAACACACCTGTGGATGCTATCTCATACTATACGGGTCCAGAGAACTTTGTAACAGAAGAAGAATCAGTAACCAGAAAGAGAAGGCTTTCGGCTCTCTCTGCCACCCTTAAGGCGATTGAAGCTACATTGTTTCGAAATCATCCGAACCTAAAGGTCATTGAGCATAGGTTAGACGGAAGATCGCAAACAATCGACCAAATTCCAAATCCGATGAACGAACCTAGAAAGCGAGAAACATTTGGATTATAATTCTGGATCCGTCCAAAGATTGTGACTTTTGATCAAGTCTATGAGTTTGTCTGTGGCTTCTGATTCTGGAACACCTTTGAGGACGATTTCTTTTCCTTTGTAAAGGTGTACCCTACCAATCCCTGCGCCTACATAACCAAAGTCAGCATCTGCCATCTCTCCTGGCCCATTGACGATGCAACCCATGACAGCTATCTTTACACCTTTCAAGTGGCCTGTTCTTTCTTTGATTTTAGCTGTTGTCGTTTGTAAATCAAACATAGTCCTACCACAAGAAGGACAGGAGATATATTCTGTTTTTGAAAGTCGTAGCCTTGTCGCTTGTAATAGGTCATAGGAAAGTGCAATTGTCTTTTTGGGATCTGGCTCAGATAAGCGAATTCGAATGCTATCGCCAATTCCATCTAACAGAGAACCTCCGATGTGAATTGATGCTTTGTAAAGAGCGTCCTCTTCATTTTCTGCAAGTAGAGCCAAAGTAATAGGATAATCAGAGTCCTTTAAACGGTATGCTAGTTTTCTAATTTCTAAGAGTTCTGCATTTTCCAAGGCAAAAGAGATATTTTCTAATCTATGGCGCCGCAACTCTGAGACTAGATCAGCTACCAATGACAATTCATGTCTATTGATTTGGAATTCTACCATACGGTCTTCTTTGGCATATTTTTTAATGAAAGCAAAGAAGGCTGTGGCTTCCTCTGAATCTCTATCTTTTGGATTCCAGAAGAGAAAGGGAGAGACAATCCACTTCTGGAAGGCATAGATTTCTTCTACAAAACCCTCATACATCCGCGCAAGATCATCACTGAGTGTAAACGATATTGCCTCTGAAAAAAGGTTCTTTCGTTTCATCGCACTCGCTGCTGTTAAGCTCAACTCATCTGAGAATTGAAAGAATAAGAATTCGAGTTCGTGGGAGGTCTGTTTTGAAAGCTGACGTAAAGCAGAAATCTCAGAAAGTATGTCTGCAGATTGAAAAGAAAATTCTGTCTCTACGCGAACTGGGTGTTTGTCGCCTAGGGATAGATTTGGAATTTGTATCTCACGCGAATAGAACCTGGAGTAGTTGTAGGGGTCGCGGAATTCCTGGTATTGGGAATTTGGAATCTCAATAGACGAAGAAATGTCATTGTACTTTTTCACGAGTGCCTTGGCGACGGGAATCTCCGCGATAGCATCTTCTGTGAGGGACACGCGTATGGTATCTCCTAGTCCCTCTTCTAAAAGGCAGCCGATCCCGAGAGCAGATTTTATCCTTCCATCTTTTCCATCTCCAGCTTCCGTTACCCCCAAGTGCAATGGATAATCCATGGATAGTTCATAAAATTTGGAAACAAGGAGTCGGTAGGCCTGGACCATCACCTGTGGATTGGAGGCCTTCATGGAAACAACGATGTCTCTGTAAGAATTGCGTTCAGCTATACGGATGAATTCTAAGGCACTCTCTACCATACCTTGCGGAGTGTCCCCATACCGATTCATGATCCTATCGCTAAGGGATCCATGGTTTGTTCCAATGCGCATGGCAACACCGAGTTCTTTTGCCCGTAATACCAATGGCGTGAAAACTTCTTCGATTCTTTCCAATTCCTCTTCGTATTCTCTGTCGGTGTATTCGATAACATCAAATTTCTTTTTGTCGGCAAAGTTTCCTGGATTGATCCTAACCTTTTCCACCCACTCCACACACTTCAATGCAACTTGGGGAGTAAAATGAATATCAGCAACGAGAGGCACCTTCAGGCCGAGTGCTTTCATTCGTTTTCTGATTTCTGGTAAATTGTCTGCATCTGCCTGGCTAGGTACTGTTAGGCGAACAATTTCTGAGCCCACACGCTCAAGGGCCGCAATCTGTTCAATACTGGCTTCCGTATCTCTCGTGTTAGATGTTATCATGGACTGAACCCGAATTGGGTTTTTACCACCTATACCAACATCACCAACTTTGACCTCACGTGTAGGTCTGCGTTTATAGAAAAAAGGGGATTCATTGTATTTAGTATTCATGGCGTGGTTATGGTCTCATTATCTAGAAAAATAAATGCGAAATTTTCAGCAAGCTTTCGAAAATCCCAAAGGGCTTTCAATTTTAGACTAGGGAAGGTCGAAAATGGTATCAGAGCCCAAGCCCAAGACCAGAGTATGAATACTGAAGTCAAACCGAATCTACGAAGACAATATCGAGTCCAAGTTACTATTGCAATTTACCGAGATGGAAATCTATCCTATAAAAGTGAGATCCTCTCACCTGCTTTTTATTCCAAAAGAGCAGAGGCGCGAGATCACATACGCCAAGAAATTCGCGAGAGACTTGCTCATTCTAGGTTTTTTCGTTCGGCTAGGTTAGACTATGATTTGGTTCGGTATACCGAAGAGGGGACATGTAACACATACCTCCGTTATTCCATCCAAGATACGGAAATTTGACAGCCCAAGAATCACTCTTCTATTGGTTCCAGAACCAAAAACGAGATTTACCCTTCCGCCAAAATAAAGTAGCTTATCGCATTTGGGTATCTGAAGTGATGCTCCAACAAACACGTGTATCTGCGATGTTACCACTTTACAACCGATTTATTTCAAAGTTTCCAGATGTAGCAACACTTGCGAAAGCTAGCGAAGACGAAGTGCTCGCCAGTTGGTCAGGTCTTGGTTACTATTCTAGAGCAAGAAATTTAAGAAAGGCAGCCATCTTTTTGATGAGCCAATACAATGGTGCCTTCCCAAAAACCCTAGAGGAGGCTCTGCAAATTCCAGGAATCGGTCCATATACTGCAAGAGCGGTTCTTTCGATTGCCTATGATAAGCCCTATGCTGTTTTAGATGGGAACGTAAAACGAGTTCTCTCTCGTCTATTTTTATACGAAAGTAATATCCTTGGACCCAAAGCGGATAGAGAATTGCAAGCATTAGCTGATGATTTTTTAAATGTAACCCATCCCGGTGACCATAACCAAGCGATGATGGAATTGGGAGCTACCATTTGTCTGCCACAAAATCCTAAGTGTTTGCTTTGTCCCTTGCGAACGATTTGTAAAGCGAGTGAGACAGAAAAAACAGCACTCATCCCAATTCGTGAATCAAAAAAAGAGAAACATATCCTGAAAGGTCGTATACTTTGGATGGAATGTTCTGGTGAAGTTCTTCTGATCAAAACGGATGGATTTCGTTTTTTGAAGGGGATGTATCGTTTGCCGATGTTATTTGATTCTCCGTATCCAACAAAAGAATATGAACCGGACGGACTTTCCCTGTTTTTAGCAGAACAGATGAAAGGACAAGTCTCCAGAGCATCCATTCGGCATAGCATCACCCACCATGCCATGCAATTGGACCTATTCTTTAGAAACTTCACTTCCAAGGAGAGAGAACATTTGGATGCATCGATCGGAAGTGATAAGGAATTTCTCTGGGTGAAAATGGAAAGTTTGGAAACCTACTTTCCTTCCTCTTTAGCTCGTAAAACCAAAAAAGCATTGGAATCTAGTTAGCGAAAAAAATGCTCTCTTAAAGAGGGGATTACTCTGCCATGCGGGTCATACGAATTCGGCAAATGCGCTACGAGGAAGCTCGTATCAAATTGGAAAGAGAAGTCCATGAAGCCTTTATGGATGGGGAATCCTATATCGAAATCTTACATGGCATTGGAGAGGGAATTTTACGTAGAATGGCGATTGACTACGTAGAGTCCTGCGATTTCCTGAAATTAGTAGAGAGGGATCCGCTCATCCGAACGAATCCTGGATCCACTTTGGTGGAGGTTTTGGCACCCTCTCGAGAATATATCAATCGATTGAAAAAATGAAGAATGAAGGTAACCAAATCCAGATACTTGATGTCACTCTCCGTGACGGAGAGCAAACCAATGGTGTATCATTTTCCTGGGAACAAAAACTAAATATCACCAAATTTTTGCTATGTGATCTGTTGGTTGATCGAGTTGAAATTGCTAGTGCACGAGTTTCCCCAGGAGAGTTTGCAGCTGTAAAAAAAATCATCGCCTGGGCCGAGAGTGTTTCACTCCGCAAAAAAATTGAGATTCTTGGTTTTGTTGACCACGACAAAACCGTCGACTGGATGAAAGAGACAGGCGTTCAGGTTCTCAACCTTCTCACCAAAGGCTCCTTAAACCACCTAAGCAACCAATTGCGAAAGAGTCCTTCGGAACATTTTGCTGACATTGAAAAGACGATCAAACATGCCAAAGAGGCAAACATTGAAGTCAATGTCTATTTAGAAGATTGGTCGAATGGGTATTTACATTCAAAAGAGTATGTGTATGAGTATTTGAAACAAGTTTCACAGTTTCCCATCGGTAAGTTCTTTTTGGCCGATACCTTAGGGGTACTCTCCCCAGATGAAGTGAGTTATGCGGTCAAAGATCTATCGGATCGATTCCCTAATCTTTGGTTTGAGTTCCATGGACACAATGACTATGACTTGGCAGTGGCCAATTGTTTAGCTGCTGTAAACGCAGGTGTTCGAGGCCTACATGTGGCAGTCAATGGATTGGGTGAGAGAGCAGGCAACTCTCCCTTGGAAGCAGTGGTCACCGCCCTACATGACAAAACAAAGTTCAAAACAAAAGTCCTAGAAAAGGAAATCACAAACGCCTCTCGTCTGGTGGAAGTTTTTTCAGGCAAAAGGATCGGCGACAACCGCCCGATTGTTGGAGAGGATGTGTTTACGCAAACGGCTGGTGTGCATGCCGATGGAGATAAAAAAGGAAATCTCTACGCAAACCCTATCCTTCCTGAGCGATTCGGAAGAAGTCGTGTCTATGCATTGGGCAAATTAGCAGGCAAAGCAAGTATCACAGAAAATTTAAAGCAACTCGGAATGGTTCTTTCCCCGGAAATTGAAAAGAAGGTCTTAGAAAGGGTGATTGAGTTAGGTGACCAAAACAAAACTGTCACAAAGGAAGACCTTCCCTATATCATCGCAGATGTTAGCGGAGAAAACTTAGACGCCTCCTTTCAAATCACTTCTTGCCAAGTGACGAGTGGCATTGGAGTAAAACCGAAAGCAAGTTTGAAAGTCAATTTCCATAACCAAGAATACCAAGCAGAAGGGGAAGGTGACGGCGGATACGATGCATTTATGAATGCACTTGGTAAGATTTTAAAAGACCTAGGAATACAAATCCCTCCACTGTATGACTATGAGGTGAGGATACCTCCTGGCGGAAACACAAATGCATTGGTAGAAACGGTGATCACTTGGAAACGGGAGACGGATGTACAGCCGATCCGTACCATCGGCATCGATTCTGACCAACAAGTAGCAGCCATAAAAGCTACTGAGAAGTTACTCCACATCCTTCTGGGCTGAATTAAAATGGAACACTGCCTGATCGTTGGTTTAGGAAATCCTGGCAAACAGTACAGAATGACCAGACACAATATCGGATTTTTGTTCATCGACTATTTGGTAGAAACAAAATCCTTGGTATGGAAGGAGCAAAAAACGTATGATCATTGTTATATGGACGATGAAGGTTTGCGGATCCACTTCTTAAAACCCAAAGAATATATGAATCTTTCCGGCAAGGCAGTAGCAAATATCACCCAAACTTACAAAATTAAAGCTGAACACATTATCGTATTACAGGATGAAGTTGATATATCCTTTGGCAAAATCAAAAACAAAATTGGTGGTGGAACAGCCGGCCATAATGGATTGAAGGATATTATCCAACGCATAGGTTCTCAAGATTTTCATCGATTGCGTCTGGGTGTAGACAAACCGCCCAAGGGGACTATGGATGTCGCAGACTACGTTCTACAAAATTTTACAAAAGAAGAAGAGACAGCTCTTCCTGCGATCTGGAAAGAAGCCGAATCTCGGATCCAAGAATGGATCAAATTACAAAAACAAATCATTACTGAAAAATAAAACATGCACCACAAATCCGACGAAGACATCCAAATCAAAAGATTGATCATCCAATCGTTAGTTTCCATTTTGTTGGTAGTTGGATTGGTGTTTGCCTTGGCATTTTTTTTTAGAGAGCCATTGGTTTCTTATTCTGCAAATTTTGTGAATCAATTCGGTGCATTGGGTTTATTCTTTGGTATGTTACTATCAGATAGTCTACCTGCTTTTGTACCCCCTGACGCTTTTTTGGTTTTTGCCATTGGTGGGAATATGTCCGCATTGGAGACCATTTTATCAATGTCTGTTGGAAGTATTCTTGGTGGAAGTCTTGCCTATTTGATCGGAAAGTATCTAATCCCGAAATTCAAATTTGGGCGACTCTTCGTACTTAAATTCGAAGATCAGTTACTTCCATATATGAGAAAGTATGGTTTCTGGGCTGTGGTCATTGCTGCACTCACTCCTGTTCCGTATTCTTGGATGGCCTACACCGTTGGCACCTTTCGTATGACCTACCTTAAGTTCTTTCTGGGTTCACTCTTTCGATTCGTACGTATGTCTGTGTATTATTTTGCCATATACTTTGGATGGGTTACAGGTACTTAAATGGAAGATAGATTGTTCCCCAAAACTGTGGATGAAATCATTGCAGAAAAAGTTAAATTTTTCTTTCTACCGCAAAGGACAGAAGCCTTAATTAAAAATCTAGTCGATGGAAAGGTTTCGGAACGTTCACTTGTTTGTTGCCATTCTGGATGTGATGTTTGCTATGAAACCATACATCTTTGTTACCAAGCTGTAAAAAACGAATTACAGAGCTAAGAAATGGACTCTCTCTTCCCAGAACCATCCAAACAAGTTCCTTTAGCACATAGTTTACGCCCGAAACTTTGGAAGGATTATGTGGGCCAAACAAAGGTCACGGAGCAAATCCAAAAAATAAAAAAGCCCACATCGGTATTGTTATATGGCCCACCAGGTTCTGGAAAAACCACCTTAGCACATTTGCTTGCAGATGAATGGAAATTGCCAAAGCGATTTTTATCTGCCGTCACTAGTGGAGTTAAGGACCTAAGAGACGTTATGGAAGAGGGAAAGTCTTTGGGGACTATTGCACTATTTTTGGATGAGATCCATAGGTTTTCCGCAAGCCAACAGGATGCTCTTTTGCCCTCAATCGAGGAAGGCAGTCTCATTCTCATTGCAGCAACGACGGAAAATCCTTCCTTTAGGATCAATCGAGCCTTGCTAAGCCGTTTGCAAGTCTTTCGATTGGAAGAGTTGAGCCACTCGGAGAATGAACAAATCCTATCACGCGCTTTGCAAGTATTAGGTGCTCAAGTAATACTTTCTGATTCTGCAAGGCGTGAGCTTCTCTCCGTCGCCAAGGGAGATGCAAGAAAATTATTGGGTTTACTCGAATCCCTTATGCACTCTCATACAGAAGGCGACACAATAGAGGCTTCTGATGTCGAAGCTATTTTGAATGTTCAAGTTCTCGCTTATGATAGAAATAAAGAACAGCACTACGATGTTATCTCAGCTTTTATCAAATCTATGCGTGGCTCTGATCCTGATGCTGCCATTTTGTATCTAGCCATCATGTTAGAAGGTGGTGAAGACCCACTTTTTATCGCAAGGCGGCTTCTTGTGTTTGCCAGTGAAGATGTGGGCAATGCCTCGGTTCATGCCTTGCCTTTGGCAATGGCAACTTGGCAGGCTGTGGAACGATTGGGTATGCCCGAGGCTAGGATTCCCTTGGCCCAATGTGTGACTTTTTTAGCAAGTGCTCCCAAATCAAACTCGAGTTATATGGCGATCAACCAAGCTTTGGACTTTGTGCGGAGGAAAGACTTTTCCTATCGCATCCCAAATCACCTCCGGAATGCTCCCACGGCTACTCATAGGAAGGAGGGCGCAGCCAAGGATTACCAATACCCACATAACCACCCAGGCCATTTCGTCTTGGAGTCTTATTTCCCCAGTGATTTCGCAGACAAAAACCCTCAGTTTTATGACCCAAAGCCACAAGGTATGGAAAAGAATCTCAGGGATCAATTGCGTAAGCTTTGGGGAGAGAAAAGATACCCTGACCCATAGCTTGGTTGGCCCAGGGGAAAGGCAAGGAAAAGATTGAGACTAGCTCTCAATAAAGAAAAAGTGAAGCAAAACAATCTAGCCTTGACAATAGGCTCCTATATGCGATCCTTTCACCGATGGGTTCTGCACCGGATAGTTTTGCACCGATTCTTCTCCAGCTGGCCTTGGGCTTAGGCTTTTCCTTTGTTGTCCTCTCCTTGGCATTTTTACTCAATCCCAAAAAGAAATCAAAGCCGCAGGATACGTTTGAATGTGGTGTGACCTATTATGGGGATGCAAGGGGCTTGTTCAATATCAAGTTTTATCTCGTATGCCGTCTTATTTATATTATTCGACATTGAAGCTGTCTTTCTCTATCCATGGGCGGTGAACCTCCTCAATTTTAAAAATGCCGGATTGGGAGGATTCTTTTTATTAGAAATGTTTTTCTTCCTTCTCATCTTGGTGGTTGGTCTATACTATATATGGAAGAAAGGAGCTCTTGAATGGGATTGACGGACCTTCTGTCCAAACCTGGTGAAATGTTTGGTGACATGTTCCAAGTCGCCAAACTCGAAAATGTTGTCCAATGGGGGCAAAGTTTTTCTCTCTGGCCTTATCCTTTTGCAACTGCCTGTTGCGGAATCGAGTATATGTCAACTGCCTGCGCAGACTATGATATCGCGCGCTTTGGAGCAGAACGACCCTCCTTTTCTCCGAGACAAGCAGATATGATCCTTGTGTTGGGCACAATCACTTACAAAATGGCTCCCGTATTACGCCAGATATATGACCAATTAGCGGAGCCTAAGTTTGTGATCTCGGTTGGTGCTTGTGCTTCCTCTGGTGGGATGTTCCACACCTATGGGGTTTTGCAAGGGGTAGACCGCATCCTTCCTGTGGATGTCTATGTTCCTGGTTGTCCTCCTAGGCCAGAAGCGATTTTGGATGCCCTAGTGAAATTGCAGAAAAAAGTCCAATCAGAAGGTTTGGAAGCCCGGCGCCAAGAAATCATGAAAAAGATCCAAGAGATCAATGAACGAAACAAACCTCTGATTGTTGCATGAACGAAGCAATTCTATCTTTTCTACAAGCAGAGTTTTCACAGTTCCTAATTCCCAATCGGGAAATCCAAACCAACCTCTTTTTTATTACCCTTAAAAAAGAGGGAATCCTACCCGTTTGCAAGGCCTTGAAGGAACATCCAAACTTTTCTTTTTCCTTTTTGAATGACCTAACATCGGTGGATTGGTTAGGAAAGAGATCACCTCGTTTTGAAGTTTTGTATTTATTAAAATCACCAAAGTCTGGGCATAACCGCATCCAAATCCGTGTTCCCATAGAGGAAGGCGAAGAAGTTCCGAGCATTGTGAGTGTATACCCAGGGGCCAATTGGCCTGAGCGAGAAGTCTTTGACCTTATGGGGATCACCTTTTCTTCGCACCCACGTATGGAAAGACTCATTATGCCTGACAACTTTGTCGGACACCCCTTACGAAAGGACTATCCATTGGAAGGACCTGGTCAGGATTATCTGATTCAGGATTTACTTAGCATCCACGTAAATGAAGACATCGAAAAAGATTAGGACAAGGTACCCTTATGGCGATGTATGAAAAAACAGCGGAACACTTTCAGGAAAAGTTCAAAGAACTTCCAGAGGGTCACCTCCTTGTCAATTTAGGACCATCTCACCCGGCAACACATGGCATCTTACAAAATGTCATCCAAATCGACGGAGAGAGGGTAGTAGAAGCAGAATCAGTCATTGGTTATGTGCATAGATGCTTTGAAAAGTTAGGTGAAAGATACGATTACAACCAATTCTTAGTTTGTACGGACAGAATGAACTATGTGTCCACACCACTGAACAATATTGGTTGGATCTTAACTGTGGAAAAGATGATGCAGATCCAAGTCCCTGAGCGAGTAACCTATGTTCGGATGATCATTTCTGAGCTTTCTAGAATTATGGACCATATCATTTGTAATGGTATTATGGGAGTCGATCTAGGAGCATTTTCTGGACTCTTACACCTATTCCATCACCGAGAAAATATCTACCAAATCCTTGAAAAGCTAACAGGCGCCCGCTTAACAACAACCTTTTGCCGGGTTGGGGGAATGGAACGCGATATTTACCCAGAATTTGTGAAAGAAATTAAACTCGTTACGGAGGGCCTCAAGCCCGCACTTAAGGAGTTCCATGAACTCCTGATTCGAAACAAGATATTCAACGAAAGGACAGCGGGCATTGGTGGGATATCTGCGGAGGAGGCAATTGCCTACGGCTTCTCTGGTCCAAACTTGAGAGCAGCAGGAGTTGCCTGGGATGTCAGAAAAGATGATCCTTATATGTTATATGATAAGGTAAACTTCGATGTACCTGTGGGAGAGGATGGATCTGCCCTCCACCGAACTTTAGTTCGTATGGAAGAAATGCAGCAATCCATTCGGATCATAGAACAATTGATAGACGGAATTCCTGAAGGACCTTACCATGCGGATGTCCCGCATACTTTCCTTCCACCCAAAGACCGAGTTTACCATAATATGGAAGAGTTGATCTATCATTTTAAAATCATCATGCACGGAGTTAAGGTGCCGCCAGGTGAGTACTACCATGCAACGGAAGCCGCAAATGGTGAATTAGGTTTTTTTGTCGTGAGTGAGGGGGATAAATCACCTTGGCGTGTCCATGTAAGGCGTCCTTGTTTTTGGTACTACCAGGCTTTTCCAAAGATGGTGAAAGGTGGACTTCTTGCTGATACGATCGCGACTATGAGTTCTTTGAATGTCATTGCTGGGGAGTTGGATTGTTAATGTCATATCAGTTTTCTAAAGAGTCTGAAGTTAGATTTCAAAAATTGGTCCCCCAATTTCCTAACAAACGTTCTTTGATACTACCTTGTCTTTTCCTATTGCAAAAAGACCAAGGATTCGTGGACAAAGATGGTATGGAATACATCGCCAATCGGATCGGTGCCCCAGTCTCTTTGGCTCATGTGCACGGTGTCGCTACTTTCTATACGATGTACAATAAAAAACCAGTAGGCAAATACCATATACAGATCTGTGCAAATATCTCTTGTTATTTGGCTGGATCCGATGTTGTTACAGAGACTGCCTGCAAAAAACTGGGGATCAGACCAGGCGAAACAAAAGAAGACAAATCCTTCACAGTCGAAGAAGTGCAATGCCTCGGTGCTTGTGGCTTTGGCCCAGTTGCACAAATCAACGAGTCATATTATGAACATTTGGATGCGGAAAAAATCGAACAAATCATAGACCAGTTGGCAAAGCAGGGATAGTATGGGCTTACGAAAGCTATTAACTACGCATATAGACCATCCAGAGTCACACAGCCTTTCACACTACCAATCTGTTGGTGGGTATGTGTCCTTAAAAAAAGCACTCACAGACTTGAGCGCCGAACAAATCATAAACGAAGTTAAAACTTCCGGTTTACGGGGGAGAGGTGGAGCTGGTTTTCCAACAGGAAACAAATGGAGCTTTATTCCCAAAACGGACAAACCAAAATACCTCATTTGCAATGGGGATGAAGGTGAGCCCGGTACATTTAAAGACAGACTGCTCATTGAAAAAGCACCTCATATGCTCATAGAGGGCATGATCATTGCTGCGAAGGCGATTGATTCGCACCAGGGTTATATCTATATCCGTGGTGAGTTTATGAAGGGCATTGCGATTGTGGAAAAAGCTGTGGAAGAGGCTTATGCACAAAATCTTCTAGGCAAAAATATTTTAGGTTCTGGTTACGATTTTAACCTCGCAGTCTATTCAGGAGCAGGCGCCTACATATGTGGGGAAGAATCAGCACTCATCAATTCATTAGAAGGTAGGAGGGGTCATCCAAGATTAAAGCCTCCATTCCCAGCTGTATCTGGTCTTTATTCTTGTCCGACAGTAGTGAACAATGTAGAAACATTTTGCAATGTTCCCCACATCATCGCCATGACCGGTGAAGAATACAAAAAGATCGGCACAGAAAAATCTCCAGGGACCCGTTTATTTGCCGTTAGTGGGCATGTAAAGAAACGAGGGATCTATGAGGTGGAAATGGGAACTCCCCTCAAAGAACTTATCTATGACATTTGCGGCGGTATTCAAAACGACAAGGCGCTAAAGGCTGTGATACCAGGTGGCTCTTCCTCACCGATTTTGAACGCGGAAGAGGTCGCCATTGCTACCATGGATTACGAGTCGATTGCAAGCCTGAAATCTATGTTAGGTTCTGGCGCTGTGATCATTCTTTCGGAAGAAGCAGACCTTGTTGAGACTACCTTTCGATTGGCGGAATTTTACTCTCATGAATCTTGTGGCCAGTGTACCCCCTGCCGTGAAGGCACACATTGGGTAAAAGACATTCTCCACAAAATTCGGGAAGGGGAAGGGACAGAAAAGGATATGGATCTTCTATTATCCATTACCAGAAACATGGAAGGTGGTACGACCATTTGTCCTCTCGCGGATGCTTGTGTTATGGCGGTTCGTCCTACCATGCAAAAGTTCAAAAATGAATTCCAAAAACGACTGAAAGTTTCGGATAAACCTTCGGAAGAGAAACAGAGTGTCGTGCATGCAGGTTAAAAGGTAGGATACAAACAATGGATTGGGGACTAGTACTTGCTTGGGCAATCAAGATTCTATCTTTGTTCTTTGTCATTATAACGGGTGTAGCCTATTACACTCTCGCAGAACGTAAGTTTGCTGGTTTTATCCAGGACAGACCAGGTCCCAACCGAGCAGGTCCTTTTGGAATTTTCCAGCCTCTTGCGGACGGAATTAAGTTCATCGCAAAAGAAGAGGTCTTTCCCAAAAACGTTTCTAAGGTGATGTATTTGATTGCACCGACCATTTCCATGACTTGTGCCATCTTAGCTTGGGCTGTGATCCCTTTTGGTGGTACGATCCCAGCTCCTGCCTGGCTCATGGCTTGGACAGGTGTGCAAACCATAGATTTGCAAATTGCGAATCCAGACTCCGGTGTCTTGTATATGCTTGCCATTTCCTCTCTTGCGGTATACGGGATTATGATCGCTGGTTGGTCTAGCAATAACAAATACAGTCTATTGGGAGGGGTTCGCTCCACGGCACAGATGATCAGTTACGAACTTCCCATGGGACTTTCTATTGTTGTGATCGTCATCATGACGGGTTCTCTTCGTTTGACAGAAATCAATGATGCCCAAAAGGATCTTTGGAATATCCTCACCCCCCCTGGATTCATTGCCTTTTTTATCTATGTGACGGCTATGTTTGCCGAAACCAATCGCCTGCCATTTGACTTGGCCGAGGCAGAGTCAGAGCTTGTTGTTGGATTCCACACCGAATACGGAGCTTTTAAATTTGCCATGTTCTTTTTGGCAGAGTATATGAACATGATCACCATGTCTTGCCTTACCACTCTCCTTTACTTTGGCGGATACAATGTACCTTTTGGCCTAGGCGATGGTTCAGAATGGTCGGCCTTTATCGGCTTAGGTGTTTTTATCTTGAAAGTTCTCTTTTTTGCCTTTTTATTTATCTGGGTTCGATGGACCTTACCAAGATTTCGGTATGACCAATTGATGAGGCTTGGTTGGAAAAAAATGATCCCTTGGGGTCTGTTCACTGTTGCCTTAGCGTCGGTATATACCGTATACTGGAAAGAAGCTTGGCAAAGGATTTTTTCATGATTGCTCCTGACCATCCTAGTTTTTATCTTTTTCTTTTGTTTGGGACAGTTGCTGTCATCACGGCTTTAAATGTCATCTTCCAAAAAAACCCTGTCGTTTCGGCAGTCTCTTTGGTATTTACCTTCTTTTCTCTGGCAGGCATCTATGCCATCATGGGAGCCTTCTTCATTGCAACCATGCAAGTCTTGGTCTATGCTGGTGCCATTATGGTATTAGTGGTCTTTGTGATTATGCTCCTGTCCCAAAGGGCAGAGACTCTTTCCAAATTTTGGGACAATCCTTTGAAAGTCTTAGCACTATCTGTATTTGGTATGCTATTCTTCTTCACACTCTTTTCTGCTCTCCAGTGGGGTGTTCCAAAACAAAATCCTGAAACCAAGGGATACACTGTATCCGAACTCCAAACACAATACCAATACCCAATCAATGGTGGCACAAGTGTCACTGCCGAAGGAAATGTGGCAGCAGTTGGCGCGGCAACGTATTTAGATTATGTGTTACCATTTGAACTTTTATCTATTTTACTTTTGGTGGCCGTGGTTGGAGCGGTGATTCTTGCCAAACGACGGCTTACTACGGAATCTACAAAGGATAGTACACTATGAACGCTCTTATTTCAGGTATCCCTAGCGTTTATTTTTTAGCACTCGCGGGCATTCTGTTCTCTATCGGTTTAGTGGGAGTTCTCATACGTAGAAATGCCGTGATTATATTCATGTCAGTCGAATTGATTTTGAACGCCGTCAATCTTGTGTTTGTTACCTTCTCCAAAACTTTGTTAAATGTATCGGGGGAAGTCATTGTCTTCTTTGTGATGGCCATTGCTGCTTGTGAAGCGGCGATTGGTCTTGCTTTGGTCATCGCAATCTTTCGTCAGAACAAGTCTTCAAATGTGGATGAGTTGCAGTCATTAAAGTGGTGAATATGTTAGATTTGATTTATTTAGTAGTACTCTTCCCCCTGATTGGTTTTTTACACAATGCCTTTTTGATGAAGCGCATTCCACATCGTTTTGCGGGTGCGATAGGCACACTCGCAGTATTGATTCCATTTTTGATCACGCTTCAAATCTTTTTTGAATTTAAGCCAATGGAACGTACGTTCCCCCACATTGTCACTTTGTTCCCTTGGATCCACATTGGAAATTTTCATTTAGATATAGCCTATCAAGTAGACCAACTCTCTCTTTATATGGCTTTGGTCATTACAGGCATTGGCTCCTTGATTCACCTTTATTCTATGGGCTACATGAAAGGCGACAGCGGTTATGTTCGTTTTTTTGCTTATTTAAATCTTTTCGTCTTCTCTATGTTAAACTTAGTGCTTTCAGATAACCTAGTCCTCACCTTTCTAGGTTGGGAAGGGGTGGGTCTCTGTTCCTATTTACTGATAGGATTTGAGTACGAGAAAAATTCTGCAGCTGCTGCAGGCATGAAAGCCTTTGTCCTCAACAGGATCGGTGATCTCGGCTTCATATTGGGAAGTGGGTTTTTGTTTTGGTTGACTGGAAGCCTAAAGTATTCCGAAATCCAAACTCTTGTTCCAGGCATTGCCCACTTTGCTGATTATACAGATTTGATTGCTCTTTTCTTCTTTATAGCCGCCATGGGTAAGTCCGCGCAAGTTCCTTTGTATGTATGGTTACCGGATGCGATGGCAGGTCCCACACCTGTCTCTGCATTGATCCATGCTGCCACCATGGTGACAGCGGGTATCTTTTTGATCGCAAGGCTTTCCATTGTTTTTATGGCTGCGCCTCACACCTCGTTACTGATTGCAAGTGTTGGTGCATTTACTGCACTATTTGCGGCAAGCATAGGAACTCTCCAAACAGACATCAAAAAGATTCTCGCCTACTCAACGGTCTCACAACTTGGTTTTATGTTTTTAGCAATGGGGGTGGGGTCCTATGTAGCTGGATTGTTTCATTTGATGACCCATGCCTTTTTCAAAGCTTTACTTTTCTTAGGTGCAGGTTCTGTCATTCATATCCTACACCATGAACAAAATATACGGAAGATGGGCTCTTTGTTTTCCAAAGCCAAGATCACATCCATCACCTTTTTGTTGGGAACTTTGGCGATTGCTGGGATTCCTCCTTTTTCTGGATTTTTCTCAAAAGATTTAATTTTAGAAAAGACGTTTCAATACCCTATTTACGGAACATTTCTTTGGACTGTTGGGATATTGGCAGCTTTCTTTACTGCTTTTTATATGTTTCGTTTGGTGTTTGTTGTCTTCTTTGGAACAGATCGTACGGATACACATGGCAAAAAAATCCATGAATCTCCTTTGACTATGACCCTTCCACTCTTGCTCCTTGCCATAGGTGCAAGCATTGTTGGATTTCTTCAGACCCCACATTTCTTTTTACATATCCATACATTAGAATCGTATTTCGAGCCCATCCTATTCCCGGGTAAAGTATATGCAAATACAGTTGGTTCTGCAGTTACCTTGCAGGCCTTAGGGGAAGGCGATGATTTGAAACTAGCAGGCTTTGCTATTTTGATGAGTTTGTTCGGCATTGGCCTAGCAGGTTTTTTGTATACTGACAGAAATGTAGAAGTGAAAGAAGAACATTCCGGTTTCAGGAAAATCCTATTTCACAAATACTATGTGGATGAAATATATGATTTTTTATTTGTTCGTCCCTTCGTTAGTATCTCGAAGATCATCGCATTTACGATCGACCGTTATGCAATAGATGGATTTTTTACTGGAATAGCGCGCGTATTGCAAGGCTTAGCGGGTATTTTGCGTCGTTTCCAAACAGGATTTGTTGGGGACTATGCTCTCTATATCACACTGGGATCGTTTTTCATTCTTCTATTTTTGTTGGTAAAGGGAGTCTAAGGTGCCTTCTCAAATCATCTCTATCATACTTGCCATCCCTCTTCTAAGCTCCCTATTGATCGTTTTCCAAAAGAGAATGGGAAATGTAATCCTCATCTCTGCGATCTCCTCTGGGGTCACGACACTTCTTTCGGTAGGACTCCTATTTGCTTACGATGTGAACGATTCTAGCCTACAGTTTGTGCATTGGATTCCTGATTGGATTGTTTCTGGTAAATTGAGCATTGATTATCACGTCGGTTTAGATGGACTTTCTTTGAGTTTATTTGCCCTCACTGCCTTTTTGTTTTTTATTTCAAGCATTGCCTCTTGGTCCAATATCCCAAGGCGTATCAAAGAATTTCATATCTGTCTGCTTGTATTGGAAACTTCTGTCTTAGGGGTATTCGCGGCAGCCAATTTGGTGCTCTATTATGTTTTCTGGGAAATGATGGTGCTACCTATGGTGCTTATGATAGGGATATGGGGTGGCGAAGATAGAACGACCGCTGCATTGAAATACTTTTTGTATTCAATGGCTGGTTCCTTGTTTATGTTAGCTGGTATACTCACTCTTTACTTTAAAACCGGCAAAACTACAATTGAATCCTTGGCAACTATGGATTTATCCAATATTAGCCCCTCTCTACAAATCCTTTTGTTTTTTTCTTTTGCCCTGGCCTTTGCCATTAAAATTCCTATGTTTCCTTTCCACACCTGGATGCCGGATGTGCATACACAAGCGCCTACGGTTGGTTCGGTGGACTTAGCAGGGGTTTTACTGAAAATAGGTGCCTATGGTTTTTTGCGATTCTGCATTCCCTTTTTCCCTATCATAAGCTTGGAGACAAGAGACCTATTTCAGGTTTTAGCTGTGATTGGTATCGTTTACGGTGCTATGGCCGCATTAGTGCAAAAAGACATCAAACGTATTGTCGCCTATAGCTCACTATCCCACATGGGCTTTGTAATGTTAGGTGTATTTTCTTTCACAGAAGAAGGTGTAGTGGGAGCTATGCTGCAAATGATTTCTCATGGCATTTCAACAGGTATGCTCTTTTTACTGATTGGAATGATTTACGAGAGAGCAAGGACACGCGACATCGATGAATTTGGTGGGCTGATCCGCCAGATGCCAGTGTTTTCCACGTTTTTCTTCCTTGCAGTGATATCCTCAGTAGGATTGCCTGGGACGAATGGATTTGTTGGTGAGTTTTTAATTCTCATTGGGAGTATGAAAGGCAATCCATGGATCACTGGTATCGCAACAACTGGAGTTGTCTTTGCTGCCTTGTATCTACTATGGTTTGTGAAGCGTTTTTTATTTGGACCAAGCAAAACCATCCAAGCAAAGCCCTATACGGATCTCAGTTTCCGAGAGATAGGATTTTTAGTTCCCCTAGTGGTTCTCATTTTTTGGATAGGTCTCTATCCTAAACCTCTATTGGATCTTTTGAAACCATCTGCTCTTGTGATTTTGAATTCAGCTTCTGAGAAAGCAATTCAGGAAAGGGTGAATCCTCCTAAAGACCAGATTGGACTTTCCTTCAATCGCACATTTCCAGATTACAAGAGTTTGGGGCAAAGCCTTGGAACCTACGAAGAAAGATTAGGTGTCTACAGTTCCCGATTTGCTCTCCCCAATTTAAAATCCCCACTTTTGAAAGTTGCTCCTGATGAGAGTGGAACACATGATTCGATAGAATCCATAGAAAAGGATACCAAGTAAATGTCTTATATCCCAAATGTGAATGATTTATTTTCGATTTTGCCCATGCTCATTTTGGCAGGTATGGGTTTGTTCCTTCTCATCGTGCAGTTTCTACTGCCGAACAAAGAGGATACTGGAGTTTTGTGGTTACTAACATTTTTGGCTATCCTAGCTTCAACATTTTCTGTTTGGTATCTAACGCAAAACCCTGGTTATGGGAATTATTTTTATTCTCAAGTCTCTATTAGCCCACTCACTCGTTATTTGAATTTCTTATACCTCTTTTGCGCAGCTGTCACTCTGCTCATCGTACCCCATTCTTTCCGTAAGAATCAGGCGCACTTTCCCGAATTCTATGCACTCCTTCTCTTTTGTCTGACTGGTCTTATGTTTTTTACCACAGCTTACGATCTTATGGTAATTTTCATCGGCCTGGAGATCTTTTCTCTCTGTTTTTATATTCTCATTGGTATGACTCGCAATTCAGCAAGCTCCTTAGAATCTGCTATGAAGTACTTTTTGTTAGGAGCCTTCAGCTCAGCATTTATGTTGCTCGGCATTGCTTTTTTGTACGGGGGTTCTGGTTCAACAAACGTAGACCGTGTGTTAAATGGTTTATTCCAGACAGGATTTCAGAGCAATTTTGCCAAACTAGGCTTTGGTTTGTTTTTGATTGGAATTTTCTTTAAATCCGCTTTGGTTCCTTTCCATGCTTGGACACCTGATGTTTATGAAGGATCTTTAACTCCGATTACTGGTTTTATGGCTTCCGCTGGTAAGGTCTGTGCCTTGGGATTGCTTTTAGTCTTATTCCAGCATATTCCCAGTGGGAATGGTGGCGAGATTTGGAAACACTTAGTCGGTGCTGTAGCCTTCCTCTCGATGACTTGGGGAAACCTCGTTGCTATCCGCCAAACAAACCTTAAGCGAATCTTGGCTTATTCTTCTATTTCCCATGCGGGTTACATTGCCCTCGGGATCGCTTGTGGTGCCAATTTGGAGGCACTTTACTATTTGGTAACTTATGCCGTGATGAACCTCGCCGCATTCTCCTTACTCTCCTATATGGAATCAGGGGAGCGCGAAATCACACTGAAAACCATTTCTTCCCTCAGCCAAAACTCACCCTACATTGCCTTTGCGCTATCTGTCTTGTTTTTGTCTTTTGCCGGTTTTCCTCCCCTCATTGGGTTCTGGTCTAAGTTTTTCCTACTCCAAAAAGTTGCCGAGTCGGACCTTCTCTTCCATAGGTTTTTGCTTTTTGCTGCCGTTGCCAATTCTGCCCTTGCTTTCTTTTATTACATGAACATCACCATTCAGTCCTACATGAAGGCAGAGGCTCTGGAGGATCTAGATGGTTTGGAAAAGGACTTTCCCACTAGCCTGGTCGTCGGGATCTCAGTGGCCTTTTTGCTCTTCGGAATCCTTGTATTCCAGCCAATGAGCTTTGTGTAGTTTCGTTATAGCAGATTTTATTTCGCAATAACGAAACAAAGCTTGCCAAAGTTAATTCCTTTCAGACTTTGGTTCCCAAACCCTCGGAAACATCCGAGAGGAGGTGTCCATGGCAGTCGTTATCCGCAAACAAGAGTCAATTGAAGGAGCGGAAGCAATCCGAACTTTTCTCCAGGAAAAGGGTCTTGATTATGAGTCTTTTTCGACCCCCGAGGGGATCTCTCCTCTCCTGGGGCAAAAAGGCCTAAATGATGCAGAAAAAGAAGAAGTGCTCTCAAGCTTAGAATATCGCTTTGAAGACCTAAAGAAGAAATATGGTTATAAAGCGCGAGACTTGGTTGTATTGCATGATGAGGTCCCTGGGATTGATGAGGTCTTGGCAAAATTTGATAAACTTCATATCCATACGGATGAGGAAGTCCGCTACATCATTGATGGATCTGGTATTTTTGGTTTCATCATTGGCGGTGAGAAATTTGAAGTTCATGTTTCAAAGGGAGACTTTCTTTCCATACCTGCCAATACAAACCATTGGTTTACTCTAGATGAGAAAAAAAGAATCAAGGCTGTGCGTTATTTCAAAGATAACAGTGGTTGGGTGCCGGTCTACGTGGATGAGTCAAAAGTTTTAGTTCACTAAAGTAAACATAGTTTTATGCACTTTTGCCAAACCATTCTACTATGAACTGTAGGCTGGTTTGGCCTCGAAAGTTATTTTTTTCGAGATAACCAACGAGATCCATTTGGTCTAGTTGCGACATCGCCTCTTGGAATTCTACGCCGCGATTCCATACAATGTATTTTAAGGACCCTCCACCTAATACTTGAAATTTGATATGCTTTCCACCACTCAAGGGATTTACATGCATAGGGCGAATCGATCGTAAGGCAAGTCTCACTTCAGGATTTCCTTGGCCAAACGGAGCAAGGTCTATAATTTCTTTGTAGAGTTTATCATTGATCTCGTTTGCTTCTACGCAGATATCAGAGAAGATATCATAATCTGCCTGCACCTCCTCTTGGAAGACAGTCTCCGCACTTTTGTAAAGCGCTTCTTCGAAATCTGGTAGTTTCTCTTGGCGAATGGAAAACCCCGCAGCTTCAGGGTGGCCACCAAAATGTAAAAAATGATCGGAAAGTGACTCCAATAATTTGAGAACGTTTTCTTTGTCATAGGCTCTGATAGAGCCTCTCGCTTCGCCATGGTCAGGTGTCACAAACACTGCAACTTTTTTGAAGTCCTGCACCATTTTGGTGGCAACAATACCAGACACTCCAGGTTCCATATCCGGTTCATAACAGTATAACACTGGTTTTGTTAGCCTTTCTGGCTTTCTCGCAAAATACCTTTGCATCCGATCCAAATTCCGAGCTGTTCTTTCTTTTCGCTCAGAGTTGATTTTTACAAGGTCTTTTGCTTTTTCTTTGGCAAAGGTCGAATCTTCACTTAACAGCAATTTGACTGCCTCCTCCGTCTTTCCCATACGTCCTGCGGCATTTAAAACAGGGCCTATGGTCCATCCCAGATCTTTGGGGCTAATTTCATTGAGTTGCAGTTCTTGCAGGAGAGCTTTTGTTCCGATTCTTTTTTTGGAAATTTGTGGATTCCAATAGTCCTGGAGGGCCTTTACTGCCAGTTTAACGATCATTCGATTTTCACCAGTAAGTGGCATCATATCGGTAATTGTTCCAATGCCTGCTAGATCTATCTCCTCCATTAGTAATTCTTCAAAATTTGGGATTTGTTTGCATTGGTGGTAAAAGAGTAGCCTTTCCTCACCTTGGGGGAAAGATTTTGCATCATACATATCCAAATCAGGGAAGGGGAAAACTTCGCTCTTCTCTGGCTTAGCCAATACCATCAAACCATTTTGAAAGTAAATCTCTCCTGATTCTGTTTTTTTCACATATACTTTGTTAAATTCTGCACTTTTGTAAAAGAGTAGAGCTATCACCAATTTGAAGGATAGGACGGATGTACAGATTTTTTTTTCCGGATACATTGAGTCCAATCTCCGGGGGTTTACGAGTAGACAGCCTTTAGGGATGCGGGCAGGGATTTCATGGTGGTCTAAAACAATGACCTTAACCCCCGTTTGGGTTAAAGACTCAATTTCATCTGCTTGTGATGATCCAAAGTCCAAACACACCAAAAGGTCAGGCGAAGCCTTTTTGATCTTTTGGATTGCTTCTTTCGAGAGACCATACGGATCACTATCGGAGGAGGTGAGGATTTCGATAGAGGTAGAACGAAAGTCGGGATGCAATCGTAAGAAATAACCTAACAAACAACTAGAAGAAACACCATCAGAATCTCTATCTCCATACAATAAGATCTTGGCGCCGTTTTGTTGTGCCTCAAACAGCAATTGAACACTTGCTAGCAGGTCAGGCAAAGAAAAAGGGGAGTGTAAAAAGGAAATGTGGGAAGCCAGAAATTCATGGGCAGACAAGTCCCGAAGCGCCTCTCTGCGATCCACTAGATAGCGTAAGATCGGGCGTTTGCTTTTGACTTCGGAACGGATTTGGGTGGGAGTGGGTCCAAAAAGAACCCGTTTTACATAATGCAATTACCTATGATTTTGGAACCAAATTCCACTTCAAGGCCTGGAGATTTGATGTCACCAACCACCTTGCCAGGTTTCTTCAATTCTACTCTTTCTTTGGCATCCACATTGCCTTTCAAATTTCCTAACACGAGTAAACTTCCTACTTCTACATCGGCTTCCACATCGCCGGTTTCATCGATGATCAACCTTCCCGGAGATGAAATGGTGCCTTTGAACTGGCCTTTGATCTTTAGTGTCTGGTTGAACGAGAGTGTACCACGGAAGCTGATGTCGTCGTTGATGATGGTGTCTACTGATTCATCTTTCATACTGGGGATAGATTCGAGGTTCCCGATTCTTTGGCAACTTCGTTCCCTTTTCATTAGAAAAGATTTCGGAAAAAAGTTCAGGATTTTAATTTTCCTGTTGAAGCTAGCTGTTCCCTCCTCAGATTGGAAGAAGGTGTTCTTTTTTGAAGGCTAGTAGAATCTTACAAACTGCTCTTTTACTTGTGCTTTCCATTTGTATCAATTGGAACGCGGTAGACGATCGATTTGTCTCTCCGATTGAAGACCTAAGCCACCAATACCAATCCTATGAACTGGAAGAGACGACACGTCTCAGCAATGTTTCTCTTAAAAAACAAAACCCGGTCCTGTTTGTTCTTGAGAACGAGACCTCACTGCTTGCGAACACCAAAAACCAAAAAGAAACATGGGAGAGAGAGGATTCTGATCGGATTGTCTTTTTTTTACTCCCTGTTCGGTTCTTGAGCCTTCCTCCACCATCTTTGGTCTGATTTTTGCAGTCTTTTGCGAGAGAGTGATTCTCGCACGTCCTAATTTCCCCAAAGGTATTTGTATTCATGTTAGAAAAAATCATTCAGTATTCCATACAAAATCGAGGCACAGTCCTTGTTGTCACCGCTGTTTTGACCATAGTAGGGTTTTACAATGCGATGCACCTCTCGATAGATGCGATTCCAGACGTTACGAACGTGCAAGTATCAGCAGTGACTTCCGTGCCTGGTCTTTCTCCCCTCGAAGTTGAACAGTTCATTACCTATCCAATCGAGTTGGAATTTAATGGAATGCCCAAAGTCACGGAAATCCGATCTATTTCACGGACGGGAGTTAGTTCCGTTACTGTCATTTTTGAAGATGGAACTGATATCTACTTCGCTCGCCAATTGGTCAACGAAAGGCTCAAACAGGCAGAGAACTTTATCCCAAAATCCTATGGCCGACCAGAACTTTCTCCTATTTCCACGGGTTTAGGAGATATTTACGAATTTGCTCTTGTTTCTGAAACCCATACTCCCGAAGAGCTTAGAATCACAATGGAATGGGAGGTTGCAAGGCAGCTTCGCTCTGTTAAGGGAATCATTGATGTCAACGTAGTGGGTGGGGATGTCAAACAATTCCAAATCAAAATTGACCCAAGAAGATTACAATCTCTAAATCTCACTCTTTCTCATATAACAGAAGCCTTAGAAGGAGCTAACATCAATTTAGGTGGTGGGTATATCCAAAAAGGTGAGGAACAGTTTGTTATCCGAGGAGAGAGTCAATTTAAGTCGGTAGAGGACATTAGCCAACTCTCGGTGCGTACCTCGAAAGATGGTATTCCACTTACTCTCGGACAGATTGCAAAAGTAGAGACAGGTCCAGCTCTTCGTTTTGGTCTAGCGACTAAGAATGGAAAACGAGAAGTCGTAAGTGGAACAGCGATGATGCTCATGGGTAGCAATTCACTTGAAGTGGTCTCTCGGGTGAAAGAGAAAATGAAAGAGATTGAGGCAAGGCTTCCCAAAGGAATGAAGATCGAAGTTTATTATGATAGATCGGAATTCATTGGACGAACACTAAGCACCGTTTTCACAAATTTAGTTGAGGCGGCTATCATAGTACTAGCTTGCCTTATTTTAACCTTGGGCACAGTTAAAGGCGCTATTGCCGTAGCCCTCGCCATCCCAGTTTCTATGCTCATTGCCACTATTCTAATGAATGCTTTTGGCATCGTTGGGAACTTGATGTCATTGGGAGCTTTGGACTTTGGATTGTTAGTGGATGGTTCGATTGTGATGCTTGAGTCCACCTTGCATGGATTTCTGATACGTAAAAACTTTCTGCTCTCAAAAACTTCCGCCCAAGATATGGAAGATGGCATAGAAGATGTGATAACAGAATCTTGTATGAAGGTAGTGAGAGCCTCTGCATTTAGTGTCGGTATCATCCTTTTAGTCTACTTACCGCTTATGACCCTTGAAGGTGTAGAAGGAAGGATGTTTCGTCCCATGGCGATCACCGTTGCCTTTGCTTTGGGTGCAGCTCTGCTCTATTCTATCACCACATTCCCGGCTCTTATGACCTTGATATACAAAAAACCGCTCTTACATGAATCTGAATTTTGGGAGAAGTTCCAACACAAATATTCTGAGGTCCTAACTTATGGAATGCGATTCAAAAAAGAGTTTGCTATTGCAGGGGTGGTCCTGGTTTTCGTATCACTCCTATTAGGTGGTACTTTGGGTTCTGAGTTTTTGCCAAGAATTGATGAGGGCGAAATTGCCGTAGATATCAAACGACTACCTTCCACAGCCATTAACCATTCCAGGGATTTAAACTTAGAAATTGAGAAAGTACTTTTAAAACTCCCAGAGGTTACATCAGTTGTATCAAAGCAAGGTAGGGGAGAGTCAGCAGCTGAGCCAATCGGTTCGGAAGAGGGCGAATCCATGGTGAAACTCAAACCCAAAAAAGAGTGGGTCACCGTGAAGGACCGCGAGTCTCTCATGGAGATTATGAAAAAGGAAATCAACGAACAAGTTCCCTCGTCTTATATCAGTTTGTCGCAACCTATTGAGAATCGGGTGAATGCACTTTTATCTGGTTCGAAAGCTGATATCGTGATAAAAATATACGGAGATGATATCCTTACCTTAAAATCGATTGCTGACAATTATGCTTCCAAAATCAAAAAGATCAAAGGGGCGGGAGATTTAAGGGTTCAAAAATTGCTCGGCCTCCCTCTCTTAGAAGTTAAAATGAACCGACAAAAAATGTCTCGTTATGGAGTGAGAGCCGAAGAGGTACTCACAACCATAGAAACATTACGTGTAGGTGTCAATGCAGGAAAGGTGTATGAGGGCTACAAACGTTTCGATTTGATTGTAAGGTTAGATGCCGATGTCAGAGATATCGATGTCATAGAAAATGTTCCCGTTATGACAGAATTAGGTGGAACAGTGCCTCTTGGCCAGGTAACGGATATTACGATGTCGGAGGGTCCAGCCGCTTTGTATCATGAAGGACTCAAACGAAGGATCCTGGTAGAGGTGAACGTCCGAGGGCGAGACATGATCGGATTTGTAAATGAAGTTATGGCTGCCACCGACCAAATCGAAAAGGATCTACCCGAAGGCTATTATGTAGATTGGGGTGGTCAGTTTGAGAACTTTACCAGAGCAAAGGCGAGGTTGGGAATTGTGATCCCCATTGCCGCTGGCATTATCTTTGCAATGCTCTTTATTGCTTTTGGTAGCGTATATTATGCACTTGGCGTTTTTATGTTAGTTCCTCTTTCTCTCTCGGGTGGGATACTTTCACTTGTCATCAGAGGATTGCCATTCTCTATTCCAGCAGGGGTTGGATTCATTGCCGCGGCCGGTATTTCTGTGTTAAACGGTGTAGTCTATGCTTCTGCTCTGAAAGACCAATTAAAGGTGACCAAAGACCCGAGTAAAGCCGTCGTGGAGGCAGCTGTATACACTTTGAGAGCTGTGGCCACTACTGAACTCGTGGCCATCATTGGATTTTTGCCTATGGCGATTGCCTCTTCCGCAGGTGCTGAAGTGCAGAGACCATTGGCGACCGTTGTAATGGGAGGAGTTCTTGTTGCGACGATTCTTTCTCGCTTCTTACTACCGATAGCTTTTGAGTATTTGGTAAAATTGGCCAATAAACAAGAGCAAAGACAGGCAGAAAGAGAACAAAAATTGAATGAATACTTCCTCCAAGAAATGAGACGATTCCAAGAGCATGAAAAGGAAGAATCTGCAGAAGAGGAATTGAAAGAATCAAAGTTAACGTTAAAAAAAGGGTCTAAGAGGAAATAAAACATGAAGCCAAATTACTATGTAGCACATCCGTGGCACGGGATTGAATTGGGGCCAAAGGCACCAGATGAAATCGATGTATTTATCGAACTCACTCCACAGGATCCTGTTAAATATGAAATCGACAAAGCATCTGGCTTTATCCGTGTGGACCGACCTCAAAAATATAGCAACCGTTCACCGACTCTGTACGGTTTTATTCCTCGTACTTATTCTGGTGAGGCATCTGGAAAACATTGTTCGGATGTAGTTGGCCGACCGAATATAGAAGGTGATGGAGACCCTATTGATATTTGCGTCCTTAGCGCAAGCCCTATCAATCATGGGAACACTATACTTTCCGTAATCCCTATTGGTGGGTTACGTATGATTGATAAGGGTGAGGCTGACGACAAAATCATTGCAGTTTTAAAAGGTGACGAAGTGTTCGGATTGATGAAGGAAATCGGCGATGTCCCAGAGGCAATGATCAAAAAACTACAACACTACTTCCTCACCTATAAACTCGATCCAAATTCTCCTACGTCTGGAACTGTAGAAATTACGGAGGTGTATGGTAAAGAAGAGGCTCTTCGGGTGATTCAGTTTGGCATTGAAGATTATATAAAGAAGTTTGTTACGGTATGAAAATGCTTCGAATACTTTCTATTCTAGTTCTTTCTGTAATGTCTTTGTCAGCAAAAGATATTATGGAGAAGAACTTAGATCCATTATTTTTGGGTGAGGATACTATTTCCTTAAATTTCAATGAAAAGTGGAATATAGGTGATTTGGAATCATTTGCTGTTTCGAGTAATCCCCTTTATTTGCGAGAAAAACAAAACATTGGGATTGCTAGAGGTGATATTATCACTGCGAGTCTGTACTACAATCCAATAGTCAATATGCAACAGCAGTTTATAGGTGCGCGAGCGACTAGCGGAACTGGCTTACCAGAAACATCTGTGATTTACAACCAACCATTCGATTTGAGTGGCGTAATCCCCCAAAGAGAAAAGGTCGCAAAACAAGAGTTTATGGCAACGATTGCTAATTTTAATGACTTTGATCGCTTGTTTCGTTTGCGGCTTCGGCAAAATTTTTGGACCTATTTGTATGTCACCGAGCAAATCAATTACCAGAAGGAATTTTTGGAAAATTACCAAGACCTTCTCGACCTGACAAAACTAAGAGCAGAAAAAGGGGATATTTCCTTTTTGGAATACGACCGATTAACCTTAGAGAGAATCCAGATCGACCGTGAATATAGAAATGCGAGAATACTACGGGCCCAGGTTGTCAAAAACTTACGGGTGCTCATCGGTCTTCCAGATAGCAATGTTCCCCTGGAAGTGAAGGGGCGTTTGGAATTTTTCTCTACGAAAGAATTTGGCCTAGAGCTAGATAAATTCGATATAGAAGGTCGACCTGATTTGGTTGTCTTAAAACTTCGACAACAGAAAGAGAGAATGAATATTGAACTCCGTAAACGAGAGATCATTCCTCCTTTGACTCTCGGTGTTGAATACCTAAACAAAGGAACAGAGCACGTAACAGGGATTTATGCGTCCACTCCTCTCCCTTTATTTGACCGCCGACAAGGTGAAATCCTGAAGTCAGAAGAGTCATTCAAAAAACTGACCTTTGACGTAGAGGCAAAGAGAAATGAAATCTTAAATGAGATATCTGCCGCCGTCAAGGAATTGCAGGCAAGAGAATCTCAACTTTTAGAATACAAACAGTTTGATCTCATCAATAAAAACAGAGAGGTTCAGGAAAAATCTAGACTAGCCTACATTCGTGGTGCATCAAATTTAGTTACTTTCTTGGAAGCAGAAAAAAATTATTTAAATGTCCTCAGAAATTATTATGAGATCATTTATCTCTACTACAATGCCTTAGAAGCATTTAGAGCAGCTATAGGCAAAATGGATACATCAGATTTATAGGAAACCAAATGAAAGCATCATTTTTAAAATCACCTTTGTTCCGAAAGATAGCGATAGGAGCCTTCCTCCTGAGTCTATCTTATTATGGATACACTAAGTTTTTTGGAGGACCCAAAAAAACAGAAAGTCTCTCCGATGATAAGTCAAAGTTTCGAGTTTCAGAAGAAATTCAAAAAAATCATCCTTTCTCCATAGTTTACCTTGAAGAAAGAGCTGTAGAAGAAGATCTACAATTGCCCGGTACTGTTTCGTATGACATGAATAATGTGGCAAAAGTTGGATCCCGCGTCAATGGACGAATTCTTTCTGTTTTTGTGAAAGAAGGAGATCGTGTAAAAAAAGGTGCTCCTCTCGCTTCCATTCAATCAGTTGAGCTCGGAACCACAGAAGCAAATTACCTGAAAGCTAGAGCTAGGTTAGAGGCTTTGAAAGTACAAGCAGATAGAGCAAAAGAATTATATGAGAAGAAGGTGACCTCGGCAAAAGAGTACGAAATGTCACTCATGGATTATAAATCCGTAAAAGCAGAAATGGAAACTAGTCGCAATGCCCTAGAAAATTTGGGACTAAACGATTCTGAAATTTCTAATCTGGAAGCTGGTAAATACAATTCAAAAAATCTTTTCATTCGGTCTCCCATATCAGGTACGGTGACCGTACGAGAAGCAATCATTGGCCAAGCTGTGAATGCAAGAGACAACTTATTTACTGTTGCGGATCTAAGTGTTCTATGGATCAATCTTGAGGTTTTTGAAAAGGATCTTAATAGTTTGCGGAAAGGAAATGAAGCAAAAGTCATTCCTATCGGTGGAACCATTGACGATGCTGTGAAGGCAGTTGTCTCCTATGTCTCAGATGTCATTGATCCAGTGAAAAAAACTGCGGAGATCCGTCTCGAAGTAAGAAATGCAAATGGTCGTTTGCGTCCCGGACAAAGTGTAACAGCAAACGTGAAGGGTATGGTAGCAGAAAATCTTCGAAACAAAATCAAAGTTATCCCTATGGATTCCGTTCATAAAATTGAAGGAGAGACCTTTGTATTTGTGAAGAATATGGATGCAAGTTTTAGCGCGAAGAAAGTAGGATTGGGCAAGTCCTACGAAGATTGGGTAGAAATCCTAACCGGATTGGATGGCAACGAAGCTATTGTGAAAGACGGCTCCTTCGTACTGAAAAGTGAATACTTAAAGTTGTAAAAATAAGTTTGACATAACATACATTTCCTATTTATTTGTTAAGTATGAAGGATTTAACAGAAAAGCAGGAGCAGGTTCTCCTGTTTATCACCGAGTCAGTTCGAGAAAAAGGATTTCCACCTACCATCCGAGAGATTGGTGACCAGTTCGGAATTACTGCAAAGGGTGCTTATGACCACCTCAAGGCTATCGAAAAGAAAGGCTATATCCGTACCTCTAAAAACCAAAGCCGAGCCATTGAATTATTGAAAGGCACACAAGATGAGGCTCTTCTTGTGCGTGCATCTGGCATCCCCCTTCTCGGGCAAGTGGCCGCCGGTTCTCCCATCCTCGCAGAAGAAAACATAGAAGAGTACCTTGCGGTGCCTGATGATTTAGCGAGTAAACCAGGAACCTTTGCCCTAAGGGTCAAAGGGGATTCTATGGTGGAAGCAGGCATTAGCGATGGAGATATCGCCATCATACAAAAAAAAGACACAGCCAAAAATGGTGAGATCGTAGTCGCACTCTTAGATAACGAAGCTACTTTGAAGGTTTTCTACAAAGAGGCTGACCACATCCGCCTTGAGCCGAGAAATTCCAAATTGAAGCCCATCAAAACAAAAAAAGCAAGCATCGTCGGAAAACTGATCGGCCTCTACCGAATTTACTGATTGACCCCTACCTGAGCTTATCACAAGGTCTAGGGGTATGCGATTAAAGCAACTCTGGCTCTTGTTTTTCATCCTACTCAGTTTCACTTTCTCATGCATTGCTGAAAAAGATCTTGTGTCGGAGGCTGATTTGTCTCGGGCATTGGAACGATTTGCGGAGACTCGTATCCAAACAGGTTTGATGACAGATCCCAAAAAGACTGTGCCTACAGACAAAGAGTTGTTTGAAGAGGCTTGTAGTGTATATCGGTTGCCGATTGCAGAGGCCAAATCTTTACTCCTCAACAAAAATCCAAAACTATACCACTCCATTTACGGAAACTAAAATATGAAGAACAAAGAACGACTGTTATGGCTTAGCCTCGTATTTATTTTAATCTCATTTATTTTTTTTGGTTCACTTCCTCGTGTGAAGGCCATTTCCACAACGGGCGAGGCTTACTTACAAGTGTTTCATGAAGTGCTCGGATTTGTTGAAAGTGACTTTGTAGAGCCTGCAGACGAAAAAAAATTATATGTTGGCGCCATACAGGGAGCCTTACAGAGTTTAGGTGATCCTCATACAAGATTTTTAGATTCTGATGAATTCCTCGAGTTGCAAAATGAAACAAAGGGTTCTTTTGGTGGCATAGGTGTGGAAGTTAGCTTTCAAGATGGAGCCTTTATCATTGTGGCACCCTTAGAGGGCACACCTGCTTGGAAGGCAGGACTCTTGCCGCAAGATAGAATAATAGAAATCAATGGAAAATCTACGAAGAATGTTTCCATGGCAGATTCCATCAATATGATGCGAGGAGAGGTAGGTTCTTCCTTAAGTATGAAGATCGAAAGGAAAGGTGTCAAGGATCCATTCACTGTAAGTATGATCCGCGAGTTAATCAAGATCCAATATATTCGTTCATCCTATTTACCTCAAACAAAAACAGGTTATATAAAACTCGCTCAATTTATGGGTAGGGAAAATACAGCCAAACAATTTGAGGATAGTATTAAAAAGTTAATCGAGAGTGGCGCAAAAAACTTAGTCATTGATCTGCGTATGAATCCTGGTGGACTTGTTGATCTCTCGGTAGAATTGGCTGATTTATTTTTGCCAGCAAACCAAGAAATACTTTCTGTTCGAGGAAGAGGAGGTGTCCTTGTCAAAACCTTTCGTTCCGATAAACAGGGTGCAAAATTTTTAGATATTCCACTAGCTATTTTGTTAAACGGTGGCTCAGCAAGTGCTTCGGAAATTTTGGCAGGTGCCTTGCAAGACCATAAACGAGCAAAAGTTGTGGGCACTCAAAGCTTCGGAAAAGGCTCGGTCCAATCCATCTTTCCTCTTTCTCACAAAACAGGAGTTGCCATTACCATACAAAAGTATTTTACTCCTTCTGGAAAGTCGATCCATGGGAAGGGCATCACACCTGATGTATTGGTAAACCCAATATCCGCAAATGATGACGAGAAATTTGCTTTCGAGAAACTGCAGAAACGTGGGAAACTTCGTACTTTTTTTAATGCTCATAGCGATTACAACGATGAGACCGTTCTAGAATTCCAAAATCTTTTGAAGGAAGAGAAACTTACCATTTCTGATTCGGTCATTCGATTATTCTTATTTAATGAATTGCGAAGCACTCAATCGACACAAGCTCCCAATACCGAACTAGACCTACAACTAAAGGAAGCGATCCGCATACTGAATCTATAAACATGTTAGGATTGGGGATTGAATCTAGTTGCGATGAAACTTCCTTAGCCATCATCCAAGATGGAAAGGAAGTCCGGTCCTTTGTGATATATAGCCAAATCGCTGACCATGCGGAATACCGCGGAGTAGTGCCGGAGCTTGCCTCCAGAGCTCATCTGGAAAAGATCAATCCATTATTGGAGACGGCACTCAGAGAGGCAAATATTCAGATTTCAGACCTCAGCTACGTTTCCGTTAGTTCTCACCCAGGGCTTATGGGTTCTCTTCTCATCGGGGCCCAATTAGCACGTTGTATAGCCCTCACTCACCAAATTCCGATCGTTGCTGTGAACCATTTAGAAGCACATTTTGCTGTGATTCGTTTAGAAGAGGAGTTGCCCAACTTTCCTTTGTTAGCTGTTCTTCTCTCTGGCGGAAACTCTTCCATTTATTTATACCATGACTTCGGAAAGATGGAAAAAATTGCAGATACTATGGATGACGCTTTAGGCGAGGCCTTTGACAAAGTGAGTGCTATCTTAAACCTGCCTTATCCTGGGGGACCGCCTGTGGAGAGGCTTGCTAAAGAGTATGCGGAAACGCAAGAAAAAGAAGTAGCCTCCTTTTTCCCAAAACTTTTAAAAGATGCCCCCAGTGACAGTTTAGACTTTTCCTTTTCGGGCCTTAAAACAGCTGTGATGTACCATGTACAAAGACAGCAGTTAGAGATAGATGCGAGGAAAATCTGTTACGACTTCCAAAACTCAGCCTTTGAACTCGTGTTGAGAAATGTAAAAAAAGCGGTCAAAAAAACAGGGATTCGGAACATTGCCTTTGCAGGTGGAGTACTCGCAAATGGAACACTTCGTAACGAGATTGAAACCATTTCGAAACGAGAATCCTGGAGAGTTTTCTATCCAAAGAAAAAAATTTACTGCACAGACAACGGAGCTATGGTAGCTTGCTTAGGATACTATCTTTTCCAAAAGGGGCATCGATCCCCGATCGACTTCCTTGTATCCCCAAAACCAAAAATTGAAGCAAAATTATGAAAAAGAAATTAGCCTGGATTCCCAACACACTTACCTTAGGAAACTTAACATTGGGTTTTGTTTCCATGTTGATCGCCTCGGAGGTTGGTCTTACCCAAAAAGATCCACATGATTTGTTTATTCTCTCTGGAGTGTTCATCATATTGGCAGCACTCTTTGATGGTTTCGACGGAATGGCCGCAAGGGCCTTGGACGCCACGACAGAGTTAGGTGCTGATTTGGATAGTTTAGCAGACTTAACCACTTTTGGAATTGCTCCCGGGTTTTTAACGTATAAGATGTTTCTAGACGAATACAAAATGGATCTCTTCGGAAAGCCTGAGTTTTTTCCCATTGGTATGCTGATTGCTGCTCTCTTTCCGATTTGTGCTGCCTATCGATTGGCGCGTTTCAATGTTGTACATGATCCAACGTACTTCCAAGGTTTGCCTTCGCCAGTCGCAGGTGTAGTCGTAGGAACCTTTCCCCTCGTCTTTCGCCCGGACCAAGTGCCTCTACCTTTGGTCATTGGTTTTTTTATTTGCACAGCTCTCCTGATGGTTTCGACCATTCGTTATTCCAAACCTCAAGTTGCTATCCGCGGGAGGTTTAGTTGGAAAAAGATGGCCATTGTATTTATTGGCTTAGCTGTGCTTCTGGTTGTGGTCAGTCTATACCGCTGGCCATACTTTTTGTATGGGGCAGTTGGCTTCTATGTCTTTTCGGGAATCGTATCTTTTATCATCCATACGATAGAGGAACTGAGAGTTTAAGTTTCTACAGAAAAGAGGTCGAGTAAGTTTGAAATGGTAAAGATGGACTTTACCTCTTTTGACATATGGATAATCTTCACTGAGCCTTCCCTTTCCTTGGCCCAATTATAGGTATGTAGTAGCACTCCAATGCCTGATGAGTCTAGGAAGTTGAGTTCTTTGAAATCAAAGACAATGTATTTGATGCCATTATCCTTTAATCGACTGAGTTCCGAACGTAACGTTGGTGTATCCCGAATCGATAGACTACCAATAAAATGAATTGTAGCGCTATCAGCACTGGCTTTCACCTTAAGTTCGAACATAACCTAAGTTACCATTCTTTTCTCTTCTAGGATAAGCAACCAAAAAACGTTTGATTTTTTTGGACAAGCCACCTAAAAAGATAGCAATGAAAATCAAATTTTGGGGAGTACGAGGTTCAATAGGTTCCCCGATCCGGCCAGAAAGCGTTAAACAAAAAATACAAAAGTTGCTTTCACTTGTTCGCCCTACGGACATACAAAATGAGGAGGGCATTAGGAAATTTTTAGACTCCCTCAGCTTCTCTGCCTCATCCACTTACGGCGGTAATACGACCTGTGTCGAGATCCGAGATAAAGAAAACAATTTGATTATCATTGATGGTGGCACTGGCCTACGGGAGTTAGGAAACCAGATGATGGCACAAGGCTTTGGCAAAAATGGTGAAAGTGCATTTTGGATCATGACTCATACACATTGGGATCATATCCAAGGGATTCCCTTTTTTGTTCCTCTTTTCATTCCATCCAACCAGTTTCATTTTTATTCTTCAGTTGAAGACCTACAGGATAGATTAAAACACCAATTTGTCTTCACACATTTCCCAGTATCCTTTGATCATTATGCTGCTCAAAAAACATTTACATTTATACCAGAAGGTCAGGAATTTTCGCTAGGCCCAAATGTAACGGCTTATAGCAAAGCTGTCCGGCATCCAGGTGGAAGTTTTTCTTATCGTTTTACCGAAGCAGGTAAATCAGTGATCTTTGCATCTGACGCAGAGTTTAACTTGGATGAGATGGAAAATATTGATACCTATATAGATTACTTTAGGGATGCGGATATTCTGGTATTTGATACTCAGTATACTTTTGAAGAGTCATTGCAGAAAATAGACTGGGGTCATAGTTCTGCATCGATGGCGACAGACATTGCCTTGCGAGCAAAGGTCAAAAAGTTAGTCATGTTCCATCACGATCCATCATACGACGATGAGAAATTAGATCTTGTTTACCTTCGCGCATTGAAGTACAAAGAAATGTTTGATCCACATGGAAAATTAGAAATCATTATGGCTCACGAAAACTTAGAATTGGAGATTTAGTTATGGCGAATAAAGGATACATCATTGGTATAGATGCAGGTACGACTGGAATTAGAACTTTCTGTTTCAATGATAAGGGAAAGGTAATCTCATCTGCCTATGAAGAATTCAAACAATACTATCCTAAGCCTGGTTGGGTGGAACATGATGCAGAAGAAATCTGGTCAAAGACACAGAAACTAATCGGTAAAGCGATTCGGTCTGGAAAACTAAACCCAAAGGATGCCGTCACCATTGGGATTACCAACCAAAGAGAAACCTCAGTTGTTTGGGACCGAAAGACAGGAAAACCCATTTACAAAGCAATTGTTTGGCAATGCCGAAGGACTTCTGATATATGCAAAAATTTGAAAGAACAAAGTTTGGAAGGAACGTTTCGCAACAAAACAGGCTTGGTTGTTGACGCTTATTTCTCTGGAACAAAAATCCAATGGATTTTGGACAATGTGAAGGGCGCTCGTGAAAAGGCGGAAAAAAATGAGCTAATGTTCGGAACCATAGATACATGGCTTTTGTACAAACTAACTGGGCATAAAGAACATAAAACAGATCATACAAATGCATCTCGAACTCTTCTCTTTAATATCCAATCCAAAGAATGGGATGATGAATTATGTAAAATCTTACGAGTTCCCAAGTCCATCTTACCTGAGACATTCAACTCTAAGAATTTGTTTGGTTTCACTTCCATGGTTAAAACCTTACCAGATGGTATTCCGATTTCTTCCTTGGTTGGAGACCAACAGGGAGCCTTGTTCGGTCAGTTATGTACTGAGCCCGGAGAAGCAAAGAATACATATGGAACGGGCTGTTTCTTTCTCTTCAATGTAGGTGAAGAATTCCGTATTTCAAATCAAGGTTTGATTACAACTTTGGCTTTAGGCCCAGAAGGCAAAACAGTCTATTGTTTGGAGGGAAGTGTCTTTATCGGCGGGGCTGTAGTTCAATTTTTGCGCGACAATTTAGAGTTTTTCCATGCCTCAAAAGACTCTGAAAAATTAGTGAAGTCTATCAAAGAAAAGGATGATATTGTTTTTGTTCCCGCCTTTGCAGGATTAGGTGCACCCCATTGGGACCAAGAAGCCCGTGGCGCTATTTTTGGGTTATCAAGAGATACGAGCGCAGCGCAAATTACAAGAGCCGCCTTAAAAGCAATTGCACTCCAATCATACGAATTGGCTCATGCGATGGAGAAGGAGACAGGAAAGGCCTTAAAATTTTTGAGAGTGGATGGTGGTGCCACATCAAATGCATGGCTAATGCAGTTCCAAGCAGACATTTTAGGCACAAAAGTGATTAGACCTTCTAACGTAGATACAACTGTGTTAGGTGCTGCTTATCTCGCTGGACTTGAAAGAGGTTTTTTCAAAAGCGTCGAAGCACTTAAAAAATTGGAAACAAAGAACACTGAATTCACTCCCAAAATGAAAGACAAAGAGAGAAACGAAGAGATTCGGAAGTGGAATTGGGCCATAAACCGTGTGAAGACAAATTCTTAAGCTTCGAACCATTGCAAAGCAAATTCAAATGGTTCCTTGCTTTGGGTGATCCCTGCACCAACTAAGAAACGGGCATGGGAAAGATTTGGCAATTCTAAGATTAAATCTTTAGGAAGTCTATGGTAGATGGTGGTTTCTAACTCTTTTTTGGAGATGAACCAATCAAATCGTAAGACTTCAATCCATGCCTTTGTTATAAAATAGATTTTGTTCGCTTCGACCGCATACAATTCAATTCCTGATTGAGTGGTCCATAGATTAAATTTATGTGATGGGATTGGGCTAATGTCTTTGCTTTCTTTGGACTCGTCTTCCATCTCACGATACGTAATAACCTGGTCTTTTTCATAGTAGATGTTTCTAGAAAATTGTTTGTACATTTCCATTTCTAATAGTTCCCATAGTCCTTCGCCTGGTTCTGGTTGTAAGGCTGGAGCGGAGAGGATCATTTGAAATTTATTTTTGGAGACAGATTTTTGGAGTAACTGTCTTAGCTGAGTCGAAAGTTTTGGTAAAGCAAACTTGATTTTCCTTTCATCAAACTGAGAGACAAAGGATTGCAAAAAAGGACCATGCACCAGTGGCAATAATTCCGGGTTGAAAATACTTTTACTTAGGAAATGGGCAAACTCTGCTTCATGGCTAAACAAATTGGAGATGATACTTTGCTCTTCACTTGGTGTACCAGCAAAGAGAATCTTTACCAAACGATATAAATAGTTTTTGCTTTTCTGGTCAAAATAAAGTGATTCTATTTGTTTTAGAATTTCTTCTTCCGAGAAGCTTGGATTTACTATATCTCGCAAAGACAGATACTTTGCGGATTCATACCTTGTCCGTCTATGTTTGAATATCGATTTTCTATCGTTCTGGATAGCTCCAATTTGTATTCTTTCCAAATTTTCAAATTCAAGAAAGAAAGGAATCTTCAAAGAGAGAGGGAAGGGGGATTGATCGACTCTCAAACGTATACTTTCATTTGGTTTCACTACATTTGTATTTTCTGGAATTTTATATGGGAAAGACAATGTTTTATAGTCATAACGATTGTAATATGGTGTGAAGATGGATTGAGAAGGGTAGGTTTGGCGATTCCATTGCAAACGGTATAAAAATCTAGGAACAACAATTGGATCAGAACAGAGAAAGGGGAGTTCTTCTGCTTTGAGTTTTAAGAATGGGTAAAATGGTTCGAGTTTGCTTTGGATTCTTGCAACCGCATCCGCGCTTGCTTTAAAAAAATGGTAGTTCTTTCCTGGGTAGTGGATCAAGGACTTCGTTTGATGAGTTTTTTTTGGATTCGAATGCGAAAAGCTTCCCAATTGTAATCATCTTTAAGTTTTGCAAACTCGTCTTCGGCTCCAAATCGTAAAAAATCAAAGATTTCAAATGATTGCATCCCCACTACTAAGCAAAGGTCAGAAATCACTCTTTCCAATCGCCTTGTATCTTTATCACTAAGGGAAAAGGTGGATTGCAATTCCTTTTCAAAATCTGTGAGTTGTATCAAAGAGCCTACCTCTAGAACGCGGCCACCAGGATGGTTTCTATCTCATTTTTTGGTAACTCTCTTGGCAAACAATCCAAAAATGGGTAGGTTGCAGCAAGAGTTGCGATTCCAGGTAAATCTATTTTTTTTACTTCATATTCTGAGAGCCTTTGGGGGATCTTGAGCTCAAGGTAAATCTTTCTGATTCCTTCCACCGCTTTGATGGCAGCTTCGATTACGGAGATATTGGTGACATCCTCATCCAGAGCTCTTGCAATCATGACATACTTACCAGCAGATGAGGTGAGGTTATATTCCATTACATGCGGAAGGAGTATCGACATAGCTTGGAATATATCTAAATTGGTAATTGTTGTTGTGGATAAAGAAAGAGCATAACAAAGACCAAGCGAACTTGTGGATTGGGCTATGCCTGCGAGTAAACTTGCCGCATAAATCGAATTTTTTGCACCTAAGTTTCTGGGCTCTCGGATGGAGGTAACTATATTTTTTGAAATCAATTCGATAGCGCGGAGAGCCGTAGAAGAAGTGATTTCATTGGCGTATTTGGAAAGAATGCTATCCACTGCCGCTGATAAGATGGCAATACCAGTCTTTGCCGTATCGGAAGATGACATACCCGCACCGATTTTTGGGTCGGCAACAATTAGTTCGGGGAAAGCCCACTCATGGGCAAAGTACTTTCTGTTCTTATCTCGATCATCAACAATCGAGAAAAAAGGAGAACATTCATTTCCTAACAAGGGCTTGGTTGGGACGACAATCACGGGTAGCCCTTTTTTCTTGGGGCTTACCTTACCGGAATACAAATCTTCCGTAAAAAAATCATTTGTTGCGAGTAGGCCAGCAGCCTTGCCAGCATTGATGGATTCAAAAGAGCCATAGGCAACCACACAATCTGCATTTGCAATTCGTAAGAAATGAGCAACTGAGTCTATGTCTTTGAAATGTGCTTTGTCTACGATGTCATCATATATAATAACACCTTCGGAATGTTTCTCTAGACTAGTTTTGATAATAGAAAGTTCTTCAGCGTTTTCTAACTCGCGTTGTGTGGCAATCAATACAACCCTGGAACCTATGTTTTTAACAAAGGAGCCTAGTTTATAACCACAGTCGATTTCGAAGTGTATCTTGGGAGTGAACTGGAAGTTGATCCATTCCGGTAGGACTGGCATACAACTCTCCTAAACTGTTATGGCCGAAGGTGAAAGTTCCCTAATTGAGGACAATGTAAAAGGACCCCCCACCGCCGGTCCTACTTACTGTTGGCCTAAAAAGGTATTTGCGATCTGATCGGAAATTTTATCCAACATCTCAGTTGAGAGGTTGTCATATTCTCCGTTTTTGAGTCTTTCTTTCACAGCTTTGATTTTTTCTGTGCGATCCTCTTCAGGTGGCATAGATACAATCTGTTTTGCGATTTGTTTTACTTCTGATTGCAATTTTGCTTCAGATGCAATTTTCTTTGCAGCATCTGATATTGAAATTGTGTCTACAGGACCTGTGGATTCTGTTTTCGCAGGCGTATTTGTTTTTTTGGATTCGTATCCAAAACCACCTACTCTTCCAACTTTATCGATATTCATAGTATTTGTCCTCTTACTACTTCAGGTATCGGAACTTTCAGAAATTCCCTTAAGCGTTTTTTTTCTATGATTTAGGAGAAAAACAAATTCGCCTTTTGCCATTGGGGGTGCTGAAACCAAAGCCTCGGGGTTTGGGTAGAGTTTGATTTCTTCATAAGGCTTTGTCAATTCTCTTCCTACCATGATTTCAGTATCGGCAAATAGCTCTTGGAGTAGAGGGTACAACCTAGGTAATTTATGAACTGATTCATAAAAGACGACCAATCCTTCGGTTTTTTGAGCTTCCTCCAATTCTTTTCGCTTTTTGGAAGGTTTCTCTGAGAGAAATCCCAAAAACAAGGTAGGATTGGTTTGGAACCCAGAGACCGAGAGGAGGGCCGAGAGAGCAGAGGCTCCTGGGACTGGTACGACTGGCAAACCTGCTTCCCGCACCACTCTGACAAGGCCTGAACCTGGATCGGATATCCCGGGTGTGCCCGCATCGGATACCAGAGCAAAGGACTTGCCTTCTTTGATTCCCTTTAGAATGGATTGGTAGGGGGTATCGGAAAGGTCTTTGTAGAGTGGCCAAACCTTTGCTGTGACTCCAATTTGTTTTAAGAGTTTTTGTGTCTCTCCTTGGGATTCACAAAGAACAGCTTCTACCTCTCCCAGTACATCGATGGCCCGGAGGGTGATATCTCGCGGGTTCCCAATGGGGGTTGCCACAACGTAAAGGAAGCCAGTTTGCTTAGGGGCCAATGAATTGACACCCTACACGTTTGACCCCAGAAGGACATGGGCATCCAAGTGCCTCTTTTCCTGCTTCCAGGCAAGGGTTGCATGCTGTTCCAACCGGACAAGCCAGCGGACTTGAGCAATTGGCAACAGAGCAAGTTGCGCTATTGCAACCAGAACCGACAGGGCAAAGAGAAAGTGGGGGCGTACCTGTATTGACAGACTCCGCTTCATAGCCACCTGCACAGGCGGAGACGGTAGCCGAGGGATTGGAAATGATGCCATTGTTTAAAAAGGAACGAAGGGTAAAGTTATACACCTGGCACCTTTGGAACGGGTAGGTCCCTGGGGGAGGGATTTGGTACCGGATCCGTTTGGTGATCACGTTTTGTGAGGCGGTGGAACTCTGGAAAGGAAGGTGAGGGAAACTTGGCTGCACACCATCTTCCAGCCACTCTCCTGAGATGGTTTGGATGATGGAAGGTGTGGCTGTTGTGATGTATAGATTGTATCCGACAAACTGAGGTTCGCGGTTCGTCACATAGTATTTTAGTAAAAACTCTGGGCGCGGGTTAACGGTAAAGTCTGTTAGGTTTGTTTGGAAGGTATCGGTAATGTTATTATTTACACGGATGACAGCCAAAATTTGGGGAACCCCCGCTGGAACCAAAAATACGAAGGGTGCCACTGGAGTGTCTGTATTCGTCCCACAACGAAAAAAAGAGAGGAAAGATAGGGCGACTAGACAGAATGGATGTAGGAGGGTAGCTCTCATCGATCTCCCCTCCAAGATTTTAGGAATTCAATCTATGGGAATCCAAAAAAAATTACTCTTTACGAGCCTTGCGCTACTGGCCCTATTTTTCATCACAATGTTTTTAACCTTCTCCAGTGATGAAGAAGAAAACAGAAGGAAAAAAGACCAAAATTCTAAGGCTTTGGCCTATTTACTCCAAGGAAACTCTGGTGAAAAGAACCGAGCCAATCCCCTAGGAGTCCGAGATGAGAATGCCGACTCGATTTTCGATTCTGATTACTTTAAATCTGGGGCAATGCGCTACGAAGAAGAGGTCGCTGCACAAGCAGGGCAAGAGGGTGAAATCCCCATCAATCCTGCCACAGGTAAACCCTATCCTGCAGAAGCCATGGAGTCGTTTGACGAGCTGAGAGAATTGTTCCCTGAAAACGATTTGATCCCAAGAAGAATGACACAGGAAATGAGAGCAAAGCAGGAGCAGTTCAATAACAAATTGAGTGCCGCAACGAACAATGTTTTTGGTGGAAGTGCAACACCTGATGATGTCAAATTTTATTATTCACATGTAAAAAAACAAGGCAATGATCGTTTGGAAATCATCAATTATTTAATCGAGAGCCAAGGTGGTGATGACCCTGAAATGGATAAAAAATTTCAGGAGATATTGAGTAATATCAAATTCCAAAATGAGCAAGTTGACAAAGAGATGGCCCAAGCCTACCAAAAAGCAGGTATTCCAACGCCTTAATCTAAACCAGAGAGGATCGGATAACGGTAGCTAGTTTTTGGATCAAGCCCGTACCGGTCCAAATGAAAAGAAGGTGCCAAACGTTCACGCTTCCATTGTGAACTTTGGAAGAGTTTTTGGAATCGTTCAATCTGTTTTTTGAGATATTCTCTTTCAAAATTTGGATACAAATCAGAAATCCGCTTGAGACAGTCTTGAGAGGAAAGGCCCAGACCTACAAAACTTTCCTCAATGGATTGCAAAAGAGGATAGGGCATGAGGTCTCTTTCATCTTCTTGGTGCTCGTGGAGAGGTCTCAATTCTGCTGTAGGTCGGGTATTTCGTAGGAGACGTATGCTCTCTCTGGCTTGGATATAGCGATTTTTACCTGCCAAAATATCATCAAACCATTGTAAGATGAACTCTTTGCTCACCCCACTGATCGGACAAAGCGAACCAGAGGCATCTCCATCCATGGTCGTATAACCAACGCTTGCTTCACTACGATTCCCTGTCGAGATAAGTAAATGCCCATTCATATTTGCTAATAACCAGATGAGAGGCGAGCGGACCCGCGCTTGGATATTTTGCAAAGCTAAATCATCCTCCGCCCATGTTAATTCTCGCTTCATTACGGATTGGATGAGTTGGAGAGAAGTTTCTACAGCAGAGTCAATCCGAATGCTATGGTATTCGCAGCCTAATTCTTTGGAGAGTGTTTCTGCAATATGTTCTGTAATTTCAGAATTATTATCTGTTTTTTGGTATAAAGTGACCAATAGATTTTTTTCATTGATACCAAGGTTTGCAAAAATACTATCCCCAAGCTCTTCTTTTGCAAATCGTTTCATAGAATCAACTAATATAGCACAGGCGGCACTATCAGCACCTCCGGATAAAGAGAGGGTGTATCCTTTTGTTTTTGATTTTCGTAAGTAGTCAAATAAGCCAAGTGAGACGGCTCGAGTAAATTCTTCGAAAGGGCTCAGTTCATCGGCCAAAATTTCGCTTGTTGTTTGGTTTCGGAAATCTTTGACTTTTGGTTTGTTCCATTCTCCTAAGTTCAGGACTGGGATGCTCTCTCTGACAAAAGAATCCGTGTGCGAGCGTTTCTCTCTTGCTTGGCCTCCGCGAATTTCGGAAAGTGAAGTCACAAAATTGAGTACGGAATGTTCCCGAAAGGAAAAACGCTCCCCTTCTTTTTGTAGGCGACCATGTTGGCAGACAAAGGCTCCACCATCATAAATGGCACGTCCCGCTTCGTTTCCTTGTAAATTGGTGAACACGGTGACAATTTGGTTCGAGCGACTGGTTTCGGAAAAGATCCGGTGGCGGATTTCTCGTTTCCCTAGAGCAAAGTGGGAAGCACCTGGAGAAAACAATAGGTCCAATCCTCTTTCGGCATATTCATGCGAGAGTCGTTTGGACACCCAAGAATCTTCACAGATTTCTAAAGCAAAGCGAACTCGGTTGGAGACAAAGAGAAAATGCCCAAATGGGATTTCGGTCTGCAAAGCACCTTCTAGCCCGAATTCTGGTATGTACCTATCGTCTATCCTTTGCAGTGGGCTATGGAACCAACGTTTCTCGTAGTGGATACCAGTGTTTGCTAGATGGATCTTTGGAACAAGTGCTTTGATTTGGTTTTGGGAAAGTACGGCTACACAGTTATAGAGAAAACCAGAGTGAAAGATAGGCAATCCAACAAAAACAGTCCGACCCAATGTAAAAGGCAAAAGTGCCAAAAGGCTCTTCCATGACTCCTCCCAAACGGATTCACGATAAAAAGCATCTTCACAACCATAACCAGAAAGGCAAAGTTCTGGAAATAAGATGAAATCAGCTCTCTCCGTTGCTTTCGATTGGAGGGCTTGTATGACCAACTCTCGATTCCGTCGGAAGGCAAGCGGAGTTGTATTCAGTGTGACAGCAGAAATGTGTAGCTCAGTCATGCGCAGAAAAGACCTTTGCGTAAAGTCTTTCTGAGGCACCTCGATTATCCAGCACAAACTGCTTATTTTTTTGGCCTAGGGATGTGCTCCGTTCATCGGAGTTTAAAAAATTTCTCAGTGTGTCGGTAAATTCTAAGTTGCTGTGTACAACTTTTAGACCACCTAATCTCTGCATAATGATAGCTTCTGACGCATTTGTGATCTTTGGGCCGGTAAAGAGTGCCAAACCAAAGGCGGCTGGTTCCAAGGTATTGTGAATGCGGTGGTGGAATCCTCCGCCGACATAAGCAAAACGTGCATATTGATAGGCAAAGGCAAGAATCCCCATCTCGTCTACCAAAACAAATTGTGGTAACTTTCCAGACACCAATGTTTTTAGCTCTGAGAAGCGTTTCACTAGACCATATCTTTGAAGCTTTGCGGAAAACTCTGACATCCGAATTTCTTCCCATTTGTGTGGGAAAACCCAAAACGATTTGTTTTGTATTTCTTCTTCAGGGATTTGCGAAAGGGAAGAAAGAATCTTTTCTTCACAACTGGGATAGGTGGAACCAAAACAAACCAAGTTCTTATTTCGAAAAGAATCTGAAAATTGTTGAATCACTTGAGAGAAAGATTTACCTGGTTTTCCCTTTTCCAATTTTGCGAGTATGGTATCAATCCTTGTGTCACCAAGCGCTTGTATCTCTGTCCCTCGTGGAGCAATATTTGAAAATAAAGGTGTGAGAATTTCGTTTGTTGGGTAAATCGCTGTAAAGTAGGAGAAGGTTTTTTTGGTTAGGAGCAAAGAAAGCCCTTTTAATCGAGAAGAAGATTCCGAAAGAGTCGCCGAGGCAAGGTAGACATCTATAGAAGATTCATGGCAAGACTTGACTAAATTGGGCCAAGTATCCCAGGCAAAAATACATAGAAAGAGGGGTCTCCATTTTTTTAGAATCAATTCGTAAGCATTGGGTAAATCAAAAGGAAGTCGAAAACAAAAATCAAAATTTGGATCTTGTAAATGTTTATCCAAAACACTATCGGAATAATAGGAAACATAGACTTGAAGAGAAGGGTCTTTTTGTTTAACTACACTTGCAAAGGCCCTCACTTGGTCAAGTTCACCGACACTTGGGCCATGCAACCAAATCGTCTTTTGGGAAGGCAGAATGTCCATAGACCCTATCCGAGTTTGGTCGGTGTTTCTATCTTGTATTAGTTTACGGACCTTAGGTGAAAATAGGGCCAGAATTTGAATCAAAAAGAAAGCAAGATAAACCAAACAATTATAGAAAAAAAAGATCAATTATTTTTACCCCAATTGTCTTTGATTTCAGCACCAGGATAGGTAAAGGTTGAGGTATCTATGACAAACGTTAGATTGTCAAAGCAAAGGTGAAACGCACCTTTTTTTTGCGTCGTTCTTGTCGCTAAGTGAAATCCCTTCACCGATACAGGGATGGATAAACTTTGTAATAATTTTGCATTCTTTGCAGGAAGGTTGATGGGAACTTCCAATCGTCTCCAACCTACAAAATTAAGCATACCCAATGGTAGATGGATATCTTCTGATTTCTTTTGCGAAACGAGTAGCTCTAAATTGATGTGGTGGCCTTCAGAATAGACCCAAAGAATCGCCTGTATAGGAAGCCCAGTTGGCAATAACAAAGGTTTTGCGGGCCTTATATCCCAATGGTCAGTTTTGGGATTTTCAACAAATGATTGGATGAGGAAAGAGGTTTGGTTTTGGAATCCTTCGTAGCCGTACTTTTGGTAAACGGCTTTCTCCTTAGGAAAGGCAGTGGAGTCAGATAGAAATGCTGAGAATTGAGTATGTGCCAAAAAGGAATCGGATCTGTAAAAGGCCCAAGGCCGATTTCCTTCAAAATCTTCGGCAACGAATAAGACATAGTTTCTCTCTTGCGCTAGGGTTTGGTCGAGTAAGATTACCCTTCCTTCTTCATCTTGGTCCCAGGGTCTTGGTGCTCCTCCCATGGGTGAGACCAAACTCAGAAAAAAATATAAAACCAGTATGAATTTTTTTACGGTTGGATTCATTTCTCAATTGCATAATGACGAATACATGCCATCCTTTCTAATAACGGAATTTATCGCATTAGGTTAAGGTCTTTTCCATGGCCAAGAAAGATAACATAAAAATTTTTACGACGGCACTCCTTGTGGTGCTACTCATTTCTTCGATTTTCCTGGCATTTGTCTACCGGAGTGAGATTTACCAGAAAATGCAAGCGATGGACAAGGGGGCAAAGGATGCTGTTCCTGATCGTTTGATAGAACGAGAAGAAAAGAAAGAGACAGCTACCCTTCCGAAATCGGAAACCAAAGTGGATGCGCCACAACCAAAACAAAATGATTTAGCAGAGATTCCCTCCTTTGAAGAGATGGAGCCCGACAACTCCAACCGCAACCAAACCTCAGTCTCCGTAACCCAAGCGGCAAAAACTAAAAAACAAAAAAAGACGGAGTCCTCTCAAGTTGAGACCCAAACTCCAACCGAGCCCGAAATCAAAATCGAGAAAGTCCCACAAAGAGCCACTCCAGAATCTCTTCCCAAACAAACTGCCCTAACAAACCAAACAAAGAAAAAAAAGACAAAGCAAGTTGTCCCATCGGTAGTGACTACTTCACAGCAAAGTTCTAAGAAAAAAACAAAAGTCGTAGCTTCCACACCAAAAAAGAATCCAAAACCAGAAAGCAAATCGCCCTCCTTAGAAGCTAGGATACAAGCTATCGAAACCAAATTGTCATTGCAAAACGAAAAGAATGACAAACGTTTTACGGACATTGAAACACGTTTGGATCGATTAGAAAAATCACTATCCGCCCCTTAGTCTTGTCCGAGTTCTTCCAACGCTACCAGTCCATCAACGAGAGAATGAAAGCGAAGTTTCCCCTGCGGGACTTTGCCATCATTGCCGTTTCCAAAACCAAAGAGTATCCGATTGTCAGAGAAGCTTACCTCCAAGGCATACGTATCTTTGGAGAAAATTATATCCCAGAAGCCACAGAAAAATTCCAGAGACTATTTTCTGAATTTCCAAATGCGAAAGATGAAGTTCAATTGCACCACATTGGGCCTACCCAAACCGGCACCTTACGTAAGTTATTTCCTCTATTCACAGCTACCCATGGGGTAGCATCCTTTTCCACTTTAAAAGAACTGCTGAAGAGGGCAGAAAAGGAGCAAACATCCATCTCCTATTTTTTACAATGTAACATCAGTGGTGAAGAAACAAAACATGGATTTTCCTTTGAAGAAATCCTCATGGCGAAAGAACAGTCTGTACCGTTTGAAAATCCATGCTGTAAATTTTTAGGCTTTATGGGTATGGGTCCTAGCAGCGGGGACGAAACAGAAACGCGAGCTGCTTTTTTACGATTGGCACAATTCCGAGACCAATCTTTTCCCGATAAAAAACTCTCGATGGGAATGAGTGGAGATTTTGAATGGGCAGTGGAATTAGGATCCAATTATTTACGAATCGGCTCCTTAATTTTTGGAGAAAGAACGTATGGCTGAACGCATTGGTATCATTGGTCTCGGGAAAATGGGAGAGGCAATCGCAAGAAGCCTCTATGCACGCACACAATCACAAGTTTTTGGCTATGATCCCTTTACGAAAACCAGACAGCCCTTCGTATCCTACCAAAACTCGATTGCAGACTTGGAAGCCGTAGCTGATGTCTTGGTTGTTGCCGTTAAACCAGCTGACGTAACGAAGGTGCTAGGTGAATGTAAACAGCCAAAAGTATTTCTTTCCATTGCAGCAGGTATCTCTGTAGAAACAATGCAATCCGCCTCTCCTAAAGGGAGCCAAGTGGTGAGGATGATGCCAAATTTACCTCTCCTTGTTGGGAAGGGTGCCATCGGCTATTTTACTACATCCAAATTAGATGATTTGGTTTCTTCTGTCTTTTTTGGGCTAGGGCTCCTTGTTAAGGTAGACAAAGAGGCACACTTGGATGCCATCACTGGGCTCTCTGGCTCTGGACCTGCCTTTGTCTTGAGTTTTTTGCAAGGATTGGCTGAAGGTGGACTGAAGGAAGGTTTGACTTATTCCCAAAGTTTAGACCTCGCCTTACAAACGATAGAGGGTAGTATCAGCTACTTTAAACACCTAAAAGAAGAAGACCCAAACATTCATCCCATGGAGGTCCGCAATTGGGTCACCTCACCGGCGGGGACAACCATACACGGATTGGATGCTTTGGAGAGAGCTGGCTTTATGACGGCAGTGCGAGATGCTGTGGCTTCCGCCACGAACCGGAGTAGAGAGTTGGGAAAAGGGGGATGATAACGGTTGCGCGGACAGGATTCGAACCTGTGGCCTTTGGGTTATGAGCCCAACGAGCTACCAGCTGCTCCACCGCGCGGTGTAATGTCCAGGTTCTCTGGGATGGGCTTTTTCGTCAACCTTTTATTCCCTGATTGCTCTAAACATAGGAAAAGATCGCTGAAAAATTAGACAATTAGGGAAAATCTTACTTTACAAGCCTTTGCTAAACGATGTTTTATTCATCAACCTCTAAAGGGAAGGTGCGGATTGTCATTCAAGGATAACACGGACATAGTTTTTGAACATTACGAAAAGAAAATCTATGACCAAAAGCAGCTTCTAGAGATCTCGCGGGCCCTCAACTCGACGCTCGACTACAAATACCTAATTGATGCGATCTTAAATATATGCCTAGCGCAATTGCAGACCTTGCATGCTGCTATGTATCTAGAGCCAGAAATTGACCTTGGCATTTTCAAACTAGAGCCACAGTCGACAAAAGGTTTTGAGCTTTCTTTTGAAGAACAGAATTATGAAATCAAAATGGACACTTCCCTCATCCATTTTTTTGAAGAGAAGACAAAAGCCATTACGATGGAGCAAATCTCAAAAGTAGAGTCTCTCCAAGATTCTGCGGATTTGCAATTCCTCAAACGCCTTGGTGCTGAAATCATCGTCCCCCTCAATGCAAAAGGAAAGGTAAATGGCCTCCTTGTTTTGGGAGAAAAGATGACTTCGGAAGAGTTTCTCGAAGATGAAAAAGAATTTATGACTACTTTGGCCAATCTAGCGGGGATTGCTGTTGAAAACGCAAGGCTCTACGAATTGGCAACGGTGGATATGATGACTGGCCTGAAGATCCACCACTACTTCCAAACCAAGCTAAAGGAAGAGATGGAACGCTGTCGCAAAAAAGGGACCAAACTTTCCCTACTATTTACAGACGTGGATAAGTTTAAGGTCTTCAACGATACCTATGGCCACCAAGCAGGCGATGTCGTCTTGATTGAAGTGGCAAGACAACTCATCAATGCTGCCCAACGCCACCACATCCCAGCAAGGTATGGTGGAGAAGAGTTCTGCTTAGTGATGCCAGGAGCCTCGGAAGAAGAAGCCTTTGCAAAAGGCGAAGAGATCCGCAAAGCAGTAGAAGCAATGGTTGTCAAAAACCCAAATGATGGCTCTGACCTTAAGGTGACACTTTCTGTTGGCATTTCTTCCTTTCGTTTGAGTGACCGAAACAACAAAGACCTGATTGAGAGGGCAGACAAAGCTCTCTACCAGGCAAAACATTCTGGTAGGAACCGGACAATTTGTTATAAGGAATAGAGAAACTGCCGATGTTTGGGATATGGCAGAAGCACTTTCGATCGTATCTCAACCTTCTTCAGACCAAGAGGCCCTTCGTGCAAACATTCGTGAAAGAGCACTCGGTATGGCAGCTTTTGATTTTCAGCCCTATTCCTGCTTCATTGAATACAAAAGCAAAGATGAGAAAACGGGCATTGAATACCGAGATTGTACGGTAGACTATACAAGATGCCCCAATCGAAATTGTATCAAAAAACTTGTATAGGCAGTTTCCTTTGTTTCCTTTTAAGCCTCTACTGCCAAAGCCCTCACAAACCTAAATACCAATTTTCCTTACCAGAAGAAGGCCGCCTGGGTTTCTTCCAAACGGAAAGCTTTCCTTCACACATCCTTTTGCACGGTTTTCAGAACCAAGCTAGCCACGAGAAAGTATCTGCTCTCTGGGACAGTGGCTCTAGCCAAAGTTTCTGGAATGGGAAGGAGACTTCCGAAGAATGGAAACTCGTATGGGAGGGTAGAGAATACACATTCCCTAGTTTCCTTCAAGTCTTTCCCAAACAATTTGATCTTGTGATCGGCACAGATTTTTTCCACAAAACATGCATTCTATGGTCTGATGAGAAGATCTACGTATATGAATCGCAGGCTAGTTTTTGCAAAAGACCCGATGTTTTCCTATCCCTTGCTTTAAAATTCATTCAGGTCAGGGAGCGAGATGGGCACTACTATACACAGCTAGAAAAGGAAGGCCAGAAAGTAGAGGCGCTTTTAGATACAGGAGCAAGCTTTTCCATACTACCCGAAACGCTCTACCAAAACAGAGAACTGATAGAGTCAGTGACGGTACATTTGCCTAGAGGAGAAACTCAAACCCGTTCTCTCTTTAAAACGAAGGAATCCATCTACTTCCAAACGACGAATGGAGAATTATTCTCTAAGCAGATACCATTATTTTTGGGTGGAATTTCAAAGGATGGCAAACAAGCTGGAAAGGAAGGCCTTTGGGTCATCGGGTTGAACGCCTTATCGCAATCTCCGGTGTTTTGGGATTTTTCCCGTGCTCGTGTGGCTTTTTACCTTCAGTGAGGGAAGATATGGCAAACAAAGGCAAGATCATCGTAGCTATGAGTGGGGGAGTCGATAGTGCTGTGGCGGCAGGGCTTCTCATGGAAGAAGGTTACGATGTGATCGGAGTGAATCTTAGAACTTGGGAATATGAAGCTCCCGCCTGTGACACCACAAAAAAATCCTGCTGTTCCCCTGAGGACATCAGGGATGCTAGGGACGTTGGATTGTCTCTCAATATACCTTTTTATGTGATCAAAATGGAAAAGGTATTTGGAGAAAGGGTCATCAATCGATTCATTGAAGATTATAAAGATGGACGAACACCTAACCCTTGTGTTGAATGCAATACTTTTGTGAAATTTGGTGCATTATTTGAACAAGCTCAAAAATTAGGTATTGAAAAGATAGCAACTGGTCACTATGCACGTACGATTGAGATCAATGGAAGATATGCCATCCAAAATGCAGTCGATGGAAAGAAAAACCAGGCGTACTATTTGTACGGATTGAGCCAAGAAAATATAAAGAATACGGTTTTCCCTTTGGGTGGTATGATTAAAGAAGAGGTCAGAGCTCTTGCATCTCGAATGGGGCTTCCTGTTGCGAATAAACCAGAATCCCAAGAGATATGCTTCATTCCCGAAAATGATTATAGGAGTTTTTTGAAAAAGAAGGGAGTGCAATTCACACCTGGCTTTTTTAAACTCAGAGATGGCAAAATCATAGGCAAACACCAAGGAAAGGAAGGCTTTACCATAGGACAAAGGAAAGGATTAGGGATTGCATGGAAAAATCCTCTCTATGTACTTTCGATTGAGGACGATGGAACAGTAGTCTTAGGTGAGGAAATCGAGACCTACTGTGAGTCTTTTGTCTTGGAAGATATTTGCTACCAAGCGCAATCAAAAATGGAAAGGGGTGAAACTCGCGACATGATGGTGCAAATCAGATATAGAAGCCAGCCTGTTCCCTGTAAGGTGACCTCCCATGGCGAACTTTGGTCTGTGCAATTTTTAACGAATGTGCGAAGTGTAACACCTGGTCAATCTGCAACCTTTTACCCTGTTGGTGGTGATTATCTTTTGGCTGGCGGAATCATTCAGAAAGGATCGATCACTTTCAAGGAAGTAGAAAACCATTTGGATCTTGCGAATCATATAGGGTAGGTTTGATTGAAGTCAGTCGCTGAAAAAACAATACTTATCATTGGTGGTGGGGACCTTCAGCTTCCAATCATCCAAACTGCCAAAACAATGAAACTTCGTACCTTAGTCGCAGATATGAATCCAAATTCCATCGGATTTCAGATTGCCGACGAAAAAATCATCATGTCCACAAAAGATGTAGAGGGTATGGTTCGTGAAGCCAAACGGTATCTCCAAAACAAACCGATACATGGTGTGATCACTGCTGGGACAGACGCGTCTATGACAGTTGCAGCTGTTGCCTCCGCTGCTGGTTTACCAGGTATACGTTTTGTGGATGCCGAAGCTGCCTCAAATAAAGTAAAGATGAGGCAACGTTTGAAGGAACACTCTGTACCCATCCCTGCCTTTGCTCCCGTTTGGTCACTGCAAGATGCAAAAGATGCACTTGCTTTTTTACAATTTCCTCTCGTGATGAAACCTGCTGACAATATGGGTTCGCGAGGGGTGATTAAGGTTAACCATAAGGATGAAATACCCCAAGCTTTCCGCCATGCAAAACGATTCTGTCCCACGGGGGAGCTCATTTTAGAGGAATATATGGAGGGGCCCGAATTATCGGTGGATGCTTTAGCATTCAATGGACAGATTCGGATGACAGGCATTGCCGATAGGATCATTGAACGAGAGCCTTATTTTGTAGAGATTGGGCACAATATGCCCTCCGCACTTCCCAAGGAGATTTTAGCTGAGGTCGAAAGGGTGATGGTTGCTGGTATGAAGGCCTTGGGCATCAACCTAGGTGCAGGAAAAGGTGATATCAAAGTCACAAAGACTGGAGTGAAAGTAGGTGAAATTGCTGCTCGTTTATCAGGTGGTTATATGTCGGCTTTCACCTATCCTTTGTCAACTGGTGTGAATTTAAATCGGGCGGCTTTACTCATAGCACTTGGTGAGACACCGGACAATCTTGACCCAGTGATCGAAAGAGTATCGATTGAGAGATCCCTCATTGCCAATCCAGGAAAGTTAGTCAATGTCCAAGGTGCTGAAGATGTAAAAAAAATTGATGGTGTAAATGCGATCTTTCTCCAATCCAAACCAGGAGATCTCATAAAAGAGCCAACAAACAACATCGAAAAGTCAGGACACGTAATCATTACAGCAAATACCCTCGCAGAGGCGGAGGCTATCTTTCAGAAAGTAAAAGATACCATTCGCTTCGAAGTGGACGATTTGTATTCCGTAAGCGAAAAAGAAGTCAATGATTTGGCAAGACAAAGGTTTGGAAAGGACATTTGTTGGGTTTGCAAGGTTTGTGATGGAGTCAATTGTGCTTCTGGTGTGCCTGGTATGGGTGCAGTGGGCAAGATGGACACATTCCAGGATAATTATTCTGCTTTGCAAGAGTTTCACATCATACCAAGCTATATTCGCGAACACATTGTACCTGATATTCGATCTACCTTCCTTTCGTTTCCGTTGGCTACTCCGATTATGGCAGCTCCCATGACAGGAGTTGGGACAAATATGAATTATGTAATGTCCGATCTCGACTATGCCCAGATCGTAACGAGAAGTTTTCAACAAATTGGCTCCTTGGCTTGGTTAGGAGATGGTGCTAGCGTCGACAAATATAAGGTGATGATTGAGGCACTGAAAAAAGTCGAAGGAAAAGGCATCCTGATTTGCAAACCGAGAGAGGACGAAGCTCTCCTACTTGAAAGAATGTTGGAGGCAGAGGCGGCAGGCGTTTTTGCCTTGGGAATGGACATTGATGCCGTTAACTTTCGTACGATGGCAAACAAAAACCTAGGAAGCGTTGCGAGAAACATTGAACAATTGGCTAAAATCCGAAGCCGAGTGAAAGTTCCCTTCCTATTGAAAGGTATATTAAGTACGGACGATGCAAAATTGGCTTCCGAGTTCGGATTTGATGCAATTGTTGTTTCCAATCATGGGGGTAGAGTGTTAGATGGTCTACCAGGGACAGCTAGAGTATTGCCTGAAATTGTGGAAGCCGTGAACGATAAACTTCCAGTTTTAGTGGATGGTGGCATCAGAAGTGGAATGGACGTATTTCGGATGTTAGCTCTTGGTGCAAAGGCTGTGTTAATTGGTAGACCTGTAGCCATCGCTGCGGTCGGAGGGGAGGAGGCTGGACTTCGTTTCCTTTTAAACCGTTACACCGAGGAGCTGAAGCAGAGCATGAGCATTACGGGCGCAAAAGACCTTTCCATGATTTCCTCTAAATTCCTGAGACACAAGTATCGGAACTAATAGATGAATAAAGAGATCATAGATCCGGAAGGGATGATTAAAGTCATAGCCGCTTTGTTTGGTAAACTTCCGGTTTATATGGTCGTTGGCACAAGGGAAACCCCTATAAAGATCATAGCTTTAAAAAACAAAGCACTAGTGATCAGCAACAATACTCCCATTGCAAATAAAAGTCGTATTCTCACTCTTGTGCACAACGGAAGTAGGTTTGTTTCTCAATTTACCTTAGTAGGTGGAGATGGCCAAGGTATCGAAATCTTACAACCTTTGAAGATAACGATCGTTCCTGCAACTAGACAAGGTGCAAGGGTTGATCTCGCCAAGTCTGGTGGTTCTAGCCTCACAGTTACAAATTTAATCAATGTTTTGGATGTCTCGAAAGCAATCGGCTTTGATGATAAAAAAGTAGATGCAGTGCTATTGAATTTTCGAACAAAACTTTCAAAAATATTTCCATATTCTTCCATCTATTTAACAAGTAGAGCAGACAACCGACTTCGATTGATGCAACATTATGAAAAGCCAATTTACATCGTTGATCGCAAAAACAAGTCTACTGCAAATCCGATGTACCTTCCATTTGATGAGTATTTAAGAATTTTCGAAACTTCTAAATTGCCAGATGAGTTAATCTCAGAGATTTGTGTGCCCATTCGTTATAAGGGTTACATAAGTGTCGGTTATGTCCAAATACTTTCCCATAAATCATTCGAGCCAGAGGTATTTGACCAAATGTCAATGTTTTCTGGAACATTGGCGAAAGAGATTATTGCGACAGGAGTCTTCCAAGAATCCAAAGAGCAGTGTAGCGTTGTAGATTTAAGTGCTGGTGGTATCAGTTTTATCCATGCACCAACACGAGCATTTAGTCGTAACGTCACGATGAATGGCACAATTATTTTTGACCTAATCCTCGGACCTAACGAAAAAGCTACATTTCGGAGCATCATCAAAAATATCCGAAATCAAGAGACCAATTACCGCGTTGGATGTCAGTTTTACAATCCAACGGAAGAAGACACTCGGATCTTGGAGGAATTTTTGGGAAAAAATTCTGAGAAAGAATCAGGAAATGGCAATCACCCGGATGAAGAAGCAAAGGAGGATAGTCCTCCACAAAAAGATGTTTCTGAAATCCATACTACACAGGAAGAGAAAGAGATTTCGGAATCATCAGAAGAGTGAAGCCATATTCTAGTTTTGTACCTGAAAAATATCATAATTTTCCTATATTAGAATATTTACACCTAAGGTTTCCTTACTATTCCGCATCGGATTGGGGCCGCCACTGCCATGAGGGACGTGTAAAACGAAACGGTTATGTTCTTTGCGCAGACGATTTTGTCTTGAAAGGGGATTTGATCTCCTACACTCCAGAAGATAAAACTTTCTCCGAACCTACTGTAAATGCAAAGTATAAAATTCTCTATGATTCTCATCAATTTTTGATTGTAGATAAACCAGCCAACTTACCTGTCCACCCTGCAGGCAAATATCGGACACAAACCTTACTAAACTTCCTAAAGGCAGATTTGAATTCAGAAGAAATTTTCCCTGTGCATCGACTAGACAGAGAGACTTCGGGGATCATGGTATTTGCAAAGAACAAAGAGTGGCAATTGTATCTCCAATCTGCCTTTGAAAAAAGGCTCGTGAAAAAAGAATATGAGGTTTTAGTATATGGAAAATTTCCAATCGAGTTAGAAGCCATTGGCTTTATCGGAAAGGAAGAGAATTCCATTGTAAGAAAAAAGCAAAAATATTCGCCGTATGGCTTCCCAAATTCGAAAGAGTCAGAAACTCACTTTTCATTAATTCATTATTCACAAGAGAAAGATATTTCACATCTAAAGGTGTATCCACGAACAGGTAGAGTTCATCAAATACGAGCTACTCTGTATAGTTTAGGCTATCCAGTACTTGGAGATAAACTATATGGTAAAGACGAATCCTTTTTTCTTAGCTTTGCAAAAACAGGTGATACAAGTGGGTTTGTAGAAAGCTTAGGGCATACCCGTCAGGCCCTACATGCCACCTATTTGGAGTTTGGCGACAATGTATCTGATCATAAATATTCTTTCCATCTGCCTTTTCCAGATGAGCTTTCATTACTTCTCAATTAAATGTACTATGTCCCATTCTAATTTTTAAAAAACCTTCCAGGAGTTTTCCCCTTTGTACCGACTCTTTTCTTAGAAGAGAAGGAGGCTTTTGCAAAGGATGGCAGGAGCAAAGAGATTATTTAAAGACGAATCTAAATTCGTCATGGGTGAATTTTGGACCGCAAAACAGAGACAAGGTCATTCACTCCATCATACAGTTAGTTACCGAGCATCGTTTAAGCCAGAGTTACCTTCTTTTTTTATGAATCAATATCTAAAGAAAAAGAAATCCAAGGTCTTAGATCCATTTGGTGGCCGTGGAACAACAGCTGTTCAGGCAAACATAGAAGGTCACGTTGCCGTTCACAATGATATCCATCCGCTCTCGATTTTTTTGGCACAATCTAGACAAATCGTACCTCCATTAGAGGATTTGGACAAAAAATTGAAATCTTTGGATCTGTCGGGTACCTATACAGAAGAAGAAGGTGATGAAAGATTACTTGCTTTTTATCATCCGAAAACCTTAGCAGAGATCAAAAAATTTAAAAAATACCTTAAAGAAGACCATAGTCCTGAAATGCAATTTTTAGGACTTATCGCCTTATCGAGATTACATGGTCATAGCACTGGGTTTTTTTCGGTTTATACCTTCCCACAGGTTTCCATACCTTGGGAAGCCCAGAAAAAAAATAATCTTAAGCGAAACCAAGAGCCGGAGTATAGAGAGATTAAACCTAGAATTTTTCAAAAAATGAAACGAGATTTAGCCGAACCTCTACCTCCATTTTATCATGAATTTTCAAAGAACAATGCATACATTTTGTCCTCAGCGAATGCAATGGAAAAGATCGAATCTGATTCTATTGATTTGATTGTGACTTCACCTCCATTTTTGGATAAAGTTGACTATGAAGGTGACAATTGGCTAAGGCACTGGTTTTTGGATATTCCCAAAAATCAGGAACGAAAACTGAGTGTCTTTAGTAGCCATGCTGAATGGAACAGTTTCATTGCTCAAACCTTGAAAGAGTCAAGCCGCGTTCTAAAGAAAGGGGCGCATATGGTCATGGAAGTTGGGGAAGTGAAAAAAGGTAAAGACATTCTAAATTTGGATGAAGATGTCGTACGGATGGCAGAGGGCACTGGATTACTCTGGTCAAAAACATTCATTCATACCCAACAATTCACCAAGCTGTCCAATTGCTGGCAAGTTTCGAACAATGAAAAAGGAACAAACTCAAATCGTTGTGTCGTTCTCCAAAAAAGATAGTCTAAAGAATATGAAGTTTATTTTACTCTCACTTGTACTGGCAGTCTCTTTGCCAGTTTCTGCTCAATTGGCAGACCATCCGATTTCACTTTCTGTAAAAAAGAAACAAGATGGTACATTTGAATTGAATCTTGATTTGCCACAAGGGTATGGATTCCAAAAGGAAGCTCCACATAAAATTCTTTTGGCGGGGAAAGACGGTTTGGAAGTGAAAAAAGCAGACTTAAAATTGCAAGGGCCTACACATCCTCAAAAATTAGAATATTTTGAATATGTTAAACCACTTCCATTAGCCTTAACGGGTAAAGGAAGTTTGGAAGTGAATGCTAAACTTTTCTATTGCAATTTCAAAAAGAATATCTGTATACCCGCGAAATTGAACCAACAAATCAGTGTGCCTTGATCACTCAAGGCCGCTAGTAACAAGTTGCTTTAAATCTTTTCTCTGGATTTGGTATAAGAAAAAGTAACGTCCACCAATCGAGATATTTTTATCCACGATCTTTCCTTCTTTTGAGATTTCACGTAATTCTTTTTTGCCTTTCTCTGACAAGATGGGTGGTGCGTAAGTTTTCAAAAGATTCAATGACTTTTGCTCTGCTATGGACCTTGCCTCATTTAGTCGTGCATCCGAGTCAGATAACACACTCGAAACGGCAACTTGGAATAAAGACCCAGTAATAAAGCCTTCTTTTGCTTTTGTGAACTCAATCACCTCGGGAGAGTTTTCATTGATTTCTTCTTTCGTTACTATCGTTTCCTGTGGTTTTTTGTCTTCCTGTTTAGGGGCCGACTTACACATGTTCGCTGTTAGCATCAAAAGACTGAAAAGCATGAAGAAATTAAGGACGTGTATTTTTTTCATCAGGGATACTCTCATTTTTGTATAACAATGACTTTGGTAGTTCTGTTTGCAAAACCTTATCATAAAGATTTTTCTGGATCAGGCGAAATAGGAAAGCACATTTTGTCTTTGAGGAGTAATCTTCCTTATACAAAAACATAGATTGGAAAAACCAGCCAAAGCTTTGGATGTATTGTTTGTTTTGCTCCGGAAGCGTTTTTGTCATTGGTTGTGGAGCCACAGTGGTCGCATTTGGACCAACATTTGTCATGGAATTTGTCACAGTGTTCGATCCTGGTGAAACTGTGGAAGCTTGGGAGATGGGACTTGAGTTTGCCACTGAGGTTTGGCTTTGGGAGAGTCTTGCTTGGCCTATTTTTGTTTTCGCGTAGGTTTCAAACCCATCTCCCCATTGGTATTGTTCGCGGTGCACGTCTAGTAAAAATGGCAGAGCCAGTTCTTCTTTTTTCAAAAATGCATTTTGTTTACAGGTTTCTCTGCTTTGGCGTCCAGAGAGTTCCAGGTTGGGGTAGGGGACTTCCACCTTTACTTGGAAAAACTCACGGGAGATAAAGCCTTCATCGGATTCGTTTTGTAAGGCGTGTTCCACGAGAAGGGGATCGGCTGGTTTGAAAGTTCCACAATATGTGACAAAAACCAGAAAAATTAGAAGTTTACGGTTCATTTTCCTCTCGTAGGCTTGCAGAAGATGTTCAAATTCATACCGGTATTTCTCATTTCCCTTTGCTTCGCTTTTTCGATCTTCGGGGAGGCAAATTTTTTTGCAAGTTCCGAAAGGCAATTCTCTGAAAAAATCAAAACCTTTTCTTTGCCAAATGGTCTGCGAGTGGTCATGATGAAGCGCGGAACCTCTCCCACTTTGGCCTTGTACATCAAATTTCTAGTGGGTGGTGCAGATGAAAGCCCGGAAGTAGCGGGGACAGCCCACCTTTTGGAGCACATGCTCTTCAAAGGTACTAAAAATGTAGGTACCCTTGACTACCAAAAAGAAGAAAAATACCAAAAACAGATCGAGGTTTGGGGTTCTCGACTGGATGATTTAAAATTAAAAGAGAGAGCTCTCCTTTTGAGAGGACAAACTGTTCCCAAAGAGTTAACAACAGAGATCCAAACCTTAAGTAGACGCTTGAGAAACTTGATTGAACTCCAAGATCCTCTGATTCTAAAAAATGAGGACTCTTATATCTATGAACAGAATGGAGAGGTAGGCTTTAATGCATATACTTCCCATGACGTGACAAACTACCAAATCCAACTGCCTTCCAATCGATTGGAAGTGTGGGCAAAAATAGAATCAGATCGATTGAAACATCCAGTGCTTCGCGAATACTATACAGAGCGTGATGTCGTCATCGAAGAGAGAAGAATGCGTACAGAAGATAGTGGTGCCGGTGTATTACGGGAACGTTTTTTTTCCATTGCCTTTGAGTCTCACCCATACAGAAAACCTGTCATTGGTTATCCAACTGCTCTTCCCTTTTTAAAAATTGAAGATACCATTGCCTTTTTTAAAGAACATTACACGCCAGATAAAATGGTGATTTCGATTGTCGGAGATGTAGATTTTGTGGAAACAGAATCCATCATCAAAAAATACTTTTCAGATCTTCCGAAAGGGAAAGAGAGTTCTCCTTTAAAAGTAGAAGAAAAACAATACTTAGGTGAAAAACGGTTCACAGTCATCCATCCTTCAAGTGAACAAATGATGATTGCTTGGCTGAAGCCGCCTTACCCGCATCCAGACAATGCAAGTTTTGAGGTTTTGTCTAACCTACTCAGCCAAGGTGCAGGCTCTCGCTTACAAAAGAGATTGGTTTTGGAAGAGAAGTTAGTAAACTCGATTGGGGCGGCCAATGGTTACCCAGGTGAAAGGTTTCAAAATCTTTTTGCAATTTTCATCAAACCCCAGTCAGGTGCAGACCTCACAAAAATAGAATCGATTATTTGGGAAGAATTGCGTAAGATCCAAGAGGAAGGCGCCAAGGAAGAAGAACTCAAAAAAATAAAAAATCAAATGATCTCTGATTTCATTCGAACGATGGATGACAATGGCACCATTGCTGATCTATTGTCTTATTACGAGCTATTGTATGGGAACTGGAAACATATCTTCCAACAGTATGAAGAAATCCAAAAAGTAAAATCAGCAGATCTCTCTAAGATATGTAAAGACTATTTAACGAAAGATCGAGTTACCATAGGCAGTCTGGTTGATTCCAGAAAGAAGGCAAAATAATATGAAACGATTTTTACTCATAACTCTTCTGTCCATTGTTTCGCTTTCTGCCTATTCTATGGGGGATTTTGTCAAAGATATCGAATTGAAAGCACTCCAGGTAAAGGTGCCTGAAATCCTGAAATTCTCACAAGGAGATGGCACAGAACTTTGGGCTCTCCCTGACCAAGATTTTCCCATCGTATATGCAGAAATCTACATAGACTTTGGAAAGAAAAATTTGGGCAACCGAAACCCGGAAATCATTCGCCTTTTGGAAGATAGTTGGCATTATTCTGGTTCAAAATCCTATCCCAAAGAAAAACTTTTGGAGGAGTTTGAAGCTTTAGGAGCAAATTTCGGTTTTTCCATCGACTACGAAAAAACTGTCATATCACTTTCCTATCTAAAAAAAGACCACTCTCAGGTAATGAAACTTCTCCAATCCTTTTGGAATGAACCTCTCTTAGATCCAGAGATCATCCAAACTATGAGAAATCGCATAGCAGATGAAATCCGAAGGCGCAATGACAATCCAACAAGCCTTGGGCAAAGAAAGTTAAGAGAGAGGGTCTATAAAAATACGCTTCTCGGACGCAGTATGGATATTCAAAAGCTGAATGCGGTCAGCATGGAAGATTTGCAAACCTTGCAAAAAGAGATTTTATCAACGAAAGAAAGAAAAGTCCTTCTTTCAGGGGATGTAAAGCTTGAAGAATGGAAGTCTCTCTCAAATACCTTACAGATATCCAATGCCTCTATCCAAACAGGAGAGGAGCTCAATTCGGAACTCATAGCAAAAAATATTAAGGCTACCTTAAAAACCCCTATATTGATCGAGAAGGATGTCAGCCAATCGTTTGTGGCCTTGATGGGTGTCCTCCCAAAACACAATGATAAAGATTTTTATGCAATTCAAGTCCTGAATTACATCATAGGTGGTGGTGGATTTAATTCTTATTACATGAGAGAGATTAGAAACAATAGAGGACTTGCTTATTCTGCAGGCTCTACTACCGACTTTCAAAAAAGCTTTGGAACAATCCAATTCTATGCAATGACAAAAACAGAATCTGTTCCCGAAGTACTGTCGCTTATGAAGGACTTGATCCGTAAAGAAGCAATTGAGTCTCTCCGAGAAGATGAGTTGCAAAGAGCAAAAAACGCAATTATCAACCAGTTTGTTTTCCTATTTGATGATTCAAAAAAGGTTTTGCGAAATGAGCTTAGATTTCGCGACCATGAAATGCCAACTGATTATTTACCTGAATTTCGTGACCGCATTAATGATGTCAGTTTAGCGGATATTAGACGAGTTGGTGAACTTTACTTCAATCCAGAACGATTGACAACTCTTGTCGTCGGGCCCAAGGACCTAAAAAAGTCATTGGGAGAGTCTTTCCAAACCTTCCAAGCAGAGGATATTTTGCCATAATGGCAAATAGTGTTTTTGAACATAAAAACCTGCGCTTTGAAGGGATCTCGGAAGGTGGAATCCGTACTTCGGTCTGCCTTCCCAGTTTGGACTTGCTTTTTGATTTTGGAACCCTCAATCCTGATAAGATCCATATCAGCCAAATTTTACTCACCCACGCCCATTTAGACCATTCGGCTGGAATCCCATACTATGTGTCGCAACGATCCTTACGCAATCTCCCACCGCCAAAGATTTACGTTCCCAAGGCAATCGAAGAACAGCTGTTACAAATTTTAAAACTCTATGCTCAGATGGAAGATTTTGACTACCAATACTCTGTCATTGGTTTAGAACACAATGCATCGATTCCTTTGAAACCAGGGTATTTTTTTAAAGCTCTTCCTTCTTTCCATAGAGTTTCGTCCCAAGGATATACTGTATTCGAAACCAAAAGAAAACTGAAACAAGAGTTTTCTCACATTGATTCTCAAGAAATTCGCAAGATGAAAGAACTTGGAAAGGATCCAACAGAGGAAGTAAACTTTCCCCTGGTTTCCTTTTCGGGAGATACAAAAATTGAATATGTTCTCGAGAATGAAGACGTAAGGAAAAGCCAAATTTTATTTTTAGAATGTACTTATTACTGTGAAAAGCGCGGAGTCGAACGAGCAAGGGAGTGGGGGCATACTCATCTGGATGAAATTGTGGCACATGCAGACTTATTCGAAAATGAAGCACTTGTTTTGATTCATCCCTCCAAACGATATAGTTTTAAGGAATTGAATGATTGGTTGGTAAAAAAAATGCCGCCTAAACTTCTAGAGCGAACACATTTGTTTTTACCAAAGTCAGGCAATCGATGAAGACAAGAGATTCTATCTTCATCCCTCATTTAGAAGAAAAAATACATACTGATTTTGTCCATAGACCTCATCCTATTTTTTTTGAATTAGAGGACTACGCTCGTGAAAAGAATGTGCCTATCATAAGTCCTGCTAGTGGAGCTGTTTTACAGAATCTTTTATCTTTAGTCCAACCAAAACATGTCTGGGAACTAGGGACTGGAATCGGTTATTCGACCCTTTGGATGATGTTTGGATCCATCGGATCGAAGTATACAAGTTTAGATCGAAATGAGAAACAAGCTTCCGTCTTAGATGAGAGCATTCAATCCGCTTTCGGAGAGAGCGCACCTTCTTTGCACCGTATTGATGCTTGGGCTTTGGACTATATGTATGGCAATGTCCAAACTTGGAAGGAAGCTGATTTCTTTTTCATTGATTGTGATAAGGTTACCTACCCGGAGCTATGGGATTTAATCTTCTTCCATGTCCCAAAAGGCACTCGCATTTTATTTGATAATATGCTCTGGCATGGAAGAGTTTTAGATCCAAATTCAGATAAACCTTCTGACAAGGCCGTACTTGCGACTTGGAAAAGGGTGAAAGAATCGGGAGCATCCTTTACTCTCTTTCCAGTAGGAGATGGTATTTTGTTAACGCAAAAAAACTAAAAAATAGTAGTCAACGAATTCAAATGACCCACTTATAGATCGAAAGTTCGAGGAGCATCAAACATGAGAGCATGGTACCTTTCCATTTTAATCTTGGCTATTTCCCTACCATTACTTGCGCAAGAAGCGACAAATGCGACGGCTGGCAAGGAAAACACCGAGGAGATCGAGAAGTTAGACCAAGGCACAAATCTCGAACGGAAACAATACAAAGATATTTCGGAACGATACAAGGATAGGATTGCAAACGGCATAAAGTTATTAACCATTATCTCTTCCAATTTCGGAGAAGATGTTCCGGATGCAAAGGCTGGTTTGGAGAATATCCGAAAAGAATACCAGAATGCCTTACGTTTCTACTATAGACACGCATATATCGCTTCGGGAAAGGCAATTCAGAAAGTAGATAAAGATGTGAATGGCTTGTTAGGTAAATTTGCGAAAGTATATGATACCAAAACCCAGGCACTTTTAGTGGAATGTGCCGATGCCATCACTAGCGTGGAACAATCGCAGATCATGGCAGAGTCGCAAGACAGTGCCAACAAATCCTTTCCCAATACCTATATTGACGTTTCTGAATCTACACATAAATTGAAAATCGCCTATTACCAGTTATCTCTTGCACTGTCCATGGCTAGAGAGGATCGTTACTATGAATCTATCGTGCATTACCGCATAGCAAAGGATTTTGGGATCAAAATCCTAAGCGATCTTAAAGAAGCCGAGGCTGACAAAAAAGCGATCACAGATAAGTACAGCAAGGACCTTAGCGACAACAAAAACCAGATTTTTTCAAATCCTCAGGCTACAGGTAAATAAGGAAAATAGGCTGAGAGATAACCTCAGCCTACGTTATGAAACTTTTTTTATTTTCGATTTTTCTTTCACTCAGTTCATCCGCCTTTGCAAATCCAGTGTATACAGTCGTTGTGGACGCAGGTCACGGCGGGGTCGCAAAAGAGCCTATTTCAGAACATGGAGATAAGTATGACTCCATTTCTCAAACCTATTTAGAAAAATACAAACAAGGCACAGAGAACGACAAAGAAACGGAACGTGGCATTATGTTACCACTTGCTTTGGAGTTGGACCAGATTTTACGTTTGACCGAGACAGAGGAAGGTTGGAAACAATTTGAAACCTACCTCTCCCATTTTTCTAAATCAAAAAAATGGAAACGTATCATCATCAAATCCAATCTCACTAGGAAATCCAATTATGAGGACGATCCAAATTCCTCAGATCCAAATGCCGCCTATCGTTTGTATGATTATCCTGATAAAAAGACTGGTGAAAGAAAAAAAGGAAGGATATCGCTTATCAATGAAAAAAAGCCTCATTTAGTAGTCTCCTTGCATATGAATCCCGCAAGTAAGGGACAGGAAGGTGGCATGGCGGCCGTTCTAACCCCTGGTTATAATACCTTTGTTTTGTTAAAGGAAATTTCGGAGGGAAAGAAAAAAGCATCTAAATTCAATTCTTTGCCTTGGTCGGATTGGTTGGTATTTGCTTCCGGCCATAGTAAACTGGAGAACGCAGTCATTGATGCATGGATTTACTTTCACGGTTATTGGACAGATCGTTCAGGCAAAAAAACTCTCCTCGATCAGTTTGAAGGATACCGCCAAAACATGATTAGTTGGTCCTATGCGGATGAAAAAGGATGGGAAAAAATTGCAGCCTCCAATGGCAAAGGCCCTTATGCCAAGTCACATGCACTTTTTCAACCAGAAGGAAAATTTTGGGAAAGAGAAAAAGGCAAACAGGAATCATGGCGTAGAGAAGGTGGTCGGGAAGGATTTGGTGGAGACAATCATTTCGCTTCCAAAGAATTGATGCGCTTTGTGCAATATGGTCTAAGGGAGCAGATCCAGAAACGGACTGGGGCATTCCCTGATGTAGGGCCCATCCAAAAGCCGTATATTTCTACCTACAGTTTGCCTACCTATACCAATGCGATTTGTGCCTTTCTAGAGATCGGATATATCAATCGAAAAAGAGATGTTTCCCATTTGACCAAAAACCGAAAAGAAGTAGCCATTTCTTTGGCTGTAGGCATCTATTCTTTGTTTGCTGGATTAGAGATCAAAAAAAATAAAAGTATCCCTATCCATCCCAAAGGACTTAGGATCAATTGGGAACGATACCAAAATTATTTCCAGGAAGTAGTAAAAGATTGAGCCAAAACAATACCCTTCAAAATCCAAATTTTCCTAAATTGATCGAAGTTTACCAAAAGGCACTTATCTTTCGTTATTCGGAAGATCGTTTGCAAAGATACCCACAATTCCAAAAGATCCCCCGTAAAACAATTGATTCTTTGATACAATTTTTCTTGGACTATCTCTACCCTGAATACGAAGAAAGAAAACGATTGGATGCTGCCTTTCAATCCTTAGCAAGTTTTGTACACAGCCCTAGTAAACTATGGGGAATACTTGGCAATCTAGCTTCTTCTATATTTCAGTTCGGGAAACACTTCCCAAAGGCACTGAAGGCTGGTATCTCCGCCTTACAAGCATATGTGACAGCACACCACTTTGAAGAAATTTTACTCAAGGCCACAGACGAAGAAGCAAAGTTTGGTGATCCTTTGGAATCTGAAGATGGATTCCAAAGAATTCTAAGTAGAATTCCTGAAAAAGATGCGGATGATTTTCGAGAAGACATCACAAGCTTATTTCAGATATTCACTGACCAAACATTGGTAGAGAAGATTATCTTGATAATGAAAAACGTCTTAGAACGGATGAAAGGCAAACCGCAGATATATTCCGAGGACGATTGCCAGGCCATTCGCCTGGGAATCGGCATCCTGGAAGAAGGGAAAAAACTTTTTGAGAGTTTGCGTTTGGAGGAGATGCATCTGATCATACGAGCCATAGACCAGATTGAAAAAGACTTCTTTATTGAGGCAAAGAGAAGAGTTTAGCGATTAAGTTGGTACCGATGGCCGGAATCGAACCGGCATGATGTTGCCATCGGTGGATTTTGAATCCACTGCGTCTACCAATTCCACCACATCGGCTTATTGGCTTAGTCTTCAGCTTCTATATATTTACCTTTTCCGCGAGCCACTATTTTGCCGATCTCATTTTCGATTTCAGCACGATTCTCTATGATTTTTTTGTTTTTCTTTACGAACCAACCGCGCAAGTGGAGGGGTTCATTGACCTTGGCAGGTTGTAGGAACCGAATGGTGAGCTCCCCTGTGGTGGTCTCGAAATTCATTGCTTCATTGATTTTCATCATGATCTCATCTAGGATCGTGGAAATGATCCCTGGATGGATTTGGTCCGGCAAACCTTGGTACTTGTCCGGGCAGGTGTAGTCCCCGAACGCAGTTTTTGTATCCTCGTCAAAGGTGATCTTCAACTGCAAACCATCTCCGTTGTCTGGGCTGGAGGCGAAGCTTAGATTTTTTTTGGCTACGGATTTCATGCCACCATAACAGAAAAAAAAATTGCCCCTGTCAAGCACAAAATGGACTGATGGTCAGTTCAGCCCTTTTTTCCTAAGAAAGGATTGGATTTCTCAAGAAACCAACTCAATTCTAGGGTCTAGATCCTCGAAAATAAGATAGGCCCTAATGATATGATCACAACACTAATGATGTTACTTGGCCTTTCGGGTGCAGGAGCCGGGCTCTATAATGTGATCAAAAATCCAGCATCCGAGGGTCCCGAAGAAGAGACCAGTGCTCGCTCTCGTAGACGTAACCAAAGAAAATCCGAGAGCCCAAAAAGCCCCTCAAGCCCAGAGCCTTCCCGTGGGAAAAGTCCTTTAGGGGGCAGGGGAGCGGAAGTTCCCTTCCAAACAAGTCCGGACAAAGCAAAGAAACAAGGCCTAGGAGAAGCAAAGGCCCTATCTCCTGATTCCCCATCCCTTCAAGATTGGTTGGAGGATGGTGCAAAAGAGGAAGAGGAAAGTCCATCCGCTCGTAGGCGCAGGAACCGAAAGGAAGAAAAGAGCAAACCTTCTCTCGAAGAACTCCCTTTAGGCGAGTATGGGGAAGAACCAAAAACCCAGACTAAACAGAGTCCACCCAAAGATAGCCCTGATATCTCCTTCCCTGTAGATGACATCATCTCTAAGAACTCAAAGTATTCCTTTCATAGACGTCCTTTGATGAATGCGGAGGCTCTTGCAGAAAGAAATTTCATAGACGACGCAATTGAGATCTACCAAAGAACAGGTGATCGTATCCCAGATGAGGATATTAAAAACAAAATCCAACAGAATATCTCGGATTTAGAAGACTTTCTTGATAGCCAACCAAGCCCGCCTCCTAAAAAAAAGGGAAAGGACAAAACGCCTGTTCAACGTGAAGAGGCACCGAAATCTGAATCAGGCCTCTCTGATTTTGTGGGTGCCATGCGAGAAGTGGCGGAGGTGTTTGCTGACTCCATAGCCAAAGCCATACAGTTTGCCCAGAGCTCTTCTCCAGGGCAAACACAGCAGAGTGCCGCAAACCCACCCATTTCGCTGCCAAATTCAGGAGCTGCAGGGAGTGCTACTAGCCCAGAATTTCTGCACCCAGTAATCTATCAGTTTTTAAAAGAAGCACCACCTATTTCTGATTATCCTGGTGGAGACCCGAGCCAAGAAAAGAAAAACTATGAAAGTTTGCTGAAATCATTAAACAGAGGTTTGATGAGTCCAGAAGGTGCTACCCTTCCATCGGGAGTACCGGGTGCTATGCCAGGTGTTGTTGGCCCTCTTTTTCTACCTGGGTCCCAAGCAGTACCAAACCAAAATTTGGGACTTCCTGACCTTGAAAATAAAGAAGCAGAAGAAAAGAAACGCCGTGAGGAATTAGCAAAGCAATTAGAACAAGCCAAACAAGATCTTCCGAATAAAGAAATCTCCGACTTAGAACTTCCTGAAGACACCTTCTTTTCTGATGAGTGGAAGGAATTCAGAGGACTTCCCTTAGTCGACCGAAGGATAGGAGGAGAGAGGAGAAAAAACCCTGATCGACGGGAGAACAAGGCGGGACGTAAAGACCGTCGTTCTGGTGAAGATAGACGAAAGGTAGACCTTTTCAAAAAGAGAGAAGAATATCTCAAAGAAAAAGCATTAGAAAAGTTAAATGAAAAAGCAAAGGCATTGGAGGATTTTCCAAGTCCCTCTCTCAATGATATGCTTTCTCCCTTCTTCCCACCAACTCCGCCTAAGTTGAATTTGCCGGAAAGTGCTGTTGAAGAAGAGCCAAAAAAAGAAGATGAATGGATTGAAAAAGAAGATGATTGGTTTGACAAAACCACGGAAGCACTTCGAAAAGAATTAGATTTACCAGATCCCGTACAAGCAGAAATTCCTCCCGATCCAAACGCTCCTCTGATAGGCCTTCCCGATGCCATAGATCCCAAAAAAGCGAAAGCGGAAACTGTCATTGAAACAGATGAACCCATTCAGGTTGAGTTAACAGGAAGTGGTGCCAGACCTCAAGAAGAGGCCCTCAAGATTGGTTTGCCAGAACCTGAAGAATTGTACCGCGAGAGAGGAGTTAAAAAAACAGAGGAAGCGGAAGAGGAATTTGATCCTGATGCAGAACCTCCCGAAATTGAACTCGTAGATGGTGAATTAGGTGAGATTTCCGAGCCAAAGGAATCTTCGGACGAAATGTCCAAAAAACTGGAAGAAGAGCCTGAAAAGGTCATCCATGGGGTTCTCGAATTAAAGCCGCCAGAAGCAGATGATGCACCTTTTTTGACCCTTACTTATGATTTTAGTAAGATACCCCATGCATTTAGGCTCTCAAAAAATTACTCTATCATGGAGTACTCATATTATAAATACAAACCTATGCTCATGAAGGCTCAAGAATTTGCTAGAAGGAAGATGCTGAAAAACGCACTCAATTATTATCGAGTTATCAAGTCCCAAAATATTCCACCAGAACTTAGAAAGATGATCAATCGAAACATCCGAGACATCACCGAATTTATGGAGAAGTTCTTGATGGCTAAAGGTGGTTAGAATTCTATTCAAATAGGATAGCGAAGTTCATGAACGATACAATTAAAATCAATCAGTACCCTAAGGGAGCGGCCATCGTCGTTCAGAACGCAGTGAACCCTGGTTTGTTTTTCATTGTGAAGAACGGCCGAGTTTCTGTTGATTCGGAGCATATCCAGATCGACCACGATCTCCGCTATTACGAACCTGGCGATAGTTTTGGCCTAGTTTCGGCTCTTACAGAGCATCGATACTTGGTTACCTTGTTTGCTGATACCGAAGTTGAATTATTACAAATCCCCATACGTATGTTAGGTTCTTATTTAAAAGAACACAAGGACCTTGCGCTAAAGATTTTAAAATTATATTCCCAAGAGTTAAGAGCACTACAAAAAAATCTTTCCAAAGCAAATTTACCTGCTGATCGATCCAACCATCCAGAGAAATTGATTCAAAATGCGAAAATCTATTTAGAATGGCAAAAACCAAAGCTTGCTTCGCATTCTTTATTTCGATTTTTGGATTGGGCAAAACAAAACCCCCAACCATCCTTCCAGAAGGAAGCAGAGGATTTACTGAAAACCATCCCCAATCCAGAGCGACCACTGCGATGGACTAGCCAGAAAATGGACCTTGCCCAGGGAGAGGTGATCTTCTTACAAGATGAAATGGACCAAGACATCTTTGTGGTCTTAAAAGGGAACGTGAAGTTGTTTAGCATCGTACGTGGCATCGAATACGTAATCGATTCTCTATCGGCTGGGGAAATTTTTGGCGAGATGTCTCTCATCGAGAGTGCTCCCCGTATGGCTTCCGCGATCACGGATACAGACTGTACCATCCTACGTGTCACGCCCGAAACCATTTTTGAATCCGTCGGAGAGTCGCTTCTGCAAAAGATCTTTGAAAGCATTGCTCGTAGGATTTGGTTCTCCCACCAAAGATTGATCATTTTAAGAATGGAATCTCCTACCATTCGACTCTATGCAATGGTCTTTAAAATGATCCGAGACCAAGAAATCCGTAAAGGTTTGAACTCCCTGACAAATGCAGAGGCTTCGTTTACCATTCCTCTCTCTTTGAAGGAGTTATGCAACATGTGTGGTTTATTGAAGATTAAGTCTGAAACGATTCGCGAGTTTCTTTCTGATACAAATCTAAAAATTGAAGCAAACCAAATCACGGTAAAACATAAAAAAAGAATCGAAGAGAAATTAGGCGCGCATAAATCCAGGAGTGGGAATCTAATCGCCAAAATCATTTAGTCACAAGGATTTTTGCCTGGTAGATTGGCTTTTAGCAGCCGATTTGCCTTCCCACTCTAAAAATTTTCCCAAGAAACCAAATTCCTTTGCCAAAAAACCTCTAGACAGAATCTAAATAGAGAATTTAGACTAATTCTAAGGAGAGACACATGCCACAAGTGACATCGCAAGCACCCGATTTTAAGGCGGTAGCCGTCATCGGAGATACTTTTAAGGAAATCAAACTATCTGATTATAAAGGAAAGTGGGTGGTCCTATTCTTTTATCCACTCGATTTCACATTCGTTTGCCCAACGGAAATCATTGAATACGATTCAAAATTGGAAGACTTCAAAAAACTCGGCGCAGAAGTGCTAGGAGTTTCCATTGATAGTGAATTTTCACACCTTGCTTGGAAGAAGACAGCAAGAAAAGAGGGTGGCATTGGAGAAATCAAATACCCACTCATCGCTGACAAAACCAAAGAAATCGCAAAATCATTTGGAGTATTAGTAGAATCTGGCCCTGACGCTGGCGTTGCCCTACGAGGAACCTTTCTCATTGATCCAAATGGAGTGATCCGCCAAGCTACGGTCAATGACCTTCCTGTGGGACGAAATATTGACGAAGCACTTCGTCTGATCAAAGCTTTCCAATTTGTGGAAAAACATGGTGAAGTTTGCCCTGCCAACTGGGACGAAGGTAAAAAGACCATGAAAGCGGATCCTACTGGATCAAAAGCTTATTTTGCGTCTGTGAACTAAACAGGAGAGACTGGAATCATGCCCACAACCGAAGCAATACAAGATACACAGCCAGAGTTCTACGCCGCTGATTCCTTTCCCAAAGGCCTCACCAGACGAGTGGTTGAGTCCATTTCACACATAAAAAATGAACCTGGTTGGCTCACTGAGTTTCGTCTCAATGCCTTCCAGGTATACCTAGAAAAACCAATGCCGACTTGGGGTTTCATCCCCCAATTCCATATCAACCTAGATGACTATGTACACTACGTAGGCTCCCACCAAAAAAAGAAAAAATCTTGGGATGAAGTTGACCCTGAGATATTGAGAAGTTTTGAAAAATTGGGAATCCCTGAGCATGAACGAAAGTACCTAGCGGGCATCGAAACGATGAACGACTCCGAGACGATCTATGCCAATGTAAAAAAAGAGTTAACTGATCTCGGAATCATATTCTGCGACATTGATACTGCAGTGAAAGAATACCCCGAGCTTGTGCGCCAATACCTTGGCACTGTGGTTACTATTGGTGACAATAAATTTTCTGCACTCAATTCCTGTGTTTTTAGTGGTGGTTCCTTTGCCTACATCCCCAAAGGCATAAAAACCCCTATGCCTTTACAAGCATACTTTAAAGTAACAGCTGCTAGTTCCGGACAATACGAACGAACGTTACTCATCGCAGATGAGGGTGCACATTTGGAATACAGCGAAGGATGTACATCCGTTCAAGATAAAGGTACCAATTTCCATACAGCCGTAGTTGAGTTAGTTGCCAAAAAAGAATCCAAGATTTTTTATACGACCATCCAAAATTGGAAGAAAAATATGTACAACTGGACAGTGAAACGTGGTCTCTGTGAAGAGAGAGCCCATATCACCTGGACAGATTGTAACATTGGTGCAAACACCATTAAATACCCAGGTATTATTTTAGAAGGAGATGGTTCCACAGGTGATGTTCTTTCTCTTGCATTTGCAGGGGCTGGCCAAATCCAAGATACAGGTGCACGAATCATCCACGTTGGAAAGAATACCCGATCCAATATATTAGCGAAAGGTGTTGCTCTCGACGGAGGCATCAATTCTTACAGAGGTCTTGTCAAATTTGAACCTTCTAGCAAAGGTTCGTATAGCCACATCAAATGTGACGGGCTCATGATGGACAATAAGTCGCAATCCCATGCTTACCCATACAATGATGTATCAGGTGAGGATGGAACGCTAAATTATGAGGCCACCGTTTCCAAAATAGATGAGGACCAGCTATTTTATCTACAGTCAAGAGGTTTAGGCGAAGACGATGCCAAACTCCTTATCATCAATGGTTTTTGTGAAGGCGTTACAAAACATTTGGACGTTGAATACTCTGTTGAGATGACAAAGCTGATACGCATGATTTTGGAAGATGGCCATGTAATTAGTGACCAGAACTCTCAGTCCTGAGAGCGCTTTCCCAGAACAAGTAAAACAGCAGCCGAGATCAACAATCCCAATCCCTCTCTATATTCCTCGACTTCGATGGCATAGTAGGGAGCGATGATTAGGTGGTAAATGGCAAAACCGGAATAGGCAAACACAATTGGAAAAAGAACCTTTTTAGGTATGGTTCGTTTCAGCCGATACGCTGCCATCCCGGCAACAAACAAATAGATTGGAAACCATAAATAGGGATCTGGGTCGTTTAACTGCCAATATGCAAACAAAAGAAAAATAGGAATCACTACATAAGAAAAAATCTTCACAGGTGTCGCCTCTCATAGACCATATGAGTGGCCAATCTCTTTATGACAAAGAAAAAAATCAGGAAGAGAAAAGCTTAGACTCACATTGAATTTTCATTGCATTCCGTTTCGCTACCAAAATAATTTTAGTAAATACAATGAAGCTTTCTACAATCTATCTCCGAGTCCTAGGTTTCTTTTTCTTACCCCTTCTATTGCAATGTGAAGAGATCGGTAGCAAGATGATAAAGGTTTTCGCTAAGAAATACGAGACCGAAAACCCCATCTTTAGTTCCTCTCCTGTTTTTTTAGCAGAGGACCTTAACCGAGAGAAAATTGAGATTTCCTTATCAGAAGTTACGAGCGTAAAGGAACCAACTGATATTCAATTTTATCCAACAAACTCACGTTATATGTTCTTGCTTGAAAAGAAAGGCAATTTGATCGTCTTTGATCGAGAGGAAAAAAAACAAAGAACACTTTTAAGTTTGAAAGTGGTTTCGGAAAGTGAGTTGGGCCTACTAGGATTATGCTTTCATCCAGACTTCCCTAAGGTGCCCAATGCCTACTTGAATTATACAAAAGATGAAAATGGAAAGGACACAAGCATCATTTCAGAATGGACAATCCGTAACCCTGATGAATTCGAAAAGATGTCATGGGATAAGGAAAGAATACTCCTCAAAGTGAGCCAACCATATCCAAATCACAATGCGGGTCAGATTGCCTTCGGAAGAGATAAAATGCTCTACATTGGTTGGGGAGATGGTGGATTGCGTGGCGACCCACAAGGCAACGGACAAAATACGAAAACGATGCTAGGATCTATCTTGAGAATCAATCCGAAAGCCGATACAGCAAAAAACACTGCGTATACAATCCCTTCTGATAATCCCTTCGTAGGCAAAGCAGATGTGTTACCCGAGATCTATGCATATGGACTTAGAAACCCATGGAGATATTCCTTTTCCTCCGCAGGATCATTGGTTTTAGCAGATGTGGGGCAGGATGCTTATGAAGAGATAGATATCATTGAATCTGGAAAAAACTACGGATGGTCACAAACAGAGGGGAATCATTGTTACCAATCCAATTGTAACCAAAGCGAGTTTGCAAGCCCCATCTATGAATACGGAAGAGGGGATGGTCAATCCATTACGGGAGGTTACGAATACCTAGCCAAAGACATAGCTAACTTACGAGGCAAGTATGTCTTTGGAGATTTTATCTCTGGAAAAATTTGGGCCTTTGATCTCCCCAAAGATGCAAAAACAAAAGTAGAAAAGGTATATACTCTAGGTAAGTGGAATGTTCTGATTTCAACCTTTGGGCAAGATCCGAACGGTGATTTATTTTTAGCTGACTACCAATCAGGTAAAATCATGAAATTCGTTCCTCTCAAGAAATAAAATGATAAAAAAAACATTCACTCGACTTCCATTTTATATTCGATTCCACTTGCTACTTGCTGCATTTGGGATGCTATCTTTGACAATATATAGATTTGCATTCTATGCTATGTATTCATATAGGATTCAGAATTGGGATTTGTTTTTAATCCTGAAAGCGTTTTTGTATGGAATACGCTTTGATATCTCGGTCATTTGCATTTTTATAGGAGTCAGTCTTTTATACTCCTCCATTCATTTTCTAAATACAAAAAAAGCGTTTCGATTCGTCTGGAGAGTCGTTCCCGTTTTTTTTCTTATCATACTCATCCTCCTTCTCGGTGCCGATTTAGTTTATTACGAAAATGGAAACAAACATCTGGGTTATGAAGCCTTTGCCTATCTAGGTTTCGAAATGTTACCATTGATCGGTTCGGCATTTTCCCAGAACCCTTTTCTATTTCTAGCTTCTCTATTGGGCATAGGACTCATCATTTATGGAATTTATCTAGTCCAACGAAGGTTTCCGTATGAACATACTCCGTTTAACTACAAGATTGCGACTCTACAGTTTCTAATCATCTTGGTATTTTTGGTTTTAGGCATTAGAGGTGGGGTGCAAACTAGTCCCTTGAGAACAAGTGATGCCATCATATCCAAAGAAACTATGGTGAATGATTTGATACTAAACCCAGGTTTCACTGCGATTACTGACCTCAAAATGACTGAAGTTGACAAACGCCACTTTATGCCATTAGAAGAATCCACTCAAATTGTTCAAAATGCAATTGCTTATCCAGATACTACATTCGTTTCAAAGGACTATCCTTTGCTTCGAAAGAAAGCCGCACTTGGGAAGGAGCCACTTCCTCACATTGTTGTCGTTGTTCTGGAAGGTTGGACGGGAAAATTTATAGATCTAATCGGAAATCCCAAAGTCAAGGGCAAAGAAGTCACTCCTTATTTTAACCAACTCATCCGCAAAGGTATGTTTTTTAACCATTTCTTTGCGAGCGGCGGGCGTACAACAAATGGACTCATGGCCTTAATAGGTGGCATACCAGATCGTCCAGGGTTAACAGCTGTCAGGACACCTCAGATATTAAATCGTTTTTCTGGCTTGGGTTCCCTATCAAAAGGCATAGGCTACCAAACTGTATTTGTCACAGGCACCGATCTTAGTTTCAATAACAAAGGGAGTATCATGTTCCACTGGGGTTTTGATGATCTCATTGGTAAAGTCCAACTAGAAAAAAATCCCAATTACAAAACGGGGCCTTGGAGTTTCTGGGATGAAGCTTCTTTAGATATGTTGCACCTGGAATTAAAAACCCGGGACCAAAACGAGAAGCCAATAATGGCAGTTATTCATACAGGAACTACACATTACCCTTATGTTGTGCCAGATGAAACATATAGACTCTTTGATAAAACAGTTGAAGATAGTGAGTATCTAAATGTACTTCACTATGCTGATTGGGCTCTCCATGAATTTGTAGAAAAAGCAAAAAAAGAGCCTTACTTTCAAAAATCAATTTTCTTCTTTGTCTCTGATCATTCTCACCATAGATATTTAAATTACTATGAAGATAGAAACGTTCCATTTTTGATCTATGCTCCTGGTAAGATAAAGCCGGAGCTAAGGACAGATATCACATCTCAATTGGATGTACTGCCGACAATATTGGGATTTATGGACCGAGAGTTGTATTTTAGCAGTATGGGTAGGGACCTACGAAAAACAAAAGGTGATTCTGCATACTTTGCCTACGGCAATATCTTTGGCTGGATACAGAATGAAATGTTGTACTTTCAATCTGTGGCAGGTGGCATTGGTGAAACCAAAACAATCAAACCACCTTATGTTGATACAAATATCTGTAAGGTGGATATCAGTCAGTGTAAAAACCACAGTGACCATACAAAGGCATTTTTAAACTTGAGTCAGGATTTGCTTAAGGCGAACAAACTCTTTCCAAGCGAGAAAGAGTTGGCCACCATCAAATCAAAAAATTAGTCATGATCGAGAGAGACATCAAAAAATGTCTTTCTCTTTATGAGCACCCAGAAAAGCGAAGCAAGTGACAACACGATCAAAGGCACAGTGAAATAGGTAATAAAAGGAACCTTTATGTAAAACAATGTCGCAACAAATAAACCCGAGAAGAGAAAGTTTCGGATGACCTCAGTTCGTTTCGACCACTTTTTCATTTCCATGATTCTATTGATCGAAAGAAGACTAAAGGTCAATAGAAATGCAACGGCAATCAAAGTCCACGCATCGCTTAAATCAAGTTTAGCTACTTTCCAAACTATCAATCCAACAGACAAAAGCACAAGCGATTGTAAGACTACATAGACCATAACACTTGTTGGTGGGTTTGGATCATACTTTTCTGTATAAGCTGGTTCTTTAAACTCATCTTCGGGAGTTCGTAGATATTCAGGTTTCCAGCCAGGTTCTTTGAAAAGAATCCCAAGAATGTCAGCGAAACTTCTGGCTTTTCGAATGTTTCTGATGATATCCACATAGACATGAATGTTTACAGTGATTGGATTGAAAGAGTTAACAGGTTTTGTTAAACCATAGATCGGTTCATCTGTCTCTTCTGCGAAACTACCGAACATTTTGTCCCAAATTATAAAGATGCCACCATGGTTTCTGTCCAGGTACTTTCTTTGCGTGCCATGGCGTACTCTATGGTTGGAAGGGGTGACCATAAAGGTTTCCAAGAAACCGAGTTTTCCGACAAATCTTGTATGTACGAGAAACTGGTAAACCTTTAAAATCCGGTGGCTTAGAAAGAACATTTCCCAAGGGATACCTAGAACAGCTAAAGGAAGAAAATACGCATACTCAAAAATCCTTTGGAATGCATTGCCCCTGAAGGCAACCGACAGGTTCATTTCTTGGGTAGAGTGGTGGGTTACATGGCAGGCCCAAAGTATCGCAATCGTATGTGTATGTCTATGGAACCAATAGTAGAGGAAGTCCACGAGTACGAGGGAAACGGTCCATGAGAGGAGGGAGTGCCAGTGGATCGCAAAAGGTGAAAGTTGGATAGGGCTTGTGAGAGGGAACCATTCGTAGCCCAAGCGACGTATGGATAGATTGGATTCTACGAGATCGTAAAAATAAAGCGCCACCACAACGATTCCTACGCCAGCGACAGCAAACAAAACTCCATTGCTGACATCGGCTAAGAAAACGTTTAGACGGTAATAGTGCTTTTTTTTGATATAAGAAACAAAGGCCTCAATTCCTATCAGGGCTAACATCACCCCGAAGGCATACTCCATAAAAACATCACTGTTCATAAAAAAATGTTTCCACTCCTCTGCCTAATAGACAAAAAGATTCAGGTTTTCCCTAAAAAAATTGGCAAAAACTGAACTCTGTTTCCAGGATTTGCCCCTTTTTTTTGCTGTCAATGTCCATTTCCCTTGGTTTGGCTCTGGGGTTTCCGCAATCTAGGCTTTCCAGACGGAGAAAGGAGCAAAACATTGGTCGTATGAAGGAAGAAAAGCCGGTTCTAAAAGGCAAATCCCTGACAGATCTCACCGAAATTTGTCGCCACCTCGGCCTGGAAGCTTACCGAGCCAAACAAATCTATGTGGGGATCTATAAATCAAGATACACAAGCATAGACCAATTTTCTAGCCTCTCCAAAGAAACTAGAGAGCTCCTAAAAGAAAAGACTGTATTTCCTGAAATTCAATTGGGTAGGGAGCTCATTTCTAAAGACGGGACAAGGAAGTTTACTTTCGACGTAGAGCCAGGCAAGGAAGTGGAAACCGTTTGGATCCCGAGCGCCGACGGAGAGCGGAAGACGATTTGTATCTCTTCGCAGATCGGCTGCACTTTAAATTGCGCATTCTGCGCCACAGGTCTACTGGAATACAAGGGCAATCTGCATTCCTGGCAGATCATAGACCAGATCCTTCAAGTGGAAAAAATAGTACAAGATCGCGCAACTAACATTGTTTTTATGGGAATGGGTGAGCCCATGCACAATTATTTTTCGGTAATGAAGGCCGCTCATATTTTACATGATAAAGAAGGTATGGGCCTAGGTGCAAGGAGGATCACCATTTCGACCGCCGGGGTTGTTCCGGGAATACATAGATTCATTGATAATAAAGAACCATTTAACTTTGCCATTTCACTCAACCATCCGAACCCCAATGCACGTTCCTCCGTTATGGATATCAATGTTAAACACCCTCTTGAAAAGTTATTGGACGCTGCCAGACGGTTTACCCAAGAACTTGATCGAATGATCACCTTTGAGTATGTGATGATACCTGATGTAAATATGGGGAAAGAGAATTTGGATCGTTTGGTAAAAATAGCAAGATCTGTGAATAAATGCAAAATCAATGTGATTCCTCTGAATACGGATTTTACAGGTTGGAGACGACCAACAGAAGATGAAGTGAGAGATTTTGTAAGTTATTTAAGGCAGAAAGCAGGAGTGCCGATTCTCAATCGACAAAGTCCTGGCCGGGATATCAATGGAGCTTGTGGAATGTTAGCCCTCAAAGGAGTTAGAAATGAAAACATTCATTAAGATCAGTATTTCAATACTTCTTTTATTCTTTTTATCATGCCAGGATATCGTTGAGCAAAAATGTACATTAGCCTGCAACCAATTTGTTTCCTGTACAGAAAAGACCTTAAAAATGGAATTATCTCCCGAAGCAAAGAGATCAGGGCACATTTCCTGTATGGACGGATGCACCACACACAATAGCGATATTTTACAATGTTACGACCAAGAGCCAACATCTTGCCAAGGGTTTGGAAATTGTGTATTACAAATTGGGACTTTAGAATGAATTCATATAGCAATGACCAAAAACTTTTTTTGAGACTGTTGGTATTATTTTCTTCTCTGGCATTGTTGTTCACATTGCCACTAGATGTCATTGATATCGACTCAAGCCAATACGCTGAAATTGCAAGGCAGATGTACCACTCTGGGGACTTTTTCACTCTTATCGACAATGGTCGTCGTTACTTAGATAAACCCATTTTCACATTTTGGACGATTGCTACCTCTTTTCAGATTTTTGGATTAAACCAAATCGCATACCGCATTCCTGCATTGTTGTTATCCTTCTTATCTGCGTATTCTTTGTTCCAGATCACCTTGCTCATCTGGAAGAATGAAAGACAAGCTTATTTAGCAACTATCTTTTATCTGATTACCCCTGGATTTTATGCCATGGTGGTCGATCCAAAGATTGATGTGTATCTGGTTTCTTATCTGATCTTTACCCATCATTTTTATTATCTGGGAAGAAAGAAAAATCCTAACTTTTTTTATTTGATGTATTTAAGTATGTCGATCGGATTTGTTACAAAGGGTCCGATATCAGTGGTCATACCATGTATCTCCATAGGAGCGGATATTTTATTTCGTAGAGATTGGAAACTGCTCTGGTCCATGAAATTGATACCAGGTTTTTTTATTTTGGCATCTCTTCCTGCTTTCTGGTGTGCCTTGTTATATAAAAGTTTTAATTCTTACGGACCTGTTTACTTTCTTTGGATACAATCGTTTGGTAGATTCTACAAAGAAATGTACAACATAAAATTTGACCCATTTTATTTTTACAAAAACTTTCTTTGGGCTTTTTTTAGTGGAGTGCTTCCGCTTATCATCTACATCTTATTTCGTGCGATTAAATATTATAAGTCCATCGGTGCAAAAGAGTTCTTTCGTAAGATTAAAAATAATGAATACGCACATCTTGATTTCGTTGTACCGTTTTGGGTATTTTTGTTTTTATTTTTGATTTCGTTTTCGCGCTACCCCCTTCCGCAGTATATCTATTGGATTTTACCTGGAGCAGCACTTTATTTTGGAAGAATCGCAGAAGAGAGTCTTTTTTCCTCTGCTGCCAAGAGAATCAGGCCTTCTTTCATGGTTGCAGGGATTGTTTATTTGGTAGGATACCTCTTGCTTCCGAGTTTGGTCGCGGATGCTGGTGTCATTTATTATGTCTTTTTCTTTGTTGCCATTCTCTTTGTGTTTTTACTCGCACAAAAGTTGCCTATCGAACTCTTACTTACGGTAGTAGGAGCCTGTCTATTTTTTGGTTCCATCAGTTTGGTTTACTATCCTCTCTTAACTTCCTACCAACCATCTCGAGAAATGGGTGCAAAGATAAAGGAACTGGAGCCAGACGAGCCCGTTTTGTATACCTATCGGCTATCCAATTCCAAACGATCCTATGCCTTTTATGCAGATCGCAATTTTAGAAATATCTATGACCCAGAAAAATTAAAGACACTTTGGTCAGATCACCCCCAGAGGCTACTTGTTCTACCTTCTGAATTTTTGGGGCAATTGAAAGAGCAGGCAGGGCCTGGTTATGAAATAGAGATCGTTATGGAGAAAGATTCTTACAAAATAGCAACTCCAACGGTTTCTTTTCTAAAAAAAGAGACAAGAGCCTTGGTTCTTAAGAAAATTTCTCTAGTTTGGCTAAGAAAAGTTTCAGGGAAATCGTAATTCTTACGAGATATAAACTAGGCTAATTGTGTAAGTCTGGTTTTTAGGGCCCGTAGATGTGTCTACCAGGGCCATTTTTTTTTCTTTTGTCATTTTTTTTCTTTTCTCCTCTTTAAATGTGCATACTGTTCTTATTGTATGAAAAGCCTTAAACAGACTTTAGGAATTTACACATTTTTATCTATATTGCTATTATCTATCTCAGTTTCCGCTCTTATCTTTCTTTTGGGATGGAATCTTTTAACAAACGTTTATAAATCAGCGATGCACAATGCAGGCAAGAGTGCAAGTTCTGACTTCGAAAATTTTTACGATTTCCAGATGAAGTATTTGAAGTTGGTCTCCGAACAAGATGAACTATTGGATGCATTTACTCCAACTAGGTCCCAATTCGCAACCCAATATCTGGAAAAAATAATGGAGGAGACCAAGGGTGATTATGAGAATATCTTTGTTTCACTTCCGATACAAAATGCGCCTGTTCTATCAGCAGGTATCCCACGCTCCATTGGTTATATTTTAAAAGAAAGTGAAGTGGGCGAACATGTCAAAATTGCTCTCCAAAAAAAAGTCCATATTGGCAAAGTAGTCGAATCACCCATTACTCACTTACCTGTAAATCTAATCTCTCTTCCCATTCTCCAACGAGAAAATCTTGTGGGGATTTTATGGGTAGCTCTCAATTTGGATTTGGTGTCTAGCCGGATGTCTGAGGGTATTCAAGTTGGAAAGACCGGTTATGTAACTGCCTTTACCACAGAGGGTCTAGTGTTTGCAGACCCAGACAAGTCCAAAATTTTAAAAATTGACCTAAGCAAAATACCTGAAGCAAAACCAGTATTAGCTGCTAGTGATGGCTCATACTTTGAATATGAAGAAGGAGGAAAAGGTTTTTCCCTACTCATCAAACGTTTGGATCGTTTGCACTCAATCATCGGAGTCATATTGCCCAAATCAGACATTACTGAGGTGTTTTTGGAAATGATTCTATGGTCCCTGTTATTGGTTGCTGTCATCACGAGCATTGTAATCTATTTGATCCTTCGTTTTCTCAACATCCGCTTGAGACCCTTAGAACAGTCGGTCGCCATATTGGATCGTATGGCAGAAGGTGATCTGCGCGAATCTTTTCCTGAAGCAGGAGATGATGAGATCGGTCGTATGAACCGAGCCTTGTCTTCCTTTGTGTTCAGTATACGCAATGCAATGAAAGATATACAATCGGTTGCAACAGAGGTCTCTCGTGCCTCTGAAGAAATGCACTCTTCCGCAGAACGTTTTTCGGAAATGGCACAAGGAACAGCTGCATCCTCGGAAGAGATTTCTGCCACGACTGAGGAAGTGGTCGCTAGCTTAGACCAAACAGTAAACTCTACTGTCAACCAACACCAAAACATTCTCCAATTCAACCAAAAGATCCAAGAATTGACAAAGCATGCGATCGAGATCGAAAAAGAGACTCAGATTGCCATGCAAAGTACAGAGCGCATTACAGACCAAGCGAGAAAGGGTGGGCAGTCTTTAGCTCAAATGAAAGACGTTATCCATGTCATATTGGAATCTTCCAAAGAAATGAGAGAAGTCATAGGTATCATCGATGAAATTTCCGACCAAACCAGTCTCCTTGCTCTAAATGCTGCCATTGAGGCTGCACGTGCAGGCGAAGCAGGGAGAGGCTTTGCCATTGTAGCGGAAGAGATTTCAAAGCTTTCTGAAAAGACGGCTCGTTCGATCCAATCGATTGAAGATATGATTGGGAACAATAGCCAAGAACTAGAAGCCGGTGCTACGGGCATACGTTCCTCTCTCGATCTTTTCAACCATATCATAGTGGAGATTACAGAAGTTGCTTCTGTTATGCAAAAATTGTCCCATGCCACAGCAAACCAGCTCACCTACAATGAGGAGGCCAACCTCCAATCAGATGCAGTGGGTAAGGAATCACTGTCCATACAAAGTGCAGTAGGGGAGCAAAAGAGGGCGGTTGAACAGATTTCCATCTCTGTACTAGGGATCAATGAAGAAACTATGAGCATAGCTCAGGGCTCCGAAACTGTGGCCAACTCTTCTCGGAGTTTAAAACATGCAGCCGAAACATTGAGGCGTGTGAGTGGAGGCTTCAAACTTACTCAGTAGGATGCCAATCTCAGAGATTTTGCTCAGAGCCACCTAATAAATCTTAAATGGAACCCATTTATAATTTTGAGACTTAGTTTCAATTAAAGGGACTGGGGGCATTTTTTGACTTATGTCACTTACTGTGATTTTTCTAAGCTAAATTCCCATACATACTTGCTTTTTTTCTGATTTTATCCTTTCTTGTCAGAAGACAGTGAAATCGGGTTCAGGAATTCAAGGAATGAATATAAAAATACTAAAAATCTCAGTGCCAATCGTTGCTGTGGCTGCTTTGGCATATCTGATTTTCTCACCCAGCCGTTATGTGGGTTATGCTCCCAACCAACCCATCCCCTTTAACCACAAGATACATGCAGGCGATAACAAAATCGATTGTAAGTATTGTCATACAACCGTGGAGACTTCAGCACACGCAACTGTGCCACCATCTTCTACCTGTATGAATTGTCACAAAGGTGGCGGAAACGTAGCCGGTAACCAAGAGCATGTTAAGTGGTTGGTGCAACAGTATGATAACAATGTTCCTGTTGCTTGGGTCAAGGTACATGACCAGCCAGATTTTGTTTATTTCAATCACTCTCGCCACGTTCAGCGAGGAGTCGATTGTTCACAGTGCCATGGCAATATGGCCGAGATGGTGAAAGTAAGACAATCTAAGTCGTTAAACATGGGATTCTGCGTGGACTGCCACCGAGAGAATAATGCTCCTAACGATTGTTCGACGTGTCACAGGTAATCCGGAGGAATCACAAATAACATGATGAAAGACGATAGCTTCCAAAAAGAAAAAAAAGCGCATTGGCAGTCTTATGAATTGAGAGGCACCTCAAAAGAAGGTGAGCTTCAAAAACAAGAGTTTTATACTTCTCCAGATCCATTGATTTCTCGGATCAAAAAAGGAGATTTTGATAGAAAGACCTTCCTAAAGTTTATGGGGGCCTCTGTGGTGATGACCACTGTTGGTTGTATCCCAAAACCCGCAGAGAAGATCATTCCTTATGTAAGCCTTACATTTAAAAACGAAAAGGACGAAGTCGAACAGTATGATTTCGTAAAACATGGACACTCTTACCACTATGCGAGTGTTTGTGGTGGTTGCTCCGTTGGTTGCGGTGTTGTTGTCAAGGCACGCGATGGTAGACCACTGAAGCTGGAAGGAAATGAAAACCACCCGCTCTCCAAAGGTGCACTCTGTGCGTCTGGACAGGCATCCATTTTTGATTTATACGATGCTGACCGTGCCAAAGAACCTCAACAAATCGTGGAAGGTAGTCCAAAAGCTAGCGACTGGTTTGTTTTAGACAAAGACGTAAAAGAGAAATTACAAGCAAACAAAGGTAAAACGGTCATTGTTACCAAACCTTTAAGTTCTCCTTCCGAGAAGGAACTTATCAATGAATTCTTAAAAGCGACGGGCGGCGGAAAACACCTAGAAATCGCATTTGGATCTTCTGATGACTCCTTAAGCCTTGCCCAAGAGAAATCTTATGGAAAGGCACTGATTCCAAACTACCACTTCGACAGAGCAAAGGTGATCCTTTCCGTTGACAGTGATTTTCTCGAAGATGTGCCATTTCACAATGCCTTTAGCAAAAGAAGGGACCTAACAGCTGGCCAAAAGACAGTGAATACCTTCATTGCTGCAGAAACCCATCCAACGATGACAGGATCCAATGCGGACCAAAGGATTCCTCTCAAACCTGGTGACCAAAGAAAATTTGTTTTAACAATCGCAAAGGCACTCTCTGATTTGGGACTCTCTGGCATTTCTGGCACTTCTGGTATCGACCTAGAAAAAACCACTGCAGAGCTCGGAATCAGCAAGGAAGTTGTCCAAAAGACAGCAAAAGCCTTGTTATCCGCCAAAGGCGAATCTCTAGTCATTGCTTCAGGTTCCCAATCGGAGACAGATGATGCAGTAGATTTACAGATTGCTGTGAACATGCTAAACAGTGCACTCGGCAATGATGGAAAGACTGTTGATGCTGGCAACCCTCGTAAAGAAGGGCGGGCTGATTACCAAAGCAATATTGTTAGTCTTGAAAAAGCACTGAAAGAAAGAACCGTTGGAGTTTTAGTTCTATACGGATTCAACCCAGTGTATGAGGCACCAAACGGACTCGAGTGGAAAAAACTTCTGCATGAAGCAGCCCAAGTTGTAACTGTTTCAGATCGAGTGGACGAGACTGCACTTGCTTCCAATTGGTTAGCTCCACTTTCACATTTCTTAGAGTCATGGGGAGATTCAGAGGCTGTATCCGGTGTTCTAAGCATACAGCAGCCTACCATTCGACCTATCTTCAGTTCTCGTTCCTTTTCGGACAGCCTCATCGCTTGGGCAGGTGGAACGCTTGCAGGTGCTAAATCGTATTACGATTATCTCAAATCAAAGTACAGCAAAAAAACAAACTGGGAAGATTTGCTTCGAACAGGTGTTCTCGTACAAGGGAACCCTTTCTCAGAAAAAGGTGCCCGTGGGTTTAAAGGTAGCATTGCTCCTTTAAAATCCAGCCCAACTGGTTTACGACTATCTCTCTACACAAATACGGGAATAGGAAACGGAGAGAGAGCCAACAACTCTCAATTACAAGAACTTCCAGATCCTGTATCTAAAGTCACTTGGGACAACTACGTTGCGATCAGCCCGCAATACTCTCGTTCGTCGGGCATCAAATTAAACGACGTTGTGACCATCAAAGTCGGCAACGAATCCTTTGATCTACCAGCTCTTGTCCAGCCAGGTTTGCATCCAGAAGCTGTGGGCATCGCTCTCGGTTATGGAAGGACGTCTGTCGGAGGCATCGGGAATGGTGTAGGAAAGAATGCAAACGTCCTCGCGGCGCTTGTGAATGGAAGATTTGTCTATTCTGGACTTCCCATATCCATAGTGCCAACAGGTAAAAAATACAAATTGGCGACCACCCAGGACCACCACATGATGAGCCCTGGTTTGATGATGGGACTTAATTGGAAAGAGAGACCTTTGATTCTTTCTGCTAAAATCCAAGAGTATGCAAAGAACCCGGGCGCAGGGATTCCTGAACCAGAAATCCCTAAGATTCTTGTGGATGGCAAATTGCAAAGAGCCCAAGGTGCGAATGCGCCAGCAGACCAACCTGGCTCGCAGTTCCAATACCCAGGTTACAAATGGGGTATGGCTGTCGATTTGACTCAATGCACCGGATGTGGTGCTTGTGTAGTCGCTTGTAATATAGAAAACAACGTGCCGATGGTAGGGCGAGATGAAGTGCGTATGGGCCGAGAGATGCATTGGCTACGCATTGACCGTTACTACATCGGAGACCCTGAAAAACCAGAGTCTTTGGAAATCGCACACCAACCTGTGATGTGCCAACATTGTGACAATGCTCCTTGTGAGACAGTTTGTCCTGTGGCCGCAACCATCCACAGTTCAGAAGGAACCAATGACATGGTCTACAACCGATGTGTTGGAACAAGGTATTGTTCCAACAACTGTCCTTACAAAGTAAGGAGGTTCAATTGGTTAGAGCATTGGAATGAACACAATCTTTTAGGTGAAGGTACATACACCTTCCGTGCAACTCCTCCAAGAAACCTCGGATTGAATCCAGATGTAACAGTTCGGTCAAGAGGGGTTATGGAGAAGTGTAACTTCTGTGCCTCTAGAGTTGCTGAGAAAAAGATCCAAGCAAAGAACGAGGGTAGAACTTTGAAAGATGGAGAGGTTGTGTCGGCTTGCCAACAAACTTGTTCTTCTGATGCCATCGTGTTTGGCAATGTGAACGATCCAGAATCAAAAGTTGCAAAACTTCTCAAAGATCCAAGGTCTTATAAACTTTTGGAATACCTGAACATTGGACCCGCAGTGAGTTACCTCACTCGCGTAAGAAACGAAGTATAGTAGGGAGAACTGAAAAATGTCATTAGCTCAAGCAGTACGCGACAAACTAGACATTCCTGACCTAGTAACAGGGGGAAGAACCTTAAAGGATATCACTGTTGATATCGCGAAACCAAATGAAGATTTCCCCACTAAACTTTGGTGGAATACATTTCTTTTGGTTCTTTCGATTACATTGATCGATGTGGCCATCATTGGGTATTTGTTCTATGAAGGCCTCTATATACTCGGAATCAACAACCCTGTGGGTTGGGGATTCTTTGTTGTAAACTTCGTTTTTTGGATTGGTATCGGACATGCGGGAACTTTGATTTCTGCGGTTCTCTTCCTCTTCCGACAAGGCTGGAGAACTGGTATCAATAGAGCGGCGGAAGCAATGACCATCTTTGCGGTATTAGTTGCTGCTTCCAACTTGATCCTCCACGTAGGTCGTCCTTGGTTGGGATTTTGGCTCTTCCCGTATCCCAATGAACGAGGTCCTCTCTGGGTGAACTTTCGGTCACCATTGATTTGGGATACTTTTGCGGTATCAACCTACCTTTCGATTTCCTTAGTTTTCTGGTATTTGGGTTTAATCCCTGACTTGGCAACACTGAGAGACAGAGCCACGGAAACTTGGAGAAAGAATCTGTACAACGTCCTAGCATTTGGCTGGGTAGGATCGGCAAGAGCATGGTCACACTTAGAGATCGTGGCGATGATCCTTGCTGCCCTTTCCACTCCACTCGTTCTTTCCGTGCATACCATTGTATCCTTTGACTTTGCTGTATCTATCCTACCAGGTTGGCATACAACGATTTTCCCACCTTACTTCGTAGCGGGTGCGATCTTTTCTGGTTTCGCAATGGTAGTTACACTCATGGTCATTGCAAGAGAGGTATTTAACCTCCAAAACTATATTACTATGAAGCATTTGGACAACATGAATAAGATCATGATGACCACTGGTTTGATCGTAGGTCTAGCCTATGCTACAGAATTTTTCATCGCTTGGTATTCTGGAAATGAGTACGAAGGCTTTGCTTTCTGGAACCGCGCCTTTGGACCTTACGGTTGGGCATATTTCATCATGATATCTTGTAACGTATTATCGCCTCAGGTTTTCTGGTTCCGAAAATTGCGTTACAATATCCCTGTAATGTTTGTAGCCTCTATCGTTGTAAACATCGGGATGTGGTTCGAGCGCTTTGTGATCATGATGACATTGAACCGTGACTTTTTGCCCTCAAGTTGGGCAATGTATACGCCCACCTTATTTGACTACGCAATGCTCATCGGTACCTTTGGTATCTTCTTCACTCTTTTCCTCTTATGGTGTCGCATCATGCCTGTCATTGCCATTGCCGAAGTAAAAACAGTTATGCCAGCAAAAGAAGGAGCTCATCACTAATATGTATCTTCCAAAACTTGAACAGTTTCATAAGTACAAAGAAGCTGATGAAGGAGTTTTTGGAGTATTTGAAACTCCAGAAGCCATCCTTCATGCGGCAGAAAAAACGAAAGAAAAGAACTATGAAGGCTTTGATTGCCTTCTTCCATACCCCGTGCATGGTATCGATGAAGCAATGGGAACTCCTAGATCAGGACTTCCTTGGGTCACATTTTTTGCGGGACTCTTTGGCTGTACAATCGGTATCCTTTTCCAATACCTCACACATGCAGTGGATTGGCCCATGAACATTGCTGGTAAATCTTTGAATGCGTGGTTTGCCTATGTGCCTATTATTTTTGAACTTACAGTCTTCAGTGCAGGCATTTACACAGTGGCTACGCTAGCCTATCTGTGTGGGATTCCTAAGGCAAGTAGACGTATCCTTCATAAGGACTTTACCTCACACAAATTTGGACTTTGGATTCCTAAAACAGCGAAAGGTTACAACGAATCAGAAGTTGTTTCTTTCATCAAAGGTTTGGGTGGACAAGAAGTAACTGTCGTTAAACCGGAGAACGCTCAATGAAACAGTTTTTTTTGAATAGTTTGGCTCTTTTCACTCTAACTTTCCTTGTGAATTGTGATTACTCTAGCCCGGTTTGGGAATACTTTCCCAATATGTATGACTCTCCTGCTAGAGAAGCACAAGAGGATGATCAATTTTCTAAAAATGGAGCAGCTGTTAGGATTCCTCCGCAAGGGGCGATTCCAGTTGGCTACTATCCATATCCGTATGCTAACATATTGACCCAAGACCAGTTGCCTGGTGCCGAGAAAGGCTTAAAAAATCCGATCGCAAAAGCAAGCTTAGGTGATTTGATGATTGGTGAGAAGCGCTACCAAACCTATTGCACTCCTTGCCATGGGGTGCGTGGTGCTGGAAACGGAACTGTAGTTGGTCCAGCGCCTAGATTTGCACAATCTCCACCAGCACTTGCCGGTAAAGGTGTCAATTCCAATGGGTATACAGACGGCCAAATCTACCACATCATTACGATGGGACGCGGTTCAATGGGAAGCTATGCTTACCAAATTGAGCCACAAGATCGTTGGCGAGTGATTGCTTACATACGTAAGTTACAAGAATTCGACGCGAAGAACCAAAACCAGACCAATTAGGAATCTATATGAGCGCGACAAAAGCAGCAAAGTTAGACCAAAATCTCCTTTCCTTTAAACTCCCAGCGAGCATCCGCAACGTGTTGTTTGCGATGGTTGGCTTGGGAATCGTCAGCCTGGCAGTTTCCTTTCTAGGCTTTGGCCACGAGTCATCCAGACATATGGATGAAGCGGGGCATTTCCACCACACAAACTTGGGTTTCCATGTTCTCCTGGTAGCATCCTACTTTGTTTTGGGCCTTTCCATTACAGGCATTTTCTTTACAGCTGTGCAGCACATCACGGGATCGCATTGGTCTGTTACGGTTCGTAGAATCTTTGAAACGTACGGATTGTTCGCTCCCGTATTGTTGCTCTTATTTGCGGGTGTATTCTTTGGAATGCATGATCTGTATGAGTGGGCTGATGAGACAGTGCGTGAAAACGATCATTTGATCCACCATAAAAGTGGATACTTAAACCCGACATTTTTTGTCGTAAGGACAGTGCTCTTCATTGTCATCTGGTCAGTCTTTGCTTATATCTTTCATTCCAAGTCTGTTTCCCAAGACAAGGACAAGGTGGTAGATACAACCAAGACACTTGCGAAGTTTGCGGGTGGTTTCATCCTTTTCTTTGCATTGTCCTGGTGTTTTGCGGCCTTTGATATTCTAATGTCTTTGTCCCCACACTGGTTCTCCACTATGTTTGGTGTGTATGCCTTTGCAGGTGCTTTCCAAACAAGCATTGCTTCTTATTTGATAGTAATCTATCTGCTAAAGAAAAATAATTTCTTGGGTGAAGCAGTGAATGAAAATCACTTTCATGATATCGCTAAGTTTTTACTGGGGATGACAACTTTCTGGGCATATGTAGGTTTCTCTCAATTTATGCTCATTTGGTATGCGAATATCCCAGAGGAGACCTTTTTCTATGAGATGAGAATGACTGGTGGTTGGGGCTATGCTACATTGGCACTTCCTTTCATTAAATTTATCATTCCATTCCTTCTCTTACTGAATCGACCAAACAAACGTAATCTTGGTTTTCTAGCGAAATTAGCAACTTGGATCCTACTCGTTCAGTTCTTTGAATTGTTCTGGCTTGTTTTCCCAGCTAGTTTTGAAAAACTTTCTATCCTTCATTTGTTACTTGCGTTAGGTGGAACGATTGGGACCTTGGGACTTTTTGGGCTGTTCGTATTCAAAAAACTTGAGAAGCATAGCCTTGTTCCTGTGGGTGACCCTAGGCTAGATGAATGTTTACACCACCACCAATAAAGGAAGATTAAGTATGAAAAAAACGATTATATTGATTTCGGTTTCCCTTTTTGGATTTGTGGGATGTGCTAAAAATGCGGAAGTTACTTGGCACAAACTCTGTGATGACAAAACAAACAAAGCAAGTTTAGATTTTACAGTGCCCCTATATTCTGAACCAAATGTTAAGTCGGCAGTTCTTGAGTATGTTCCTGTAGGCACTGTTGTCAAAGTATCAGGACATAGAAACCACAATGTTTGGGATCCAAAGTACTTCATCAAGGTACAAACCCTGACTCAAAATGGATACATGAGCCCGAAATGTTTGGTGGTCAACCAGGACCCAGAACAGAGTGTGTGGAGATATTCAAAAAATTTAGTGAAAGATTACGTATACTTCTACTCTCCTGAGGATAAAGAACACTATCCGAGGGGCTATGAGTATGGATCACTTAAATCTTTACCTAAAGATAAGATTCCTTTGTCAGAATTGAGCAAAGGATTGGAAGAGGCTCCATTTATACACAAAACACCATTGAAACAAAACTAGATTTTATCCTCATTCGGTGGCAAATCGCTACCTAAAGAGTATTCAGGAAAGCCGTCTCTAGGGACGGCTTTTTTTTTTAATTTGGACTTCGATACACCTTCCATTCCCAAACAATAATCCCTAGGATCGTAAATTTTTCAGAAATAAAATACAGCTCACCCAAAGTCGTAAGCGAATCCCATCTTGTGACTAGATAGTAAAAAGAGAGGAGACAGTAGCTCAAATTGCCAAAGACCACGACCAAGAGAAAGGCTCTCCATTGTTTTGGTTTGATAAGCAAACAGGAAGAGGAATATAAAAATAGAAGGAAGGCTAAAATCGCTAAGTGATAGAGAACTTCACTTGGCATACCAAAGAAAGTTTGGAGCGGGATAAGTATCGCAAGAAGAATTGTCAGTGATACAGAGGCACCGAAGGCATCGATCAAAAAGACAGAATGGGGTTGTTGGGATTGGTAAAGTTTTTTTAGAATCATATATCTCCTCATGAAAACAATCAAAACGATTCGTAATTTCTAAACCTCATGTCTACGAGAACCTAGATTTACTCACCGTCCCCCGAATCAGAATTCTGTAATGTTAAATTTGTGGAGTGGAAATTTTCCCTATTGATTTAGATCAGCTGCTTTTCCTTCCTTGACAAAGAAAAATCTTTACGGTAGTTTTTTTTCTATGGGACAAAAAAGATCGATCGCTACTTCGGCTTCGGAAGAAAGACTCGAAAAACTCTTAGAAGAACGGATCAAACCAGGAGCCAATCAAGAGATCATTGACCAAAGGATTTGGGATCTATTTGGTGAAACATGGTGTGTCATGTTTACCGACCTCTCTGGTTTTTCGCGTGGGGTGGCAAAATTTGGAATCATACATTTTTTACAAACTATCTTTGAATCCCATCGTATCTTGATTCCTGTTGTTGATGAATATGATGGCATTCTTTTAAAAGATGAGGGTGATAGTTTGATGGTATTATTTAGAAACACCAACAAAGCCCTGCAATGTGCAATCCATATGCAAAAAGCATGCAAAAAATATAATATTGACCGTCCGCCAGAAGAACAAATCCTTCTCTGTGTCGGATTGGGTTATGGAAAAGTGTTGAAAATTGGTGATACGGATGTGTTTGGAGCTGAGGTCAATGCAGCCTCAAAGTTAGGTGAAGATACAGCCGACGCATGGGAAATCCTCGTCACGCAAGCTGTGAAAGACCATGCGGAAGATACGACAGATTTTGATTTTGAACTTCTAAAGGAAGTGCCACCTGGTAGCGAAGGAGCCTATAAATTGGTCTACCATCTATCCGATGCCCAATGGGTTGTTTTATAGTCAAAGCGATAGATATTCATAGATTGATTTTATCTCTCCCAATTCCTTTACACTCTCATAAAGCCTTTCGAAGATAGGGTTTGTACAGAGTGTACTTGAATCGCCAATCAAAACCAGTGCAAACTTTGCCCGGGTCAGTGCGACATTAAGTCGTCTCTCATCAGCTAGAAATCCTAGGGAATTTTCATCATTGGTTCTCACAAATGAAATTACTACCATATCTGATTCCCTACCTTGGAAGGAATCAAATGTTTGAACAGGAATGGAATAGTTGGTCATCCTCTCAATGCGTTCTTTTTGTTCGGAATATGGAGTTAAAATCTGGCAAAGGTTTGGATTAAGGCCATTTTTGACGAAGTTCGTAACCAAATCGGCCTCACAAAGATTGAAGATACTACCGGTTGTTTTGTTTCTTTCTTCTTGATTGTCTGTTCCCGCCGTATCAATCCATAGGAGTGATTTATCAGAATAGAATAGTCGCAACATCTCGTTTTGGATGTTTTGATTATGTTTTACGTTAGGACTTGTTTGGACTTGATTTTCATAAAAATATTGGTTTGGAAACTTTACTATTTCAGGCAACATACGAAATTGAGTATTTAAAAATACAGTTCTCTCTCCTTGGTCCTCCAGGATTCCTTTTTCCAAAAAAGAAGGAATCTTTTGGTGTTCTGGAAGGAGGTATGTATATGGGAGTTGTTTGGGATCACCAAAATAAAAACAATGACTCCCGCACATCATTGCCATATAACATGCAACATCCGTTGCTTGTGTAGCTTCATCTACAAAGACATAGTCAAAAAGAATCCCTTTTTTAAGAAAGGGAAAATAGGAGGAGAAGGTTCCAACAATCATTTCTGCCTTGTCAAAAATTTTTTGCCGGACATTTTCTTCTTCTCTTTTGATAGTCTGCAACAGGTCTTTGGCTTCCTTTTTTAAACTTTGCCTTTCCTCTCGTTCTTCTTTTCCGAAATTTCGTTTCCAGGATCGATATTTTTTTTGGATTGATTTTAATTCATTTTGCCACTTCTGGATTTGTCTTTGGGCATGGTCTTTTTCAACCAAGGAATCTAAATGATAGGCTAAGGCGGTCTCTTTAATTTTCGTTGAATTTCCTAAGCGAATGACATTCCAATCTTTGGCAATCGCTCTTTCCACAATCATATCACAGGCATAATTATTTGGACAGAGAACAAGTAACTTTTGTTTCTTTGCGATTATAGCCTCGGCTGTATTCATCAATAAAAATGTTTTCCCCGTTCCTGGAGGACCAAATACAAATCCGTACTCATTTAAAGAAAGTAATTTCTCAATAGGGCTTACCTCTGCTTTTGGAGTGCTTGGTTTATCTCCCTTTGAATAAGAGAGTATCCATGAGAGTTTTTTTTTGGCCAATTGGAAGCGATCTTGCCCAAGTAGGTGAACGACTTCCTCATACATTTTGTATGTGGACTCTTGGAACCACGCAATAATTTCATATTCATCGGACTCCCATTCTTGTTCGCCAAGGGACTGGATTATGATTTTGGATTTATCAATGCTTACAATGTGTCCGTAGGTTGATTCAGATTCGCTTTGTATGAGAACAGATTGTCCTTTATGCCAATCATTGATCGAAGAAAAATTTGTATGAGAAAAGCTGACTTTCCAAGTATTCCCATACAAGAATTGGATCTCTTCCAATATACATTTTTTCAATTTCAATTGATTTTGATTTTTCTCTGTAAATTGTTCTCTTTCCTTTTCTCTCTCGAGTGCAAGACGTTTTGTTTGGAATTGTATTTCCTCTTCGAGCGAAGTAAATTGAGGCACTAGGATTCCTCCCATTCTACATTTTCCAATGTAGTGAAAAATCCATTGCGAAGCAATGGGGCAAAGTCATTCATCTCATGTCCTTTTAAAGTTAGGGAATCTTCATAAGAGTAGGCCTGGATTAAAAATTGTGCCGCCTCTTCAATCAAACCCAATCTACATTTTGCCCGTGCAAATAGAATGAGAATTTCAGGGTCAATTTCACCCGCATATTCTACCAAACTTTCTAAACTACGGATAGCACTTTCGGCATCTTCAAGTTCCAAATAACATAATGCCAAAAGTTCAAAGTGTAAAAAATCGGATTCCAAACCCATAGCCAGAGATTTGCGGAGGCAGACTAAGGCTGAGTTGTAATCTGCTCGGGCATAATATAATGAGCCAAGTTCAGCCCATATATCCTTTCGGTTGATTCCTTTCGCTTTGCTAAGATCCTCTCTGGAAAGAGCCTGTTTTAAGATTGCAATCGATTCTTCAGAGCGATCCATGTCTTTCAAAAGTGAGGCGAGGAGCAAATAAAACTCTAGGTAATGAGGGAAAGTAAATATCCCTTTATTCAAAATTGATTTTGCGGATTTGAATTTTTTGATTCGTATTAGAAACCTCGCATATACGTCTAAAGAGAGTGGGTGGTCTGCAAAATCGTCCATCACCTTCTGGAACTGTAGTTCCGTTTCTTTTGTATTTCCTAATACGTTCTGGCAAAGTGCCATTCGTGCCCTAATTTTGATTTTAGTTTGGGGGTTTGGGCTTAGGGATTCAGCTTCAGAGAAGATATTAAATGCTTTTGTGAATTCACGGTCTCTTTCTAGGCGGATTGCTTTCCGTAGTATGGAAAAAAAATCTCGGTTTTGCTGCATTTTCACTCAAGGAAAGAAGAGGATTTACCGAAGATCAGATTAGGGATGATAGAATCCAAAGGAGCCATACAATGATTCAATCTAGCTCAAATTTACATTCCATTTTAAACCTGCCAAAAGAAATCTTCCAGGCAAATCAAAACTTAAACCAGAAATTGATTGGGATAGCCGTGGAGGAAAAAGTAGCGGAGGCTACCTCTCCCCAGAGGCTTCTGGACGTTTATTGCTAAATCCATCATTGAGCGGTTTCTGAGTTAAAAATTGGACGCTTTTTTTCTCGGAAACCTTGTATTGCTTGTCTGAAGTCTTTCGTGTCCAACATACTCGCATTCCAAACGGCTACATAATTCAATGCATCTTTTAAATTGAAATGTGCTGATGCATTCATCACTTGCTTCACTCCTCGGATCACAATTGTTGGGTTTTCAGCAATTTCGTGAGCAGTCTTCAAACCGTAGGCGAACATTTCCTCCTCAGTATCAAAAACCTTTGTGACAAGACCCATGCGAAGCGCTTCATTTGCATCAATGTCTTTGCCCGTCAGTGCTAACTCTCTTGTATTTCCTTGGCCAATGATAGCTGGAAGTCTTTGTAAAGAGCCCATATCGGCAACGATACCGACTTTTGCTTCGCGCAAAGAGAAACTTGCATCCTTACTTGCATAGCGAACGTCACAAGCTGAGATAAGATCTAAACCACCACCAATGCAATGCCTTTGGATGAGAGCAATCGATGGTTTCTTTGAATCGTAAACTGCATTGATTCCTTTTTGCATATCCAAAATTAAGTGATATAGTTTTTCTCTATGGTCACCTAATTCACCTTGTACGATATGTTGGAATTCGGAAAAGAATTGCTCCAGATCCAATCCAGTAGAAAAAGACTTACCCCTCGCCGCGATTATGAAAGCATGAACCTTTGGATCCGCATCAATTGTCTGAATAACTTCCGGTAGGTCTCTCCAAAAGGGCCAGTTCATAGCATTTCGTTTGTCAGGTCGATTCAAGTAGAGAATGGCTACATTTCGGTCATAAACGATTTCAAAAAACGGGAACGATTTCATGCAGATGTTTCCTCCTTCTGCCATAACTTTCCTTTAAAAAACATGATCGCTCCCGCCAAAATCAAAGCAATGGAGATGTACTGGGATTGGGAAAATCCATGCCAATAGTAACCAGTTAAGAAGGCTGGGTTTCCACTTGAGTCAGGAATATTGACAAGTTGAGGAGGCTCTAAAAAAGGGATTACCGCTTTATTTACGCGTAAGAATTCGATCAGAAGTCTCGCTGTTCCATGTAACATTAGGAACTGTGCACCAAGGCTCCATTTTCTAAAATTTTGGAAGCGAGCATAGTATTGAAGGTAAGCAAAGTAGCCAAAGGCAATGATGGATTCCATAACAGGAGTATTCCATACAGGCACACCTGATGGGTGGGCACCGTGAAATTCAAATACCAGGATAGGGATTCTCGCATCTGTTGCGAATCCATAACATCCGTCTCCACTAACAAAACAACCCAATCTACCAATCGCATAACCCATACTCAATGCCGGAACTATAGCATCAAAATAACTTCCCATATCGAGTTTGTAATATTTGAAGTAAAGTGTAACAAATAACCAACCACAGAGGAGACCACCATAAAATACGAGCCCACCACCACTGAAAAGAGAGGACCACAAACCTGGTTGCCCAGGAAATCCTTCCCAATGCAAAAGAGGATAGGAATAACGACCGTCATATCCTGGCACCTGGATAAAGATCTGGTCCCAAATTTCAAAGATGAAGAACACTTTCGCACCAATGAGTGTACCCAAAATACCTAAAAAGATGAGCCAATCACTATGTGATGGTTCTAATTTTCTGCGTTCCAGTTCTTTAGGTAAGATATAAGAACCTACCAAAAATGCTAACATCATGAGCAAACTAAACGTGGATAGTCCGCCCCAGCCAAAGGGGTTCGGTATTGGAATTCGATCTAACATAAGGTGAGCCTAAATCTCTTGGTTTGGAGGGAAAGGAGTATTTTATCCAGGAATTCTTCGGATTTTTCGAGCCCAAAGGACTAAAAAAGACTTGTGTTTTTAGATTAAATAGCTTAATGTTGAACTAATTAATCTTAAGGAATTGAATATGTTAGAACTTCTTTTTTCGACCTCTGATAGCATTGTGCCCCTAGTGTTACGTCTGACCTTGGGGATTGTGATTTTCCCACATGGGGCTCAAAAACTCCTAGGTTGGTTTGGTGGTTACGGGTTTAAAGGGACTTATGGATACTTTACTGGCCAAGCGGGTCTTCCGGGTATCATAGCCTTTTTGGTCATCATCGGGGAATCATTGGGCTCAGTGGCCCTAGTTTTGGGTTTTCTCACAAAGTTTTCCGCCCTATCCATCGGTATCATTATGTTAGGTGCAGCTTTTCTTGTCCACCGTCCCAATGGTTTTTTCATCAATTGGTTTGGGGCACAAAAAGGGGAGGGCATGGAGTTTCACTTGTTAGCGATTGGTTTGTCCATTGCTCTTGTCATCACAGGCGGCGGGGCATTTTCTGTAGATTATTTTCTACAAAGTTTAATTACTAATTAATTTATGTTAGGTGAAAGGGGGCAAATTGCCCTTTTTTCACCTCTGATTTTGAATTGACAAGCCTTCACATTTCCTCCCAATCAAAGTAAGTGGATCTTGCAACTAGGTTTCTCGGTTTATTTATCTCCTTTTTCTTTTGTTCTTATCTATCCGCACAAAGTATTCTAGATCTAAGTTCCCTTCCTAACAAGTCCGAGGATAGACGTTGGTGGGCAAAAGATTCCTTTTCACTTCAGGATACAAAGCTTGCCTTTAGTCCAAATTCAAGGTATAAAGAGATCGACAAGTTTCCCATCTGGCTCGGTGAAGTATTTCCTTCCGATCGCAGCTATGCAGAATATACTTTGGCTACCTCCTTTGATCTCAGCCAAGAAATGCAGGAAAGAAATCAAAATCTTGCAATCTCTTTTGCTGAGATTGGAGAAGCGTTTGAAATCTTTGTGAATGGAAGATTGATCGCTAAGGAGGGACTCTATGATGGAAGCAATGTGCTTTTCCACCGAACTGTGCGAGGAGTTGTATATCCCATTCCAAAAGAGATCACCAAAGAAAAGGACAATCAACTCATCTTGCACATTGTGGGTGACCCAAGGTATGACCATACTGGTCTTTATCTATCTCGTGGTTATATGATTGGTGAGTATGAAAACTTACTGTACCAAAGACAAGATAGAGTATCTTTGGCTTTGATTTTAGTTTATTTGGTCGTCGGAATGTACCATTTCTTTCTTTTTTCAAAAAGACCGAAAGAGAGATACAATCTCTATTTCGGGATCTTTTCTTTTGGTGCGGGAGTTTATTTTTTTACCCGAAGCAATGAGATATTTGAGTTTGGGATTGATTCGGTCATAAGCCAAAAGCTTGAGCTCATTGTTCTTTATCTCTTTTTTTCAGCCTTTTTCCAATTCATCTCTTATTTTTATTTTGATAAGACAAGTAGATTCCAAAAGTATCTTTTCTATTTTCATCTCTTCATTGCCTTTGTTACTTTGTTTCTTCCCTTATTTCTCTGCGAGATGATCCTTCGCGTTTGGCAAGGCGTAGCATTTGCCTTCGCCTTACCAAATATCATCTTTAGCTTAGCGCTAGGCGTGCGCTTTCGAATCCACTATTCAAAAAATTTACTTTTAGGTACCATCCTACTCATTATCTCTGCAGTGTATGATATTCTAGATTCATTGGTTTTCAATTCTGGATATGCATTTTCAAAGTATACTTTCTTCATTTACATCGTTGGTATAGCCACTGTTTTGGCTGATAAATTCTCTGAGGTGCATAGGCAAACAGAATATCTAAACATTACCTTGGAAAGAAAGGTGAAAGAGCGAACCCTTGAGTTATCCAAAAGTTTAGAGAGTGTAAAGGAGTTAAAGAACCAACAAGATGGTGATTATTTTTTAACCTCTTTGTTGCTTAAACCATTGGGCTCCAATTCCTACAAAAGCCAAAATGTAAATGTTCAATTTCTTCTCAGGCAAAAGAAAAAGTTTCAATTCAAACAATGGCATGCTGAAATTGGAGGAGACTTGTGTGTGACAAATACTCTAGTTTTAAAGGGAAAAGAATACACTGTTTTTGTAAACGCAGATGCAATGGGCAAATCCATCCAAGGTGCGGGAGGTGTTTTGGTTTTAGGCTCTGTTTTTGCTGCGATTATTGAGCGTACAAAGATGAGTGAAGAGGCATCCGATATCTATCCAGAGCGTTGGCTCAAAAACTCCTTTCTTGAATTGCAAAAAGTCTTTGAAACCTTTGATGGGAGTATGCTCGTCTCGCTCGTTTTAGGGCTAGTTGAAGACAATACTGGAAATGTGTATTACATAAATGCGGAACATCCGAGTTTAGTCTTGTACCGAGATGGAATAGCCTTATTTTTAGATAGAGAGATCCAGCTTAGAAAGTTGGGGATCAAAATGCCAGAGGGAAGGCTAAGTGTACGTATCTTCCAGATGCAAAAACAGGATATCTTGATTTCGGGTTCGGATGGTCGAGATGATTTGCTTGTCCATTCACCTAACCAGGAGAAGAAGGTACTAAATGAAGATGAATCTAAATTTTTAACGTTTGTAGAGAAAGGTAGAGGAGACCTGCATCAAATAGCCGATGCCCTAGTGGATTTTGGTGATTTAACGGATGATCTCTCTCTCATGCGAATAGAGTATTTAAAAGAAGCATCGCCAAAAAAAAGCTTCGAGGAACTTTGGAAACAGGCAATCACAAGCTTCCGAAAAAGAGAATTCAAAAAAAGTTATGCGCTATGTGAATCTTTGATAGAAAACTATCCAAATCAAACAGAAAGTCATTTTTTAGCATCTATGAATAGTCGGCGATTGGAACAGTCCAAGGATGCGGCAGATATGGCTGAACGTGTCCGGTTAAGAGAAACGGACAATGTGAACGTACTTTTGAAATTGAGCTTTGCTCATATAAAGATAGGCAATTGGGAGCGAGCAGGGAATCTATTGCACGAACTCAAAGGAAAGTATCCAAATCACAAACGTGTCTTACAACTCACACGTTATCTCAAATCCATCCAAAACAAAAAAGAAAAAATCAGTCTAGGTTGATGTACTCTTCTGGGTCTAGAGGTGAGTCCAATCCAACATGGACTTCATAGTGAACGTGTGCACCTGTCGCCTTACCAGTTTGTCCTACTAGGGCAATTTTGTCTCCGCGTTTCACTCGGTCTCCAGGTGATACCAAGATCTGTGAGCAATGTCCGTATAATGTATAAAATCCGTTTTCATGATTGATGCGTACAGAACGTCCGAGTCCTCCTGCTGTTGAGTCTACGTTGGCTATCACTCCAGGTCCAGTTGCATAGATTGGCGTGCCTTCACCGGCAGCAAAATCGATGCCTGAGTGAAACTCTCCAATGGGTAAAATGCCAAAGGGATCACTTCTGTTTCCAAAGGTAGAGGTTACGACTCCAACACCCGGCTTCAAGGGCCTTCCCCTAGGCATGGAATAGAAAATGCTTTCTCTCATAGAAAGGTACTCAAAGGCATTCTGGAAGTTGGGAACCAAATTCCCGAGCCGCAATCCAAATTCGACGTAGGTATGTACGACTTGCTGGTAGAGGTTAAGGTTTGATTCCAATTCTTGGTCATCTCGGCTGTATTCTTCCTTTAGAAGGTAGTCCTGAGTGATCATCTCTTTTTCGGGGATTTGGTCCCAAGCCAATTGGTTTAGGGACTCAGTAGCCGATTCTAGGTCCTCGACCGAATCTTGCAGGTCTTGGGAAAGTAGGTCATAAAATAGGAAGGAGACTAGCTGGTTTTCAGCTCTTTTTTCCAGTGAGGTATTGCGTTCAAAAAAGAAGGAGAAGTAGATAAGAAACGAGAGGGAGAGCAGAACCAAACCCAAGGCCAGAAAAGACAAAAATAACAACATTCCGAAGGAAAGCTCTACCTGGAGGAGGGCCTTTTCGTTGTTTGGGATGAGGACAAAGCTCACTTTCCGTTTGCTTGCCTCCCATAATTGCAAAAATCGCTTCTTTTGGCGCAAATAGGCAATCCAAATGCGCTCCCAGGTTGTCGTTGCGTAAGTTTCTTCCAATGCTTTCGTATGCCAATTTTTACTTGCCCATGCCTTTTTTAGGGGGAAAGTGGACGAATCGAATATGTTTAAATTTCTCACTTCTCTTTTCCGAAAGAAAGCCGACTCTGTCGATTCCTTTTTGATGTACCCCGAGGGAAAGAGATACTACAGAGAAAGTCACTCCATCCGCCGTGCAAACATTGATGAAGATGCAATCAAGATCATCAATCGTCTGAACAAATTCCGCTACAAGGCTTACCTTGTCGGTGGTGGCGTCAGAGACCTTCTCATGGGTAAACGACCCAAAGATTTTGACATCGTTACGAGTGCAACTCCCAATCAGATCAAACGAGTTTTCAACAATTGCCGTATTATTGGCAAAAGATTTAAAATTGTACATATCATTTTTAAAGGAAAGATCATTGAAGTCTCCACATTTCGCTCATTGCCTGAGCATCGATTGGAAAAGCACAAAGCTGATAACGACTACTTAATCAAACGGGACAACTCCTTCGGAACAGCAAAAGAAGACGCAGCTAGACGCGACTTTACCATCAACTCTTTGTTCTATGACCCAAAGAACGATTCCATTCTAGATTATGTGGGTGGCTTTGATGACATCCAAAAGAAAATCGTTCGTGTCATAGGTGACCCAGATATCTCTTTTAAAGAAGATCCTGTTCGGATGCTTCGTGCCGTGAAGTTTTCAGTCTTACTAGGTTTAGACATCGAAAAGAAAACAAAACTCGCGATCAAAAAGAACCGATCCGAAATCGAAAAGTCATCTACTGCTCGTTTGTTGGAAGAATACAACAAAATCTTCCGAACTTGGAAAACATCTTTGATCTTCCAAGGTCTTGCAGAAAACCATCTGCTCGAAGTTTTGTTTAAAAATGTTGTCGATAAGATCAAAAAGAACAACGAAGAATGGCGTGAAAATTTCTTAGACACTCCTCTTGGTAAGCGATTGGCAGTTACTGACAAACTCCTCTCGGCGAGAGAAGAGATGACTCCGGCCATCTTTTATGCGCTTATTTTTTATGATTTAGTCAGTGATGTTTTGCACTCAGAGCAAGGTCATTTAGCACACAATGTCAAAGAAGCATTGAACCCAGCATTTGAAAAAATGGGCATTCCTAAACGGGAGCAGGAGAATCTCATCAAGGTTTTCATTAGCCAACCCAGGTTTCTTGTGACAGACGATGAAAAGGAAAGACAAAACTCTTTCTTTAAAAAGAAAGAATATTTCTACGATGCCTTTATGGTGTATAAGATTGTCTCCATTGCTGAGAACAATGATGCGGCTGTGCAATCTGCCTTTTTCTGGGAGATTTCACTCCGCCAAAGGCCGAAAGCGGATGCCCAAAACTTTGGACAACAGCAAACTAGAAAGAAAGAGAAAAAGCGCCCACCTCGGAAAAAACAAAGAGGCGGAAGGCAGCATTCCCAGCAGAGAGATGAGAGACAAAATGGCAACCGTTCCAGTGATGCGGAAGGCCAAGACTCGGCTCCTGAAGGCCGATCAGACGAAAGGCCAAATGAATCGCAGAGCCATCCTCGTGAAAGGCAAGAGCGAAAGCGAGATTCTGAGCCTTCTAACGAAGAGTAGGCTATGCTCTATCCCTCCACTCTGTTTGGGTGGGGGGCTTCTCTTTTCCGATTCTCATCCCTACCTTCCCAACAGAGAAAACATTTTTTATACAACTCTAAAGCAATCCAAAGACAACTAAGTTTCGGTTCAAGATGGAAAATGAGAAAAGCCGATTTGTTTGGGATGGTACACTTCACCACCTAATTGAAACTGAACCTTACCCTTGCCCAATGTATTTTTGTCGCGTACGAATCGTCCAATTTTTGTTACATTTTGTCCTGCAATTTTTTCGGGAAGATTTTCATTCGATAAAAACAATAGTTCCAATTCTTCTCCGGATCCAAGCACAGCATCCCAGCCGAGTGTTTCCAAAGCTAGCTTTGAGACCGGTAGAGCTTCTAAAAAAATCTCGAGAACACCGTGGCTTGCTTTTGCCAATCGTAAGCTATCTTGGATGAGGCCATCTGTGACATCCATACAAGCATGGATATTGAATGTTTGCAATGTGGGAACCAAGGAGGCCCGTGAGGTAGGACTTAGGTGCTTTTGGATTGCCTTTTGGAATCTATTTTGCTTTTCTTTTGTTTTTAAGCAATGTAAGCCGAGTTCAGAGTTCCCAATCTCTCCAGTAAGGTAGAGGTAATCTCCATCCTTTCCTCCGCTTCTTGACCATGGTTTCGCCGTTTTTCCCAGGATCGTTAAGGTCAAATGGGTGCTCCTGGAAAAAAAAGTATCTCCACCGGCGAGTGTGATTTTGTGTTTCTCTAAGCGTTTGCGAAATGCCTTTTGGAACTCCAGCACCCAAGGTTTTTTTTGGGAAAGAGCGGATAGACCTAGATTTAAAAAACAAAGCTCTGGCCTCCCACCGGAAGCGGCAATGTCAGAGAGGTTCACTTCAATCAATTTTTCTGCCAAATCCTTCGGGCTCGACCATTCATGCAAAAAATGGGTGCCCTCAGCCAAGGAATCTGTTGAAATGAGGAGGTCTGGGGCTAAAAAGAAGCAATCATCCTCTGGGAAGGAGTTTCGGGGGAAAAAGCCTCGGATGATCTCTGATTCGTCCAAACTAAGCCCAGTAAATTTATTTGACCTAGTAAGAAAACCGAAAATCCTGACAGAAAAGAGGAATTCTCACCCTATGGAACTATTGTCCAAACCACATAAGACTCCTTCCTTGAAAAAAGAGGAAGTTCAAAAACAGTGGTACATTGTCGATGCCAGCGATAAAACACTTGGTCGTTTGGCAAGCCAAGTGGCTTCCCGCCTGAGAGGGAAACACAAGGCAACCTTCACTGCTAACCAAGACTGTGGAGACAACATCATCATCATCAATGCTGCAAAAGTGAACGTTACCGGAAGGAAACGTGAACAGAAAATCTATTACCACCACTCTCGTTACCCAGGTGGTATGACAGCAGTTCCTTTTCATAAATTAGTATCTGAAAATCCTGAGCGTATTCTTTTAGAAGCTGTGAAGGGTATGTTACCCAAGTCCAAACTTGGAGCACAGATGTTGAGCAACTGCCGTGTGTTTGCTGGCGCAGAACACAATTTAGCTGCTCAAAAACCATTAAAGTTGGAGTTAAAGTAAATGGCGCAAAAAGCAGTTTGGGCAGTTGGCAGAAGAAAGACATCCGTAGCAAGAGCACGCATTGCTAGTGGTACAGGAAAGATTACCGTAAACCACAAAGATGTAACGGAATACATCAAAAATGGTGAGCATTTAGTGAGAAGAGCTCTTGAGCCTCTTTTCACTTTAGAAGCAAAAGACAAATATGATATTTTACTCAATGTAAGCGGTGGTGGTGTGATCGGCCAAGTAGGAGCGATCCGCCATGCCGTTGCTAGGGCTTTGGTTGCCTTCAATGATGCTTTGAAACCTACTTTGAAAAAAGAAGGATTTTTAACACGTGACAATCGTATGGTGGAACGTAAAAAATACGGTAAACACAAAGCTCGTAGAGGCACGCAGTTCTCAAAACGATAATTCGGGGAAAGAGTCCTCTGTCGAAAAGCCTCCCTTGGGAGGCTTTTTTTTTGTGGTAAGGATGGTTTATGTTTCAATTGGTATTGTACTACATCGCGTTCGCACTAGGAACATTTTCTGGGAGTTGTTTTCTTTACACGATTGTCATCTATAGCCAAAGTTTGGTGGAAAGGGAAGGATTTTCAGGCATTGTCTTTCTCTTTTTATACATTCCTTTTCCCATTTTGTTTATGTTTACCGGATTGCTTTTGGATCGTTTCTCACGAAAACTAGTACTAGCTTCCTTCCAAGGCATCGTTTTCCTCGCGAGTTTTCTCATCTTTTTTCTCTCCCATGAGCTTTTGCAAGAACCCTATCTTTTGTTAGGTCTAGCCTTTTTCCATGGAATTGGTATGACGGTGGTCCTACCTGGTAGGATGGCTTTGTTACGGGATGTGAGTGGGACTCATAAAATAGTATTCCACACCATCTTTGCCAATCTACTCCTCATTGTCTTATTTGGATTGAGCCCTCTTATGATAGGTGCCTTAAAAGAAATATTGAGTTTCGAAATGATCTTTTTGGCCATTGCTATCGGTCATTTCTTGAGCCTAAGCATCATCTTATTTTTACCAGTGGAAAGGCAGGCAAAACTCGAAAACCAGTCACAGAAATTATCGGCTGTCCTTTCCTACGTTAAGTCCGATCCCATCTTATGGCAGGTCTTAGTGGTCACCATCATCAGCATGATGTATTTGGGCCCACTGCAAGTTGTACTGCCAAAGTACATCCGCGAAGTCTTAGGATTAGGAGAATTGGGTAGGGGGACCGTACTCTTTGCGATGGGTCCTGGACTTTTGTTGGGTGGGCTATTAACCATTTTCTTTCACCATTGGAGACACCAAGGTCGATTTCTGCTATTCTTACTTTTTGTTTCTGGCCTTGCCTTTCTTACAATCATTTCGTTCCACCAAGCATCCGTTACATCAGGGGCACTCTTTTTTTTCGGCATCTTTGGAGGTATGAGTTCTAGTTTGTTACCTTCCATTTTGCAAAAAAAATCGGCAGAGGATATGAGAGGGAGACTTCTCTCCATTTATATGGTTTGTTTTCAATTTACTCCCGCCCTGTCTGGTTTTCTTTCCGCTTACTTTGCGGACCTTTGGGGCCTAGTTTTGGGGATGCAAATTCTTGGACTCTTGGCACTCTTTTTTAGTTTGGTAAGCCTTGTCTCGTTCCGTGAATTGCGTAAATTTTAAATGAATTTCCTTGCCCAGATAGGGAAATACGAAATTGCTGTAAGTGTATGAAACAGAAGACGGTCCAAGAAATCGCAAGTCTATACATTGAATACTTTCGCAAAAATGGCCATAGCATCGTGCCATCCTCTAGTTTGGTCCCAACAGGTGATCCTACTCTTTTATTTACAACTGCCGGGATGGTCCAATTCAAACCTCTTTTTACGGGAGCTGTGGAGCTTCCCTATACCCGAGCCGCCTCTGTTCAAAAATGTGTTCGAACAACAGACTTGGAAGTTGTTGGAAAGACGGAAAGGCATTGCACCTTTTTTGAAATGTTGGGCAATTTTTCTTTTGGTGATTATTTTAAGAAAGAAGCAATTGCCTATGCATTGGAATTTTCTTTACAACACCTAGAGATTCCCAAAGAGAAAATTTGGGTCACTATCTATCTTGATGATGACGAAGCAAAACAGATTTGGATGGATTTGGGAATCCCTGAAGAACGGATCGTACGCTTAGGGAAAAAGGATAACTTTTGGGGTCCTGCAGGAGATAGCGGGGCTTGCGGACCTTGTTCCGAGTTGTATCTAGACCGTGGCCCAGAGAAAGGCGGACCCAATTGCGGCAATAATCCCAATTGCAAACCTGGCTGTGATTGTGACCGCTATCTAGAATATTGGAATTTAGTTTTCAACCAGTTCAACCAAACAGTCACAGGTGAACTCCTCCCTCTCAAACAAACAGGTATTGATACAGGTTCTGGTTTGGAACGAGTGGCCATGTTACTCCAAGGTGTAGATTCTGTGTATGATACAGATGAACTCAAAAAAATCATACAAAAAATAGAATCACTTTCTGGCCAAACCTACAATGAAAGTACAAAGGTTTCCTTTCGAGTCATCACAGACCATTCGAGATCGGTTTTCTTTGCAATAGGCGACCGCATCATCCCCGACCGCACTGGCAGAGGTTATGTGATCCGAAGGCTCATACGGAGAGCTTCTTTATTTGCGCGAAAACTCGGCATCCATAAACCGTTCCTTTTCCAATTGGTGGAACCACTTGTCGCCATCTATAGTGAACGATATCCGGAGCTAAGCTCCAGAAAGGAAGAAATTAAGAATACAATTTTGAAAGAGGAAGAACTCTTCCTTAATACCTTAGAGATCGGTTTGGAAGAGTTGGAACGATTGCTCTCCGAATTAAAATCCCAAAACCAAACAGTAGTCTCAGGAAAAGAAAGTTTCCGCTTATATTCTACTTTTGGATTTCCAAAGGAGATGACTCGTGAACTTGTTTTGGAGAGAGGATTTTCTTTTCATGAAGAAGAGTTTGAAGAAGAACTAGAAAAAGACAGAGATCTATCGCGCGCTAGTTGGAAAGGGAAAAAAGTCTCGTACCTGACTGGACTCTCGAATGGAAGAGAATTAAAAACTGAATTTTTGGGTTATGAAGCTTCGAAAGCTGAAGCAAATATTTTGTATATATTCAAAGAGGGCAAACAGGTTCCTTCGGTTCGCCAAGGTGAGGAAGCCGTCATTGTCTTAGACCGAACTCCATTTTATGCTGAGGGGGGAGGCCAGTTAGGTGATACTGGCTATATCAAAGGGGGAGACTTTCAATTCCAGGTGCAGGATACACAAAAAGAGAATGATGCCTTCTTGCATATGGGACTTGTTTTAAAGGGAGAAATCAAAACAGGAGATCATGTATCCCTTGAGATTGATGGGGTACGGAGAAAGAATCTAGCAAACCACCACTCGGGCACTCACCTGCTCAATGGTGCCCTGAGGCGCATATTAGGTGACCATGTCTCGCAAAAAGGATCTGTGGTCTCACCGGATTATCTAAGGTTTGATTTTTCTCATGGAAAGGCTTTAAGCCAAGAAGAAATCACTCGGATTGAAGAAGATGTTAACCGTGCTATTGCCCAAGAGATACTTGTGAAGACAGAAGTCCTTCCCATTGAGGAGGCAAAAACTTCCGGTGCAGTTTCTATGTTTGATGAAAAATATGGAAACTTGGTGCGCGTTGTGAGTATGGGTGATGCCTCCAAGGAGTTTTGTGGTGGAACACATGTTTCGAATACTGCGGACATTTCGTACTTCGCTATCATAAAAGAAGGAAGCCCAGGAGCTGGGAATAGGCGGATAGAAGCAATTTGTGGATCAAATGTAGTTGCCTATTTCCAATCTATCTTCCAAGTTTTGGCAGAAAAAGTCCAAGAGCATAACCTTAAAGTCAAAGAGAGCTTTGGTGATCTGAAGGTTTTTGGAATCCACGAGAGAGTCCCCTCTCCAGAAGAAGTGCAAATTTCCTTTGAAAAAGATTCCACACAAGCCGTTGGAATTTTACGTTCTAAAAAGCAAACGGTTGAAAAGATTTTAGAAGAGAAATCAAATCAATATTTTAAAGAGAAGAAAAAGAAGGAAGCTATGTCCTTTCAATTGAATCCTGAGTTGGTAGAAAGTCTGTTAAAATCTGTCATTAAGATTGGGTCTCTTGTCGTCGTTAAACAAGTATTTGATGGAGTGGATTCCAAGTCTTTGAAAGATTTAGGTGATTCTCTAAAGTCGAGATCAGAGGATGTAATATGCCTCTTTGGTTCCAAAGAAGGAGAAAGTTCGACTCTGGTTTATATGTGCAACCAAAAGAATGTAGCAAAAGGAATTCATTGTGGAAACCTCTTAAAATCTGCATTAGAATTGTTAGGTGGCAAAGGAGGAGGGCGACCTGATATGGCACAAGGTGGGGGAAAAAATCCCGACTCGATCGAAAAAGCTCTCGATGTGACGATCCAAACACTGAAACAAGAATGGGAAGGAAAATGACATGGCACAAGATCCATCATTTGATATCATTTCAAAAGTCGATAGGCCAGAGCTGCAAAATGCAATCTCGCAAGCTCTAACGGAAATAAGCACTCGTTTTGACTTCAAAGGAAGCCAGTCGGACATCAAACTGAAAGATGACGAGTTGACCCTCACCTCCGAAAACGAAATCAAACTGAAGCAAGTCATCGATGTATTGACGACCAAGATGGCAAAACGAGGGATAGGGCTTCGGGCCTTTGATTTCGATTCAAAAGTGGAACCGGCAACGGGGCAGACTGTCCGACAAAAGGTAAAAATCCAAAACGGATTGGGACCCGACCAAACCAAAAAGATTACCACTCTCATCAAAGACTCCAAAATGAAAGTACAAGTGTCCATCCAAGGCGATTCCGTTCGTGTTGTTGGAAAGAAAAAGGATGATTTACAGGCGGTTATGAAGCTCATCCGCGACGCTGATTTTCCTTTCGACGCAAGCTTTACAAATTTCAAAGGATAATCCTTTCCTTTTCCTAAGTAAGAAAGACTGGTTTTTTTACCAGTCTATGTCCCGAAACGGCCGATATCTTGAGTATGGAAAAAGAAAGATCCATACCGACCTGGCACGCATTCAGACAAGATTTAAGCCCATACGCCTTTGTTTTCTTTGGTGTATTTTTACTTCTCTCCTTGTTCTCATTCACGGAGGGAGACGATGGATCCTTAGCCAATTGGTTTGGAAGGATAGGCTACTATGTGTCCTTTACCTTGCTCTATCTCTTTGGTAAGGCTGCCTTTTTCCTAGCAGGATTTGCTTTGGTTCTTGGTGTCATCTCCTTTAAGAACCCTGATTTTGATCGCCTGGGCAAGGCACTTTACTTTCCTCTGCTTCTAGTCGCAAGTTCTGTTTCTTTACAAATTTTGGAAACTCCCATGGGTAAGTTAGGCGATGGTGGCGGTATCATCGGGATGTTTTTTTCCTGGCTTTTGCAGTATCTATTTGGCGAGACAGGTAGGATCATTGTCGTATTCTTTTTGTACATCTATTCCGCAATTGTTTGGTTAGAAGATAGTGCTTGGGGCTTTACCGTTCAAAAACTCAATGGACTTTCCCAAGGATTGTTGGGAGTCTTTGGTGCAAAGCGGGACCTCTCCCATTTGCGGATTCCTAAGTTTCTTTCTGATCTCTTACCTCGGCCTTCGAATGTAGGAGTACATTCGGGACTAGAGTCTCCCCTTCGTTTCGAAACATCTTCAGAGAAAGGTTGGTTTGAAAAGAAAGTGATTGCAGAAGAGGCCCCCGAAGCCCCTGTCCTTACCCTTCCTAAGGTAGAGCGAAAAAAAAACAACATCCAATACAAAAATGCCAATCTCTATGATGGATTTTTTGAAGAAACTGGATTTGTCTATCGTATGGATGCAAATCGGAAAGAAAGAAATACCATCTCACAAACAAGTCCATTCTCGGCTCCTTTGTATCGTTTTGTAGACCTAAGGGAGGAGAGAAAAGAAGAGGTAGAGCAAAGAGTTGAAGATTCTAGCTGGAAACTTCCACTAACACCAGTTTCTGATCTTACCTCTCTCAAGAAAAAAACTCCCATTGTCGATTTTTCCGATTTAGAATTGTATGAAAGAGAGGGTGGTGATTGGGAAGAAGAGGATTTGATCCTAGATGAAGAGGAACCGATGATTTCCGAAGAGGAGTGGGAGGAGGAGGAAGAGCTTTTGGACTTGGATCTGGAAGCCAAAGAAGCCTCCGAGGCTCCGGATACGGAACATGAAGAAGACTCTGTAGAAGAGTCCGAAATAGAAGTGGATCATGCAGATGTAGAAGAACCCCTCAGTATCGAAACGATACCAGTTGCTGAAACAGAAATACTTCCGCCAAGTAACGTATATATGATGGAAGAAAAAAAGAAAAAGACAAAGGAAGTTCCACGTGAAGAGGAATTTCCTTTTGGATCCATGGTACCTTCTGTACGGTTGAAAAAGGGCAGATATTATATTTCCTCAAAGCTTCTTCTCGATCATAAACCAAGTCTTTTGCATACCTCTCGGAACGAATCAGAAGTGGAGACCGTTGTCAAAAAAATAGAAGAGATCCTTGGGCATTTTGGCATTGAGGTAAAAGTCATATCGAAAGAAAGAGGTCCCATCATCACACGCTATGAGTTAACGATACCCTATGGTGTTAAGCTGAGTAAGGTGACAACCTTAGTCGATGAAATCCGAGGCCATTTAGAAGTCACAAATGTAAGGATCGTTGCTCCAATCCCAGGAAAATCCACAATCGGAATCGAAGTACCTAACCAAATCCGAGAAGATGTGTATCTCTCTGAAATCCTAAAAGCGGAAGCATTACAAAGCAATAAAGCGAAAGGATTGAGCATTTCCATAGGAAAGGATATCTCTGGAAAAATTGTAAATATAGATTTAGCAAAATTGCCACACTTACTTGTCGCAGGGACAACTGGTTCAGGAAAATCCGTCAGTTTAAATGCAATGATCACAAGTCTGATCTGCACTCGGTCACCCGAAGAAGTACGGTTTATCATGATCGACCCTAAGATGGTGGAGATGACTTTGTATGAAGACATCCCCCACTTACTCGTGCCCGTGATCACAGATCCAAGAAAGGCAAGTAAGGCTTTGGCTTGGGCCATTGACGAAATGGAATCTAGATACCAAATTGTATCCAAACTTAAAAGTAGAGACTTTAAGAGTTACAATGAAAAGGTAGAACAGTTTGCCCATGCCCAAGGCTACCAAAAATTTCCCTATATCGTAATCTTCATCGATGAGTTAGCAGACCTCATGATGGTCTCAGGAAAGGAATTGGAAGAAAAGATCCAAAGGATTTCCCAAAAATCGAGAGCTGTGGGCATCCATTTGGTGATGGCGACCCAAAGGCCTTCCGTTGACGTCATCACTGGTCTTATCAAAGCGAACTGCCCCGCAAGAGTTGCATTTAAGGTTGCCCAAAAGACAGACTCACGTACAATCCTGGATTCCAATGGGGCAGAATCACTTCTGGGAAAAGGGGATTTTCTCTACCGTTCCCCAGAGGATAGCGATTTGATTCGTATCCAAGCTCCTTTTGTCGAAGAAAAAGAAATAGAAGCCATTGTGGAAGAGGCAAAGAAACAAGGCTCTCCTGCTTATATCGAAATCGATTGGGAGGACGAAGGAAGCGCAGAAGAAATAGAATCGGAGGACGAGGACCTTTTTCAGGAAGCTTGGAACATTGTGCTCACAGAAAAAAAAGCAAGTGCCAGTTATCTCCAGAGGCGCATGAGGATAGGCTACAACAAAGCGGCTCGCCTTATGGAACTGATGGAAGCAAGGGGCTACGTCTCGCCTCAAATTGGCGCAAAACCTCGCGAAATCTTACGGTCAGCGTAAATCATAGACAAAGTAGGCTTGGGAAAAAAAACTGTGAAACTATGAAGTTGCGCTTCCTTCTTTTGTTTTTCTTTTTTGGCTGGTCCGTTTCCATTTTTTCGCAAACGAACCCTGCCCACAACTGGCATTCGCCCTCTGAAGTTGTGAAGAAGATTAAAAACAAATTCTCCAAAATCGAAAGTTATTCGGCTGAATTTCAGATCAGAACCATTGAGAACAAAAAAGAAAAGTTCATGAAAGGGAAGTGTTTGTACAAAAGACCAGGAAAGATTCGGTATGATTTTTCAGAACCTGATGGCGACGAGATTGTCTCCGATGGGAAGACTCTTTATATTTTTATCAAACGGTTAGGGGCCGTTGGAAAACAAGACCTAACTCTCGACAAAAAGAATTCTTCTGGTCCTATTTTCAGTGCCAATAGTGCGGACGGTTTGTCCCGTTTATTTAGAAAGTACCATTATAAGTTTGATGCTATCGAGCAACCTAGGCTTGTCATTGATAAAGACCCAACCAAATACTTTGTCTTGGAACTTGACCAAAGAGAGAAGATAGGTGGTTTTGAAAAAATGAAGCTCTTTGTCGATTCCGAATCCTATTTGATACGCAGAGCCGTGGCAACCGATGGCCGTGGAAAAGAAACGACCATATCTTTTAGCAATATTAATTTTCAAGAGGACATACAGGATGGGGTGTTCAATTTTCACATGAGTGGAAATGCAAAGATTGTAAACAACCCTTTGGTGTCAGAAAACTAAGGGTTTTACGAGGGATTATTTTGAATACAAAACGAGTCGGTCAAATTTTAAAAGAATCTAGAGAGGAGAGAAAACTCTCTGTCAAGGATGTCGCAAAAGAAACCAATATCGCGGCAAAATATATCATAGCTTTAGAGACAGAGGATTACTCACAATTCCCAGCGGAAACGTTTGCCCTAGGATTTTTGAAAAATTATGCCAGTTATCTGAAACTCGACACAGCCATGTTACTCAATCTCTATCGTGGTGAGCAAATTGAAGAATCCCAAGCTCCTTTAGAAGAATTAACAAAACCGACCATGTCTAGTTTTTCCTTAGATCGCAATCGTTTTGTGACAATGCTTTCTATCGCTTTGGTAGCCGTTGCAGCATATATTTTGTACATTAGTTTTGAAGATTCTGGTGCCTCCCTTGAAGATGAGACTGCAAACGTTACAGAAACAGAAGATACATCCTCAACTGAAATCCCATCTGGTATCAATTTTGTATCCCAGAGTGTTCCTGAAAATGCTTCGGTTCCGTTTATCTTAACTGAAGACAGAGGGGTGTCCTTTAGCGTAAACAACCAACAATGTAAGATGTTTGTGCGAGGTGTGCAGAATGGCAAGGCTAACATAGGTTTTAATATCTTCCCCGAAAAGAATGTATATTTTTTTCAGACGGCTGAGGGAGAAGAGACATTACTCTCATACAGAATCCAAGAACTTTCTTCCCTGCGACGTGATATCCGTGTTGTGACCCAAGCAGTTACAGAAAAATCAGCCAAGGTTTTGGTTACCTTACGTGAAGAAAGAGAAGGTGTGGTTTCGAAACCAGTTGGTGATGTTCCCATACAAGTTACTTTATTCTTTTCCAAGCCAAGTTATGTTGAGTTTGTCATCGATGGCCAAATGGGTGAACGAGGTCTAGTTTCGGCAGGCGAGGTGAAACATTTGGAAGCACGAGACCGTCTGGAAATGAAAGTAGGAGATGGTGGTGCCGTTGAGATGGTGCAAAATGGCAAAGAGCGTGCCGTGCTGGGAAAACCAGGTAAACTTGTAAAGAAGATCTTTGTAAGAAAACAAAACCCATATGACTCCACTCAGTCCATCATTGGTGAGTTAGGTGAGTAATGCCCAAATCCGAATCAGCACCACTTCCCAAATCGTTTTATATCACTACTCTTGGTTGTCCCAAAAACACAGTGGACTCCATGAGTATGCACCAATCCCTTTTGAAGGAAGGCCTTCTCCCAGCAAACGGTCCTGAGGCGAGTGATTTTCATTTAGTAAATACCTGTACATTCATCCAAGAGGCAACGAAAGAAACCATCCAGACAATTTTGGATTCAATCGATGTCAAAAAAAAAAGAAAACAAAAGTTAGTTGTCGTTGGCTGCTTTGCAGAACGAGCAGGCAAAGAAATTTCCGAGGACCTGCCAGAGGTTGACCTTCATTTTGGCACCGGGAAATACGAGCAAGCGGGAGCCATCCTACGAAAAGCCTTCCCACTTGATTTCCAAGATGCCAAGGAGTTCAATGAGGATTTGATCGAGAGGTTACAGATCTCCACCCAAATCGAAAACTATTCCAAACCATATTCCTATGTAAAAATTTCGGATGGTTGCAACCGTGGATGTAGCTTTTGTATCATCCCGAACTTACGGGGCAGATACCGGGATGCGGAGGCATCTGACGTTATCCAAGAGACAAAAAAAGCCATACGAGCTGGTGCCAAAGAGATATGTTTGGTTTCTCAGGATACAGTTTTCTATGGAAAGGATACAGATCGTCTCCTAGACCTTGTACGTTCTGTAGCAAGTATCCAGGACCTAAGCTTGTTACGGCTATTGTATCTTTACCCCGACAAAAAAACGGAGAGACTATTGGATCTCTATGCAGAACTGCCCAATATTGCGCCGTACTTGGAATCTCCATTGCAGCATGTCTCAAGCTCAGTTTTAAAGTCTATGAACAGGTCGGGAGATTATTCCTATTTTAAACATCTATATGAAAAGGCACGTGCTCTCAAACCAGGCTTAGAGATCCGAACTTCCTTTATCTTAGGATTTCCTGGGGAAACCACTGCTGATGTCGAAGAAATCATTCGGTTCATCCAAGATGTAAAGCCTGAGAAGGTAAATTTATTTCCATACTCACCGCAAGAGGGAACAAAAGGGTTTGATTTACCTGGACAAATAAAAGACAAAGAGATCTCTAAACGTGTGAATCTCGTGCGAGAAGCTTACCTAGAAGTTTTAAAAGACATCCACCAACAGCGTATTGGTAAGGTATATGAGGCAATCGTGGATGATGTTACAGAAGAGGGGGCAACGGTTAGACGATTCCAAGATGCACCCGAGATCGATGAAGTCGTGTTTGTCGAAGACCAGTCCTTAAAAGTTGGACAGTTTGGGAAGGTGCAAATCGATAGCTTCTTTGAATTCGATATGAGCGGAACTTGGGTATCATAAATGGAGGATTGGAAAACCATTGCCAATTTTCCCAATTTCTTAACCGTACTACGCGTCCTCGCCCTCCCTTTCTTTGTGTATTCTCTCTTTCAAAAAGAAATCGAATACCAGATTTTTGCCTTTGTATTGTTTGCTCTTGCGTCTCTTACTGATTTAATTGATGGATACCTTGCACGCAAATGGAACCAACAAACAGAATTCGGAAAATTTTTAGATCCTTTAGCTGACAAATTCTTGGTCATTGGATGTTTCATTGCTTTTCTATTCATCCATGAACCGATCGAAGTTTGGATGGTCGTATTGATTGTTGGTAGAGACATGCTGATTACTTTTTTACGCTATATTGCCGTTAGATCAGGATCAAGTTTACGTACAACCATGATGGGAAAGGTGAAAACAGCCTTTCAGATGGGAGCTATTCTCTTAATTCTTGTTATCTTTATGTTAGTTTCTGGAAACAGAAAAAATCTCATCAATGAAATGTATACTCTTGGAAAAACAGCTGGTCTTTCTACATTTCAAATCGCAAGTGAGAATGCTAAAAGTTTCTTTGCCACTATCCAAAGAGATGATCTACCAGAAACAAATGATTTGATTACACTAGCGGCGGCTTTTGTTCCTTATTTTGGTATGTTGCTTACAACTATCATTACTGTCTTCTCTGGCCTTCGTTATCTTGTTACAAATTATTCCTTGCTCTCGTATCGAAACTTAAAACGGATTTTTTATGACCGCATCCAATCTTAAACCACTCCTCGAGTCAGTGATTGCTGGCAAAGATCTCTCGCGTGAAGAGGCACATAGCTTTTTAGATGAAGTGATGAAAGGCCATGTTTCCGAAATACTTCTCTCCTCTTTTCTAACAGCTTTGAAAATCAAAGGAGAAAAGGAAGATGAGATCACGGGCTTCGTCGAAGCGATGCGAAATCACGCAGTTGCCGTTAAGGAAACGTTTGACTTTGATTTCATAGATACCTGCGGTACCGGAGGTGATGGAAAAGGTTCACTAAACGTATCCACCCTTTCTGCTTTTGTATTGGCCTCCTTAGGTTTACCTGTTGCCAAACATGGAAATCGTTCGGTCTCATCTCTTTCGGGTTCCTCTGATGTATTAGAGTCTCTGGGCTATCCCCTGCAAATGAGCCATACCGACACCGTGGCCTACTTCTTAAAGCACCAATTTGTCTTTCTCTTTGCACCCAATTGGCACCCTGCAATGAAATATGCGGCTCCTGTGAGAAAGGAATTGGGGATCCGCACATTTTTTAATTTGATCGGACCTCTCTCCAATCCTTTCCGTCCGAAGATGCAGGTCATTGGTGTTTATGATGTGGGCCTCCTTCCCTTAGTCGCTGGGGTATTACACAAGCTCCAAACACGAAAGGCCATCGTTTGCCATTCGCGTGATGGTCTGGATGAATTTTCTATATTTTCTCCCACGGACTATATCCATTTGGAGGACGGGAAATGGGAGAAGGCTCTCTTTGACCCAAAAGAACTGAAAGGACTATCACCCCTTCGACCTGAGGAAGTATTCCAGAATACCAAAGAAGCCTCCCAGGCACTCTTTTTGGATGTGCTCCAAGGAAAGAACACTTCTGGTTCTGATATGGTGGCTTTGAATGCTGGTGCCGCCCTTTTTCTTGCCGGCAAGTCCAAAAGCATCTCTGAAGGCTATACTTTGGCCAAATCAACACTTTTAGAGAAAAAAGTTCTCAAATTTGTCAGGGAAACATTGAATTTAAGCTGAGCCGTTTCATCCTTGGATAAATAGATAAGTATGGTAACTATGTTAGAAGTTTCAAATCCCCTCATTCTCCTACTACAGGAAGCGGGCGCCGATGCAGGTCGCTCGTCGATTCAATCTCTTTTGATCATTCCCATTATGCTAGTGGCAATGTATTTTTTAGTCATCCTACCCAACAAAAGAGAAGACAAAAAGAGAAAGGAAATGATCGCAAACTTACAAAAGGGTGATACTGTCATTACCAATAGTGGATTGCACGGTAAGGTGGTAGAGTTCAAAGACAACAACGAAACTGTAGTTTTGAGTGTTAGCGCAAATACAAATGTTACATTTGAAACAAGCGCCATCTTAAAAAAGAAAACGTAAAAAATGAAACAAACTTGGCTCTCACTTCTCCTTATCCTTTTCTTTGTAGGGGAAGTATACTCACAGGATAATTTGGATTTTTTGGACAAAGTGAACGATAAACCAAAGACTGTCACAAAGTCCAAAGAGGAAACAATACAGACAAATCAAGTCCAATCAAAAGACAAAAAATCCGTGAGTTCTACTTCCAAAAAGAAAAAGAAGAAGAAAAACAAAGAGAACCAAACTCTTCCGAACACGGCATTAGTTGATAACGGGAGTAACCTTGTTCCAAGCGATTCCAAACCTATTCTCCCCAAGGTCGAGGAGACCAAAAAGGAAGAGGAAGTTGTGATGCAAGGCAAATGGATCAATCCGAAAATCCAAATAGAGCCCGAGGGATTGCCAGGTTTTGGTAAAGAAGTTACCTACGGAAAAGAAGCCGAGACAATCAAATCAACTGTAGATTCCTCTGCAGGAAACGCGGGTTCCCCTTCCAAGTCCTTGTTCAGTTTTAAAGATTTTTTTGATAAATATAAAAAAGCGATGTTGATCTTGGGAATCATCATTCTATTCGCATTCTACCGATTGCGAATGGCAAGGCCAAGTTCGAGCAGTCGTTCTTATAGACGATAAATAGATTCAGGAGCATTGATTTGCGTTCGTACAGTTTACTACTGATCCCTTTCTTCATCATTGGCATTGCGCTAACGATTTTGTATCCCAACTTTGCTGAGAGAACTCTGTCCTTGGCGATCCAGAAAGAAGTGTATTCACTTCCATTAGAAGAACAGAACAAAGTTGTCTCTGATTTTTTCTCTCGTTGGCAAAAAGATTACAATTCGAACGGTCAATGGAGCATTTCACCAAACCAAGGTTTACCAGGTATTGATCAGCCTTTTTATACAATCAAAGGAAGATTTATCACATCAGCTAAGATCAATCAGATTTCTCAAGAGAACCAATCATTGGTTTTAGAATCAAAAAATAAAGTTGAGCCTACGTTGATTGAAGATCTCATCCGAGGCGGAAAGTCACTCTCAATCAAATTAGGATTGGATTTACAAGGTGGTATGCGAGTCGTTTTAAAAGGTGATTTTGATGATTACACCTCAAAATTAAAAGATTTGTATGCGAAAGAGATCGCAGATCAAAATGCGATACTTGCTGACGGCAAAAAAAGTGAAGAAGACAAAAAGAAAGCATCCGATCGATTGAAAGAAATCCAATCCAATTTTGAGCTTTCTCCTATGAGAAAATTGGTAGAATTGGAAAAGGCAAAGATGATCATCGACAATCGTCTCACCAGCCAAAACCTAACAGAGCCACAAGTTCGGATCCAAAAAGAGCAGGACGCGATAGAAGTTTCTCTACCTGGAGTTACCAATTCTGCTGCAATCCTAGAAATCCTTCAAAATACCGAAACAGTAGAATACCGAATCGAAGAACCAAGTCCGTTTGCACTACGTTCTCGCATTGATGAGAATGAAAGACGGTTCATGGACCAAGGAAAGCGAGAGGAAACAGAAATTTTTAAATTCCAAGAGCTTGTCAAAAACAAAGCAAGTAAAAAGCAGCAAGATGAATTTTTGGAGTCTTTGGAAAGAAAATACAATATCCCTCCACAGTACAAATTGTTCGCATACTGGAGAAGAGGGGAATCTGCAAAATCTACCTTATTGCCTAGAAGTTTTGTCGTCCTTGAAAGAAAAATTTCTCTTTCGGGCAATGACATGACAAATGCACAGCCTTCCTATAACTCAAACAGTTATGGTTGGATGGTGAGTTTTACCTTGAGTCCGAACGGTGCTGAAAAGTTTTTTGACCTAACATCTGAAAATCGAGGGAGAAACCTAGCGATTGTTTGGGGGGATAAAGTTGTTTCCAATCCTGTGATCAATGACCCCATTGCTGGGGGCCGAGCAGAAATTTCCGGTAGCTTTACCCAAGATGAAGCCATAAGACTTGCAAATGTGATTTCAGAGGGAGCACTACCCATACCTCTTTCTGTACTAGAAATGCGTTTCATTGGTCCGACTCTTGGAATAGAATCCATAGAAGTAGGTGTCAAAGCTGTTGTGATAGGGTTCATTTTGGTCATGTTATATATGATCCTCTACTACCGCCTTGCTGGATTTTTGGCAGATATATCGCTTGTTGCCAATATCATCATCTTGGCTGCACTGCTTACCTTAATGGATTTCACATTAACATTGCCTGGATTTGCAGGGGTTATCCTGACCGTTGGTATGGCTGTTGATGCCAATGTGATCATTTATGAAAGGATCAGAGAAGAGATTGAAGCAGGAAGGCCACTGAGCATCGCCGTCACCCAAGGGTTTGAGAACGCATTTTGGACCATCATGGACTCAAACCTTACCACTTTGATTGCAGGTATATTGATGATACGTCTTGGAAATGGGCCGATCAAAGGCTTTGCAATCACTCTTTGTTGGGGGATTGTTACGACTCTATTCACTTCCTTATTTCTATCTCGATTGTTCATGGAGCTTTTGGTCAACAGAACACAAATTCGAAGCATCAACTTAAGACCTTTCTTCTTTGGAAAAACGGTGGCTAAACATGTTTAATTTAAATTATACAAAGTACAAATATTTCACCATTACACTTTCGTTCCTTCTAATCCTACTAGGATTTGTATTTACCTTTGTTCGTCATGGTGGTTTTGCACACTCTTTGGACTTCGATGGGGGTTTGCGAACAGTTGTAGAATTACCTACTGGCAAGTCTCGTTCTGATTTAGAGAGCTACTTTAAATCGTCTAACATTGAAGCGGTCATCATTCTACTTGAAAAAGAAAAGAATATGTACCAATTGGATATCGGATTAGGTTCCATCCCGATCATTGAAGATCTCTACTCAAAGATCCCCCAAGCGGAAAGAGAGTTGGGAACTTCTTCTATTGATCGTTTTGTGATATTACTTCGAAAAGAGTTTCAACTCGAGAAAAAGAATATTCTATCAGCCGACCAAGTGGGCGCTGTTGTTGGGGGTGAGTTAACCTCAACTGGGATAACCTTAATGCTGACAACTTTGGCCATTATCCTTCTGTATTTGAGCTACCGCTCCCAATTTAAATTTGCTTTGGCCTCATCCATTGCCCTCATCCATGATATTCTCTTTACTCTCGCGATGATTGGCTTTTTCCAAATCAAACCATCGGTTCCTATGATTGCCGCTCTATTAACCCTTTTAGGCTACTCAATCAATGATAAAATCGTTGTCTTTGATCGAATCCGAGAGAATTCCCACGGTAAGGACAATCTATCCCTTTCGAATATTATCAATGTTTCCATCTCACAAACATTAGGTCGGACAATCAATACTTCCTTCACGACTCTGATTTCTGTGGTAGCAATTTTAGTGGGTGGTGCTGTGGAACTTTATGACTTTGCCATTATCTTAATTTTTGGTGTGGTAGTTGGAACTTATTCCTCGATTTTCATCGCAGCGCCTATTTCAGAAATTTATGATCTGATTCGGAGAAAGAGAAAACTCGCTGCCTAAAGAAGTGGAGAGTTCTGCCCTCAAAAACATCCTCCTCCAAATTAGAAAACTTTCGTTTTTAGCCATGGGTATGAGTTCTCCAAACCCACCCGTGGCCTGTGTCCTTGCAAACCCAAATGGGGAGATTCTTTCTCAGGCACACACACAAACCACTGGCAAAAACCATGCAGAAAGAGAGGCTTATGAAAATTGGTCTCAGAATGTCGGAGATCATATAGCAATTGTTAGCTTAGAGCCTTGTACACATTTTGGGAGAACTCCTCCATGCCGAGACCTAATTTTGGAAGCTCGGCCCAAGGAGCTTTGGATTGGTTGGAAAGATCCGAATCCACTCATTGAATCGGGAAACTGGGATACATATAAAAGTCTTGGGATACAAGCCAAACTAAATCCAATATTGGCTAAAGTTTCGTATCCCTATTTGTTTGGCTTCATCCAACGCATCCAGAGGAAAAGGCCATGGATTTGGATTAAATCTGCCCTTACAACATCCTTCCACTATGCCCCAACTGATTCACGTCAGGTGGCGATAAGTTCCGAGGCAAGTCGACCGTATCTTCAAATGCTACGGGCAAAATTTGATGCCGTTCTTGTGGGTCCGAACACCGTTAGTGTGGATGAGCCTAGTTTGAACTTTAGGTTAGAAGAAAGTGTATCTGCTTATCCCGCAAAGCAGATGTTTTATGAAATAAAAGACAGTTTTTTTTCAGCCGGTCGGGGTTTACTCGATGATTTGTTTCAATTTTGTTCAGAAGAGATCTTGCAAGAGCATAGCTCCAATCATAAGAAATACCAACCATTTCGGATTTTTTGTATTTCCGAAAACCAAACACTCTCAGACTCTTTTTTGCGAAAACAAAAAAGTCTAAATGAGGAGTATACGTCCCAAAAAGTTATTTTTATATTTTTAGGGAAAGATGCAAATTTACATCCACAGTATGCTCAAATGGCAGAGTTAACTGAGTTTCCTATACCAAATTTTTCACGAAGAGAAGGCTCGGTTTGTTTAGAATGGCTTGCTGAATTAGGTATCAATACCTTGTTATGTGAGGCTGGTTCTTTCGTTTGGGAATTTTTTCATGAGAACCTCATGCCAGGAGATTGCATTTTGACCATACAAGGTAAAATAGAATTTGAAAGCGGAAAGGTTTTTGCCGGTATGGAGGCAGGTCGAGAAGTCAGTGAATACCAAGTGCAAGAGGACATTTGGAGATTAAGGGAGATATAGTTTATGTTTACGGGTCTTGTAGAAACTTTGGGAAAGGTAATTGAGATCAAACCGATCTCTTCTGGCATTCAATTTGTTATTGCGACTGAATGGGAAAATCCAGATATAAAGGAAGGAGATAGCATTTCCATAAACGGAGCTTGTATGACCGTAACTGAGTTCCAGGAAGAGGGGAATCTATTTCAATTTTATGCTTCATTTAAATCCTTAGAATTGACCAATCTCTCTCGACTCAATCTCGGAAGCACTGTAAATCTGGAGAGAGCGATGTCCATAGGGTTTCGTTTCGGCGGACATATGGTACAGGGCCATGTAGATGGTATGGGACAGATCACATCCAAAAAGATTATTGAATCCGATGAAGTGGAAGAGTATTGGATTGAGATACCCAAAGACTTAATTCAGTATTTTGTTAAAAAAGGAAGTGTGACCATTGATGGCATAAGCTTAACGGTTGTGGATGTTAAAGACAATCAAATCCAACTCATTTTGATTCCGGAAACATTACAAAAAACGAATGCTAGCTTTTGGCAAGAAAAACAATTTGTCAATATAGAGGTGGATATTTTAGCGAAGTATGTAGAAAACTTTTTGTCACTTCGTTTTCCTAAGTAGATCATCAATATCTGAGTCGTCGTCATCTCCTGAAAAACGTGTTTGGAAATCACTTGGGTTCATAATTTCAAAGAACATATCCAACTTCGCAAGCTTAAACACGTTTTGGATCATTGGTTTCATCCCAACTAAAATCAATTTCCCCTTTTTGCTCTTCAGCAGATTTAAACTCTTTATGAGAGAGCCAATGCCAGAGGAATCAATATAGTCCAAACGACTCATCTCGATGGCCACAACCGTAGGATTTGGCTCAATGACTTTGGCAAAAATAGACTCAAATTCTTCCGTAGACTCAATATCAAATTTCCCTGAGATTTCAATCGTCTTTATCTTTCCGGCAGTGTTTAACTTGAGTTCCATTTTACCTCTTGATTTTAGAAAATTAGACAGATTCCTCTCTAAAAATCAATGAATTTCTTTGAGATTCTACTTTTAATCCCATGCATGTTTCCAGTCTTAGTAGATAGAGGGAAAAAAATGATTCGTCCGATAGAAGAAGCCATCGAAGAAATCAAAAAAGGCAGGATGATCATTCTTGTCGATTCTGAGGACCGTGAGAACGAGGGTGATTTGCTCTGTGCCTCCCAATTCGCCGATGCCGAAAAAATCAATTTTATGGCAACCTATGGCCGTGGCTTGATTTGTGTTCCTATGGAAAGACAAAGGCTCTCGGAGCTTGGTCTCGGGCGTATGGTGGATGACATTAGCGTCGGAGATAAACACGGTACTGCCTTTACAGTTTCCGTTGATGCTAAGGAAGGTGCGACCACAGGGATCTCTGCACACGACCGAGCACGTACGGTGCAAGTTCTCTTAGATCCCAAGACGAGCCCGCAAGACCTGGCTCGCCCGGGACATATGTTTCCTTTGCAGGCTGTAGCAGGAGGTGTGCTCCGAAGGGCTGGACATACCGAAGCCGCTGTCGACTTAGCAAAGTTAGCAGGTTTATACCCGAGTGGGGTTATCTGTGAAATTTTAAATAATGACGGAACAATGGCGCGGCTTGGAGACTTAGAAAAATTCGCAGAAATTCATAAATTAAATATATATACCATAGAAGATTTAATCCGCTACCGACAGAAAAAAGAGCAACTGATCCGTTTGGAAGCAGAAGCAAATCTTCCTACTGAGTATGGAAATTTCAAAATCAAGGCATACTCTACTTTGATAGATGATAAGATCCACATAGCTCTCGTCAAAGGAGAAATCGCTTCCGAGAAAGCAGTGATGGTACGTGTTCACAGCGAATGTCTGACTGGTGATGTGTTTTTCTCGCAAAGATGTGATTGTGGATCACAGTTACACAGTGCACTCAAGATGATTGAAAAAGAAGGGTCCGGAATTCTCTTGTACATGCGCCAAGAAGGCCGTGGGATTGGTATCATAAATAAATTAAAGGCCTATACCTTGCAAGAATCTGGACTCGATACAGTAGAAGCCAATGAAAAGTTAGGTTTTCCTCCAGACTTAAGAGATTACGGAATTGGTGCGCAAATTTTACGTGATATAGGTGTGAAACAAATGAAACTTATCACAAATAATCCGCGTAAAATTGTTGGCTTAGAAGGGTACGATCTGCACGTAACGGAAAGGATTCCGATTGAAATCGAACCGATAGAAGGCAATGCCCGGTATCTTTTTACAAAAAAAAGTAAACTAGGCCATATGTTAAATTTAAATTTACACTGATTATGGACTTAGGCGGCATCTTTCCCAGATGCCGTTGTTTTTTGTGTATAGGAGACGGTCATGTAGCCGTCCTTGTCTACCTTGCCAAAACTCTAAACGATGCGGATAAACGATATAGGCACCCCAATCTTCTGGCATCGGTATTTCTTTACCCTCGTAAAGGGTTTCGAGTCGTTCAAACTCAGTTTCCAAAAATGTGCGGTCCGGGACAACTTCACTTTGTTTTGAACTTAATGCACCCAATTGTGAGACGCGCGGTCTTTTAGCAAAGTAATTTCTGGCATAGCTTTCGTCCTTTTTTCCAGCAGTTCCTTCAATACGGATTTGTCTCTCTTGGCTGTGCCAGAAAAAGGTAAGTGCTACCTTTTGATTGTGTTGGATGTCTTTTCCCTTCCGCGACTGGTAATTGGTAAAAAACACAAAGCCACCCTCTCGAATTTCTTTCAGTAAAACAACTCTTCCTGAGGGTTGTCCCTCTGTATCTACTGTAGCAAGAAACATAGCATTTGGCTCCTCGATGCCTTCTTCCTCGGCAAGTGCAAACCAGGCATGAAATAATTCTAACGGATCAGCACTCGCTTCTGATTCGAGTAAGCTATACTTCTCATATGATTTTCTCATATCCTTTAAATCACGATTCATCTGGCACCTCCACAAAGTTGTCCAAACCATAAATGTAGAATAGTATTTTTGCAATAAATGTAAAGAAGAGAGCTATTGAAAAATAAACTCCCATCGGAATTGGTTTTTTCTTGAGAGTTTCTCCTCGTTTCCGAGTGATAAATGTCACTGCGAGAGCTAACATATAAGCCGCGTTTAGAAAAAATAACCAGAATGGATGGCCAGCCAAAAATGCAAAGCAAGGTGCAAACAATACATCACCGAGTCCCATACCTTGCTTAACTAGGAAGTAGAGAAGGAGATAAAATACCAAAAATCCCAGAAAAACATAGAAGTCCTCCGAGGTTGGCCATGTATCAGTCATTCCGTAATTACATAAGATGCCAGCAATTGCGATGAAAGGTAAGTTCTCATAATCCAAAGAAAAAAAATTCGCATCGGTATAAATAGAGATGAGCAGATGTCCTAGTAAAATGGGAAAAAAAATCGTAAATAGTATAGAGTTTGTTAGAGCAAAAGCAAGCGGAGTTGTTAGTCCAAATAACAGTTCTGATGTGGGATAAAGCCAAGAGATTTGCTTTTTGCAGAAGGTGCACTTCCCCTTTTGGAAGATATAACCTAGGATGGGAAGTAAGGAATATGATTTTAATGTTTTGCCACAATGATTGCAATGGCTTGGTTCAGTAAAGAGCAATAAAAACCGATTTAGAGTTGAGCCTTCTTTTCTCCTCCTTCCATAAAAAAAGAGAAGAACACGTTCTGCGGTCGTGATATAAAAACTACCCAAGGACGCACCAAAGAAGAATAGAAGTAAGTAGAAAGATTCTGTCATCTATTCACTGGCTAGTTCAACAAGAGCCTTCATTCCTCTTTTTAAGTTATCCCAATCTGTAGCAAAAGAAAGCCGCATATGGTGTTTGCTAGGAGAAAAAATATAACCTGGCACAAGGATTAATTTCTTTTTGACAGCTTTTTGTAAGAACTCTTCATCTGTGTCTTTGACCTTAAAAAAGAAATAAAAAGCTCCACCAGATTTTTGGATTTCGTAATGAGCCTTTAAGGAATCATATACAAAATCTCTTTTTTCTCGGTAGTCTTGTATATAAGAACTCATATCTGTTTTTAAGGCCTCTATGCCCGCCCATTGTGTAATCGATGGTGCGCAAACTACGGTATATTGTTGTAATGTAGTCAAAGTTTTAATAACCACTTCATCTGCTAAAATGGTAGCCAATCGTAAACCAGTCATGTTGTAAGTTTTAGAAAAACCCGTTAAGGTGATTGTTTTTTCATATTCTTTTCCTATGCTATAGAATTGTTTATCATAATCAAACAACTCATAGATCTCATCGCTTATAAGATAAGCACCTGTCTTTTCTGCAAGATTGGCTAGCCCTCTTAGTTGTTCTTTTGAAAGTACTTTGCCAGTAGGGTTTGACGGATTTGAGTAGATGATGAGTTTCAATTTTTTGGAACTAAAAACAGAAAGCTCTTCTGATGTAAAAGATTCATCAACTGTGAGTAGATTTGCTCCATAAAATTTTAACATGGAGGGATACATTAAAAAGTAAGGCGAAACCACTAAACAGTCGTCACCTGGATTTACCAGAGCATTAAACAGAAGAAAGAGAGCAGAGGAAATTCCAGAGGTTACAAGGATTCTATCTGGTTTTGCATATTCGATTCCGTTTTGGATCTGGTATTTTTCAGCCATTGCCTCTTTTAACTCCGGTATGCCAGCAGTCAGTGTATATGCTGTTTTACCATCGATTGCTGCTCGGTTCATCGCCTCAATTATGTTTGGTGGGCAGGGGAAATGTGGTTGTCCAATCGACAAATTGATTGGATTTTCAATGGTTCTAGCTAATTCAAAGGCCTTTCGGATCGGAGATGAATCCATCCCATTCATTCTAGTTGCAAATTCCATACTTTGAATTGAATTTTAGAGGGAATTTGGGTCAATAGAATTTGGTTTACAGCATAGAAAAGCCCAAAAAGCTGAAGCAATATGGAATTTGTAACGATTGCTTCCGTCAAAGTTCCTGTTCTTCCGAACAAGTCCTCTTTTCCGGTGTTTCCTTCTAAGTTAGTAGAAACGGACTCAGTCCTTTCCACCTTGCAAAAGATTCTCTACCCAATGCTGGAAGGCATCCCGGTCATTCTAGTCGGGGATGCCGGTGTAGGGAAAAATGCTCTTATTTACTATATCAATTCCAAAAGAAACCATCCTACACTTCGGTTCAGTTTTAATGAAGATACCTTACCTGAAGACCTAATTGGCTCCTATCGCATTCTCTTGGACGGCAAGGGATTTACTTGGTCAAATGGGCCCCTTTCTTTGGCTCTGTCAGAGGGTTTGAGTTTTGTCGCGGATGAGATGAATCTCTGTGCACCCAATATCATCAAACGATTTTCAAGTGTTTATGAAAACCAATACCTAGATCTTTTGGAAGGCAGTGGAGAGCGTATCGCTGCAAAGACTGGCTTTTGGTTTGTGGGAACTCAAAATCCAAGCGAAGGATTTGAAGGAAGAAAGCCACTCCCTCATGACATCACCAAACACTTTGCTATTGTTTATGTAGACCCATATTCTGCGGATGAGATGTTTTTTATTCTTAAGCGTCTTTACGTAGAATTGCCTGAGGAGGCATTGAGAAAAATCATCAAAGTTACTCTTGAATCAGAAAATCGCATCAAACGTGGCGAGATTGGAAAAGGGGACTTAGAAAAATACCATTTCAATTTAAGAACTTTACAAAAATATTGCAATCGACTGCGTTTGTTTGGTGGCAATGAGCAATCAATCCAAATAAGAGAAGCAATGCACCTCTTCCAAGAACCCTTCCGTAAAAAGGAAGATAGAATCTTACAAAAAGATTTAATTGAGTCAGAGTTTGGACTCCCTTATAAAGTCTTCCCGGCTAAAGGATACGTGCAAGGATCCAAAATCTTTTGGAATGATAAAGAAATTCCAACCTGGGAAGAAAAGAAAACGATGCAACTATTTGCAGAGTATCCTAGCCCAGAGCCTATTTTGCATTTTTTAGACCAGGTGTTTACAGCGATCCAAGCAAAAGAAAACATCCTCATTGAATATAGAGAAGACCAAGACCCGCAGGAGTTCCTTCCACTCATCACAGAGATTACTGGCATTCCTGTAGAGTCTGTCATGTTGTCGAAGGGGATGCACACATCCGATGTGGTAGGTGCACTCAAACCTCTGCATGAAAACGGTGAATCAACTGTAAATTGGGTGGATGGTCCCTTAACGCGTGCTATAAGATCCGGGCGAGTGATTTTGATTTCTGGTTTGGAGTCTGCAGGAGCAGAGCTCGTAGAAAAAATGAATATGCTTACTGACGATGCGCGTTCCTTAGCTCTTCCTCCTGAGGCTGGGGAAACACTTCCGATTTCTTTACGAGATACATCCATCGTATTCGGAATGAAGACATTTCGAAATTCTAAGAGTACGACTACCATCTCGCGTGCCTTTCGAAATCGCTTTACACCAATTTTGTTTCCGGAATTGGAAGATCCTAAGGTCATTGAAGAGATTATCTCTTTTTACCTTCCCTCTGGCGTATTACCATCAGCGATTGCGAAATTTCATACAAAGATCAAAGATTTGTCGGAGAAACGTACCATTGGTTCTGCAAACTTGCAGGCTTATCGATTTGGCCTCTCAAACCTAATCAAATGGAAAAATCATATCTATCGATACAATGAAAAAGATGTAAAGTCTGTCGCTCTCCGCGGTGGAAAGATATATTATTCCAACCAGATTAGCGATCCAAAAGAGAGAGCAGAAGTAGAACGACTATTAGAAGGGATGCTCTCTGGAATCGAGTTAGTTTCAGAACTCTTCGAAGAAATCGAAGAGAAAAAAAAAACTTTTACGGTAGAAACTAGCCTAGAGAAAAAAAAATGGTGGGATCCCGAAATGCACAAAAGGGATCCACTCACCGGCGAAGCAAAAAAACTCAATTCAGGTTCTGAAGTAAAACGCGGTATTGAAATCGATACACCGGAGACAGGTGGTAGAACCAAGGAAGGACCTGACGCTTGGTATGGACAAGACACCCAAGGAAATATGGGGCAAGGGGAGCCTGGGGCCGGAGGTGGCGCTTGGGGATACCGCACGGAAGAACTCTACAAACAGTTTCTGAAGAAAAGACGCTTACTTTGGGATTATTCAATATTAGTCGGCTTGGATGAATTCAAACAAGTATTTGGAAAGGAATTAGAAGAAGTAGAACTCAATTTAGAACAGCTATTTGATCCAGAAGTGGATATACAGAGAATGTACAAGAATGAGGGCTCAAGAGTTGATGCAAGAAAATACATTTCGTACAGAAGTGGAAAAGGAGATAGTAAAATATTTGATAAGACTATCATCCAAAAAAATGAAGAGAAACTCAAAGGCGTTGAGGTTACTTTTTTACTGAGCAAGTGTAGAAGGATTTTTAATTTTGAATACTCGATTGCTATGTTAAGTGCACTTCTAGTTAGCCTTGATGTTTTAGAAGGACATGATATTTCAACCAATGTCTTTACATTTTGCGATATCAAAAATTCGAAAGATACAATTGATTTATTTAATTTGAAACGAGCAGATGAAGAATATTCTTCTGCAAAAGAAGAAGAAATCTTTAGTCTTCTTTGCAAGAATTGGCATGGAGATTCTGTTCCTGAATACCAACTTCTGTCAAATTGTGAGAATTATTTTTCTCCAGATGCCCAAACTAGGATTTTGGTTCTGCTTTCTGACTTTAGAGGACAGAGAGCAAAGGAAAAGATTGAAAATGAAATTGCTTCCTTTGAAAATCGGAAGCTAAAAGAAGCTGTACTTAAAAACCAAGAAAAAAACTATGTGATTCTAGGTGTAGGATTAGGCTCACGTTACATTGCAGAGCACCTCTTTACTGACTCTCTGCAGATTACAGCCGACAATTTTTATTCTATGCCAAATTTGATCGGAACTGAAATCGCTAGGTTGATCCAGATCCATCATAGTTTACGTTAAAAGTATGGCAAAATCAGCGAAGGACCCTAAAAAAAGTGCACCAGATGCCCTCATCAATAAAAAAGCAAAGTTTAATTTTGAGCTGAGCGAGTTCTTTGAGGCAGGCATTGTTTTAACTGGTTCAGAGGTAAAATCCTTACGCGATAAAAAGGGAAACCTGACAGATTGTTTTGCTAAGGTCAGAAATGGAGAAATTTTTTTAGAGAACTTTCAGATTCCTCCATACGTAAATGGTGGTTATGCGAACCATCCAGAGATTCGTCCTAGAAAATTACTCTTGAATCGGAAGGAAATCCAAAGGATTGACCGAGCCATCCGCGAAAAAGGTTTAGTTCTCATTGCAACCAAAAGTTATTTTAAGAACCAAAAATTGGTGAAAGTTGAAGTAGCGCTCGGAAAACCTAAAAAGTTATTTGATAAGCGGGATGATATCCAAAAACGAGAATCCAAAATTGAAGTAGAGCGTGCATTAAAGGAAAGACAAAGAAAATGAAAGGTTTTCCAGTAGTAACCATTGTTGGGCGGCAAAATGTTGGAAAATCAACTTTGTTCAATTCCATTGTAAGGGCACAAAGTGCGATTACAGAAAATATACCGGGAGTGACTCGAGATGTTCTGCAAAAGCTTGTAGAAAGAGAAGAGTTTCATTCTCCTTTTGTCCTTTGTGATACTCCTGGATTAGACATTGAAAGTCTAGATGAGATCAATACTGAAATCTTAGAAATAGCTTTTGAACATTTGCGAAGCTCCCAGTTGGTTTTACACGTAATGGACCACAAAGATCTCAGAGCCTATGACCATAAATTGATTTCTCTCTTCAAAAAAGACGAGATACTTTCCAAAATCCCAGTCTTATCGATTGTCAATAAGGTTGATTCGGAAGCCGATGAGTTTGACTTAGAACTCTTTTACCAGGCAGGACTCAATGAAGTATTGCCAATTAGTGCTCTTTCGAAGCGTAACTTTCCTCTGCTTATCCAAAAGATTAATTTTCTACTTCCTAAAACAAACAAAGGGATACAAAGCCCAGATTGTAAGATTGCCATCATCGGCAAACCTAATTCTGGTAAGTCGAGCCTATTAAATACATTTTTGGGTTTTAAAAGAGCAGTTGTGAGCGAAGTCCCAGGAACTACGCGTGATTCTGTGAGTAGCCAGTTTCAGTTCCAAGGAAAAAAGATTGAGATTATCGATACCGCCGGTATCCGAAGGCAGTCCAAATCCAGCGAAAAATTAGAATTCTACTCTTACAAACGCACTCTATTTGCCATCCAAGAAGCGGATGTTGTGATCCTTCTCATTGATGCCACCAAAGGCTTTGGCGAATTTGACAAAAAAATATTTGGTGAAATCCAAGATTTGGGTAAACCGATGGTGCTCGCAGTCAATAAATGGGACCGAATTGCGGACAAAGAAACCAATTCTTGGAAGTTGTACCAGGAGCGTCTAGAAGCACGTCTACCCATCCTCAAAGAGCGGCCTATGCTTTCCCTATCTGCGGTTGAGAAGCTTCGAACCCACAAATTACTGGAAATGACCTGGGCCCTGTATGAAAAATCCCAAAAAAAACTCAGCACGCGTATGCTAAATGACTGGTTAGGCAAATGGGGGGGAAAAAATAGGGTTCAGAAGGCTTCTGGGCGCGCTCCCAAGGTCTTTTACGCGACCCAGGTCTCCCAAGTGCCTTTTCGTGTGTTATTTTTTGTCAATGATAAAGAGCTCTTTCCGTCGAATGTTCTATCATTTTACCGAAAGAATTTAGTGAAGGAGTTTGATTTGAACGGATTGAGCGTTGAAATTGAGCTTCGGAATCGAAATGAAGGAAAGGAGGGATGAAATGGTACTTCTCCCCGTCGTTTTACTTTCTTATCTTTTAGGTGGTCTGCCTGTTGGCTTTCTCGTTGCAAAGTATGTAAAGGGCATCGACCTCCGTGAGCTTGGTAGCAAAAATATCGGAGCAACGAACGTGGGCCGAGTGATCGGATGGAAGTATGGAATTCCAGTTCTCTGTATTGACGCATTGAAAGGAGCATTGCCTGTCCTTTTGGCAGGTTACATAGACTCACCTTATTCACTCATTAGCACTCAGATCCTCCTTGGTACGGTTGCCATTTTGGGCCATACATACACTCCCTTTTTATCCTTTCGTGGCGGCAAAGGTGTTGCTACTGCGCTAGGGGTCTACCTGACTTTAATCCCGTTTGTGACACTTTGTGCGGTTGCGATTTTCTTTGTGGTCTATAAGGTGAGTGGTTTTGTTTCTCTTGGATCTATCTTAGGCACACTCTCTATGCCTCTTTGGTACTTTGGCATGCATCAATTCCTTCCGAACGTGGAGTATTCTCCTATCTTATTATCTGTTTTGGTAGCTACATTTTTTTTGATTACATTTACGCATAGGGAAAACATTAAGCGTATGTTATACGGAAAAGAATTGAGAGCTGTCAACAATGCAAATTGAACGTGAATCAATCCTTTCTCAGAAAGAAAAACTGTTTCTGATCACAAAATTTACCGAGGAACACCCTGAGGCTTCCATACAAGATTATTATAAGTGGCTGTATTTTGGAGAATTTGGCGAAGAAGAATTTAATACTCTGCTTACCGGAAAGAAACAAATCCCAGAGCTTCATGTCATCCTTTCAGAGATCAAACAAGAGGCAACCTTAGACCATTCCCAAGCTCGCCTCTGGGAACCTTTAGGGGTTGCTGCAAGGTTCGTAAAAGTTTATGTATCCCCTTATTATTTAAGAGACTGTCCTATCAAAAGACTTGTCAATTTAATTGAGCGTTCACCTGCCTTCCGTGGTTCCCGTATGACATTCAAATTGGATTGGAATACTGTCAAAGATTTGGTCTCGGAATTAAGACCCGATCTTGGCCGACGTGACTTTATCAATTTTGAAGAAAGAATCAACTTTCATCAATTGCCTGAGTTGAGTTTTACAGATAAGTTTGTGGCAAACAATCCTCTCCACTATCGAATTGTATCACAAAAATTATTCTTTGATTATTTTCCAGAATATATGGATAATTCTGTTTTTCATCCTTTTGATCATAACAATTCTTTGATTGGGTAGATGCTTCTTTTCAAATAGTGGATTTCTTTTTTTAAAGATTGGATAAGGATACTGTTCTTTCGTGCCTGGTCTAGGTCTCTATGCCTTTGTAAGTAGATTTCTGATTTGCGGACAGTCCGTCTCAAGTAGGTTTGTTCTTGTAACCAAAGCCACAATTCAGATGACTGCAAATCTATTTGGTTGAGATCAAAGCTCTCCCATTCTTTTATTTTTTTCTCTGTAAACAAAAGATCTGTTTGGATCTTGTGAAATAAGCCTTCCGATTTTTTTTGCAGGGAATTATTTTCCTTTGGCTTGGAGGTTAAGGCCTTCCATGGATCGTATTGGTGCCAAGGGTAATCATGTTTTCGTTCTTCCTTGAGAATCTCAGTTACTTCTTTGGGATTTACATTTTGAAATCCTTGTATATAGGCACCCTCTTCATTTAGATTGATGAGTGGAATGTTTACAGTTTTAGCAGATTCTTCAAACCAATGCCGATAGAGCTCCAAAACATAGTCGGTAAGTACCGTTTGTCCATTACAAGCTGGAACTTTTTTGGTCTCTCTCTTTCGAATGATGACTTCATTGATACTTTCTAAGCTTTGCTTTCGATTTACTAGTCCTAACCATTTTTCGTTATGGTGAGTACCCGTGGAATGGATCTCTCTGCCGGAGTAGGCAAGGTCTTGGCCAATGAAGAAGACTTGTTTAAATCCCATCACCCTTAACATATCAAAGGCAGTTGTCGCTACACTCCCTCCCGATTGAATATCCCCTAGGTCTTGGAATATATCTCCTGCCAATTCACCACCTGCTGTAACCTCGCGGACCAAAGTTCCTTCTGCATCCACCTGGAATTTTGCGGTCACAGAATGTACCACAGAACGAAAAATCGGTTCTCGAAGTAAAGTAGGTGAACTGACCAAATCCGCAAATAGTGGAATCTTTTCCAAACTTTCTCCCATAAAATGAAAAAAAGAGTTTGTCTGTGCATCCAAAGTCACTACTGCATCGGGAATGATGCTAGCTTTTAGCAAAACCTTTAAGGAAGTGTCACAGGAAAGGATGAAAACTTTATCTCTGATTTCTTGGATTAAGGACAAATTTTTTCGTAAGCTCGGGCCAGCTGACACAAGCAAGGCGCTTAGCCCTGAAAAACTTTCTCTCAATCCAGAGATAGGGAAACGGTAGGGAGGAGTTTGCGAAACCTGCAACAAGTTCCAAATCGAATTTTTGATCCAAAGTCTTTCAAATTCAAATTTTGTGAGAAGATCACTCATCTTAGCTGAGAACACTTGCTGTATCCTCTGTTCAGCATCTGAGAAAAAGTGTGTGCGTTGGAGATCAGCTTGGTTGCGAATGACTTTTAATCCACTTACTCGTTCGATGGGGAGAGATTCTAGGTAATTCAAACCCAAAGGAAAAAATGCCTCACCTGAAAATAGATGCCTACCTGGAACATCTAAAATTTTTGCTAAAACAGGCTCCCAAATTTTTGGTACCAAACTAGGATCATCACCTAACATTACAATGATTTGGCCAGGAGCTACCCGTTCATTGACTTGTTTCAAAAGCTCAGGATTCCCAAGTCCAAGTAGAAGTACCACATCCGTACTCTTGATGTTATGTGATTCCAAGAGCCTCTTTGCTTGGACTTCGGGTGAATATGTAGAGGCGAGTGCCTGTCCATTTAATGTGACATAATGCGCCTGACCAGACTTGGTTGAAATTATGTCCCATTTATTTTCCGAAGGAAAGCTTTGGAAATAATTTCGGAGGTAGGGCTTTCTTTCGAAAATTTTACTGGAAAGGGAATCGTTCATTTGGGACATAATACTATCTAAAGTTTTTTCTTATGTCTCTCATGGAAGTCAACTGGTAAAAGAAAGAACGGAATCATCTATGCACCTAAAAAGTTTACATATCATCGGATTCAAGACCTTTGCGGACGAAACGGAAATACCTTTCGACCCTGGGTTCACGGCAGTAGTGGGTCCCAATGGCTGCGGGAAGTCCAATATCGTCGACTCAGTGAAATGGGTCTTCGGAGAAAAGAGTGCAAAAGGCCTTCGCGGCGAAAAGATGGATGATGTCATTTTCCATGGAACAGAGAGTAGGCGAGCATCTGGATTTGCGGAAGTATCCATTTTATTCGACAACGCGGACCATTTCTTCCATATTGACTATCCCTCTGTTAAAATCACTCGTCGTTTGTACCCAGATGGTGAAAACGAATACTATTTAAATGATATTCGGTCGACAAGAAAGGACATTGAAAAAACCCTTTTAGACACGGGGATAGGTAAGTCTAGTTACTCCATTCTTGAGCAAGGGCGTGTAGACCAAATCCTAAATTCCAAACCAGAAGAAAGGCGCGCCATCTTTGAGGAGGCGGCCGGTGTATCTCGCTTCAAATTAGACCGAAAAGATGCGATGAAGAAGTTAGATGACACCAAGCAAAACCTCCTTCGGATTCAGGATATCATGGGTTCCATGTCCAAAGAAATGGAACTCAAAGAAAAACAAGCAGAGAAAGCAGAAGCATACTTTAAACTCAAACTAGAGCTGGATGAGTCCGACAAAAACCTTCGCTATTTGAAACTGAGCGACTACAAACGAAGGATGAAAAAGTCAGATGAGGAGCTCCAAGAAATCAGAGACAAGAATAAAAATCTACTCTCCATGATCCAAACAGAGACAGCCCAGATTTCTGAAAGAGAATCTCAAAAAGAGAGTAAAGAAAGAGAGATTGCTGACATAGATAAAAAATTGTTAGATCACTTGAGTCGGACCCAAATCCAAAAAGAGAAGATTGCTAAAAATAAAACCTTCATAGCGGAATATGATATCCGCATGAGTGAAATCCAAAAACTCATTGAAGAGGAATCTCTTGTCTCTTTGCGCTTTGAGCAAGATCGAAAAAATCTCGAAGCAGAAATCGAACACCTAAGGGATGTTCAAAGACAAGTTGGCAATGAAATCGAAAAACAGGTAAACCAAAAGAAAGACCTGGAATCCAAAATCAAATGGGAAGAAGAAGAAATTGCAAAAAATGAGATCAGCATCCAAGAAAATGAAAGAAGGCATATTTCACTCCGGGAATCTCAAAAGCAGGTCATACAAGATTTAATCGAGGAACTCGAAAGTAAAAAGAAAGAATTACAAGTGGATGAGGTAAGGAGGCAGTCTGAGAAGAGTTTACTCATGGACTCCTTGGCCCATATGCAAACTACAAGGGAGCGAGCTATCCTACACCTTCTTGAGGGAAGAGCCCATGAGGCGCTTCCATTGCTACAGGAAATGAATGTAAACAGCTTTAAACAGAGTTTGGAGAGTTTCCTTGTAGGCGAAGATCGTTTTCGTGATTTACTCTTTGATAAAGACGGTGTGATGGCAAAAAAAGAAGCATTAGACCAAGAGATTGAAGACTTACTTTTAACAAATGAAAACCTAACTCGTGCAGTACGAGATTCCCAAGCAAATATTGTAAAAATGCGGGGAATATGGGAAGAGACGAGAAACCAAATGGTAGAGCTAGAGAAAAGAATGCTCGAAACCCAATCCCAGGTTGAAAATTTCACACAAAGAACCACTGATCTACAAAATCGAATAGATGAAGTGAAAAAAAGAATTTCTTCCTCAAGGGACCAAGAAATTGGAATCCGCAATAAACGGGAGAACCTAGAAAGAGAAGTTTTATCCTTGGAAAAGGAAATTGAAGATTCTTACCAAGAATTTCTCTCCATGAGCAAATTATTGGAATCAGAAAAACTAAGTTTACAAAGCTTATTGGAAGAGATCCAAACCCTCAAGAGTAACATCTCGAAAAACCAAGAAGTTTTCCAAACTCTCTTACCTTTGCTCTCTGAGAAGGAACGACTTTCTTCAGGATTGAAAGTGCAGATCGATAGCGTAATTGAGGAACTATACAATGATTATTCGATCACCGATGTTGAATTGGAATCTGAAAAAAAAGAGATGACTCTCGACCAAAAAGCGGAAGAGAGAAAACTTCGAAATGCCAAAGCCGAAATACAAATGTTAGGTTCCATAAACCCTCTCGCAATTGAAGAATACCGCAACATTAAAGAAATTTTTGAACACAACCAAAAACAAAAAGAGGACATTGAAAGTTCAAAAAGAGATATCGAAGAAGTCTTAAAAAAAATCAATGAAGAGTCGGAAAAATTATTCCAAGAGACCTTTGAGAAAATCAAAGAAAACTTCCAAGAAACATTTTCAACCCTTTTCAATGGGGGCAGGGCGACTCTGGAGTTAACCGAAAAAGAGGACTCTTTAAATTCTGGCGTAGAGATTATGGCAGAACCACCTGGGAAACATGTTCAAAACCTGCGTCTTTTATCGGGTGGTGAGAAGTCACTGACTGCCATAGCCTTATTATTTGCGATTTATATGGTGAAGCCGAGTCCCTTCTGTTTTCTAGATGAAATCGACGCCGCTCTAGACGAGGCAAATAAACTTAGGTTCTGTCAAATCCTTGATCGCTTCAAGGATAAGACCCAGTTCATCGTGGTCTCGCATGCACAATCTACGATTTCACGAGCCAATGCAATTTTTGGGGTAACAAACGAAGAGGCAGGGATTTCGAAAATTGTCTCCTTAAGGCTCGACGATGCCAAGAACTTCAGCAAACAACTTCCGAAAACCGGAACAGAGTAAAGAAAAGAAACTTACTTGGCTTGCATTTCTTTTATGATGCAGGAGCTAAATGCTTTGCAGTCGCTTCCTTGGCTTAAACATCCAGCGATTTTGTTGTAGTACTTAGGACGGTTGCAGTTAAAATCGCAGCCCTTTCGAACCATGGATTTTTGTTCCTCGGTAGCATTAGGGTTTGCAGACAAAGTACAGCTGTAGTATTTATCGCATGCTTCTTTGCATTTTGGGAAATCAGCTGCAGAGAGTGGAAGAACAGATAGTGCTAGGAGGAGTCCTAGACTTGCGGTGATTGTTTGTTTCATAGTAACATCCTCTCGATCCATTGGTAGCGAAGACGGGAGTCGAACCCGTGACCTCAGGGTTATGAATCCTGTGCTCTAACCATCTGAGCTACCTCGCCCTAACCGTTAGATCGTTTGGTTCGGCTAAAACATTAGCCTTTCTGTCATTTTTTTCAAAGATAGCTGTCGGTAAAGTAAAATTAAAACAGGAGAGAAGAGGGAAAATGGGGAACCCTCGCCAGAAATTCTGACGAGGGGATAAGCCTTAGCAGGAATAAGTTGTTAAGAATTCGTATGGGTGAGGGCGACCTTCCCATGGCCAAATTTCTGTTTCAAACTTGTAGTGCTGGTATGTTTGAAGGAAAGTTTCTGTGAACACTTCGCCTTGTTTGAATATCTCTCTTTGAGAAAGCATCTCTTCCACTGCCTCACGGAGTGTGTGTGGCATTTGGCGGATTCCCTTTTCACGGATCTCATCCAAAGACAATTCAAACAAATCTTCCTCTCTAGCTGGACCTGGATCCACTTTTTCTTTAATTCCAGAAAGACCTGCCATTAGCATAGAAGCAAACGCAAGGTATGGGTTCGCAGTAGAGTCTGGGAATCGGAACTCAACTCGTTTTGCTTTTTCTCCTTGGACGTACGGGATACGGCAAGACGCAGATCGGTTCTGTGCGGAATAGGCAAGGATTGATGGTGCTTCGAAACCAGGAATCAATCGTTTGTAAGAGTTTGTGGATGCATTTGTAAAAGCAGCACAGGCTCTCGCATACTTCAACACACCACCAACGTAGTTGAGTGCTAATTCGGAAAGACCTTGGTATTTGTCTCCAGCAAAGAGGTTTTTGCCACCCTTCCAAAGAGATTGGTGAACGTGCATACCGTTTCCATTATCACCAAACAGTGGTTTTGGCATGAAGGTAGCTGTCTTTCCATGTTTGTGAGCAACCATCTTTACGATGTACTTCAATTTTTGTACATTGTCAGCAGCTTCAATCAAAGTTCCAAATTTAACTCCGATTTCCCCTTGTGCTTGTGCCACTTCGTGGTGAACAACAAATGTTTCCATTCCGATGGACTCAAGAGTTTTTACAATTTCTGCTCTGAGGTCAACTTGTGAGTCAATAGGCGCAACTGGGAAGTATCCACCTTTTGTTCCAGGTCTGTGGCCAGAGTTAAAATTGATACGACCAGTGTTGCTATTGCCTGGGATTTCTGAATGAGTGTTCCAGATCCCTTCATTTGAATCTAACTCGTAGTATTGGCAGTTGATTTCATCTCGAACTTTTAAACTATCAAAAATGAAAAATTCATTTTCAGGGCCAAAATAAGCTGTATCGGCAATGCCTGTATCAGACATGTATTTGAGGGCTTTTTTCGCGATAGATCTTGGGCATTTTTCGTAGTAGCTGTTTTTGTAAATGTCCCAAACGTCGCAGAACATAACGATTGTTTTGTCAGCGGTGAATGGATCCAAAAATGCTGTCGAAATTTCTGGGTGAAGTTGCATATCAGAGGCATTGATTGGTTGCCAACGAGCGATGGATGATCCGTCAAATGGGATCCCTTTGAAAGTGTCTTCGCTAACGGAATTCACATAATACGATACGTGGTGCCAGATTCCTTTGATGTCCGTGAAGCGGAAATCGAAGAAAACGACTCCATTTTTTTTGGCATACTCAACCACTTCTTTTCCAGAAGTAAATTTCGGGGTTGCGAACTGCATTGGTTTCTCCTTCGTTCAGAGTAGGTCTGATTGTTGTTTTCGTCTGATGCCGATTTAATTGCAAGATTTATACCAAGGCAAAACGGCGGAAATTTAAGGGTTTCGTGGAGTTTCTAAGCAAACTGCCAGAAACTAGTCGCCTAAAAAAATGCCAAATTGTCTGAAATGGGAAAAAATTGATTAAAAAATAAGCAAATATAATTCTAGTTGGCGGCTGGCTTCTTTTTCCCTCGAGGAGGTTCTTGGAAAGTGTATCATAATTTTGACATAAATACGTTTTTTTGATGTCCTGGTAGATTCCCTAGGATAGAATGCAATCATGTCTGAAAAGATTTTGCCTCTGTCTCCTAAGGAAAGTTTGGAGCGTTATCTCTCTCTTTCCCTGGACCCTGTTTGGTGCTTTGAATGTAAACCTCCGATTCCCAAATCTCTTCCGAAGGAAAAGCTGAGAGAATGCCTGTTAGGCCAAACCAGACTGTGGCAAGCCAATGAGAGTATGCTCCGCCAGTACGGATTTTCCTCACTCCAAGACATTTTAGGCAAACCTCTGCAAAACCTACCGATAGGTAGTGACCCCCATTTCCTAGAGGCCCTCATCGAATCCAAGTACCAACTCCAGGAATTTGAATCTGATTTTCAAGCAGTGGGGGAGACCAGCAAAACACGACTGTTAAACGTACAAGGAGAGGGAGACGATCGGTATCTGTACCGAATTTGGGGATTCGAAAGAGATATCACTGCCTTTAAACATTCTCGAGATAAGCTAAACCAAATGTTAGAATCAGCCCGAATCCTGAATGACATTTCCAGAGCATTTGTCTCACAGTCTCCTCAAAAATTGGATGACATTATTCAATACGCATTAGGTGAAGTTGGTAAATTTCTAGAAGTGGATGCAATTACGATTAGCGAAATATCTCATGATAAGATGTATTTATCCGTCACCTACGAATGGTTAAAAGATGGTATGCACCCTGTAAAACATTTCTACCAGAATGTGCCTTTGTCAGGGAACCAACCAATTACTTTAGCAAATTTGGTCAACCATGGCCATGTGATTATCTCTGATACCAATACCTATGATGAAGATGAGTCTGCAAAAAATTCTCTAGAAAAGGCTGGAATTCGCTCTGCAATTTTATTTGGTTTGAAAAAGAATGGTGAGTTATTTGGAATCTTTGGACCAGGGAATAAGGCAAGGTCGAGAGATTGGAACTTGGCAGAAAAGAATTTTCTATCTCTTGTTGTAGATATCATAGCACAAGGCATTGTAAAAGCACGAGATGAAATCCGCCTAAAGCAAAAGGAAACAATCTTAAAAAATTATTACGAAGACATCAAATTCGATCTGCAAATTGCAAAGCTCACCCAAGACGCATGGATTACAAAACAATTCCCTCCTTATGAAAACATCCAGTTTTCTTCTTTCTTTTTGCCTGTAGGAGATATTGGGGGAGATTTGATCTTGTACCATGTACCTGAACCCAATACCATAGATATTTTGTTTGGTGATATCTCGGGTCATGGGATTTCTTCCGCCTTGATTTCCGGCATCATCACAATGTCATTTCGCCGTTTGTCAGAAAAGTTCCTCAGTCCCAAAGAGATTCTGGTTGGAATGCAAAGTGATCTTAAGGAAGCCATCCAGAGAAATCACTTGAGTTGTTGCCTCTTCCGCTTGAACACAGCCACAAAAGAGGCTACGTTTTGTTTTGCGGGGCACCCTCCTGTTCTAAAATGGAACCGAGAGATTCCGGAATCGATCGAAACTATCCTAACTGCCAATTACCCATTATTCCTGGTACCAGATTGGACAGGAGAAGAGATATGCATTTCCTTCCAAACGGGCGATCGTTTGCTCCTTTTTTCCGACGGGATTTATGAAATTGAGAAGGAAGACATTGGTTTCTTGGGTCTGGATGCTTTTTTGTTATCCCTCCGCACCAAAATCTCTAAAGAGCCAAGAGGGGACAAACTCATAGCAAATTTGATTCAGGAAGCATTGGATGCCAGAACCGTGAAAGTCTATGATGATATTGCGGTTTTACTTTTGGAATTCTTGTAAAATTAAGGATCAGCTAAATCGAGTACAGGTTTGTCTGCTTCTGGATACTTTTTTAGGTACTCTGCGACTAACTTTTGTTTGCCTTCAAGTTTACTAAGGTGGTTTTGTATAATATATCCAAAATCAAGTTTGCCTTGGACAATTTCATATCGTTCTGTTTCGATGGTACCTAGATCAAGATCGATTGGAACTTCATTTGCTTTGTCTGCATAATCTTGGGCTTTTTTCCAGTATGGGATCGCTTCCTTATAGAATGCTTCTGCGATTTGGAAGGAATTTTTGAGCTCATGTGCATAGTCGAGATTGTAAAAGTACAGATGCCGCTTATCATATTGAGATGCAATCCTCATATAGGATCTCATGATTCCCAAATGAATTTGCATGAACATGAGATTTCGGTATTTATAGTATGCTTCCTCGGATTTGGTCTCACAGAGCGCATGTTTGGGATGGCGAAATCGTTTTGTAAGGGCAATTTTTAGAAAATATATGTTCTTTCTCAGTTCATTTTCTTGGTAGTGTTGTTTTAAATTGTAGAGCTCGTAAAAATCTTCGAGGTACTTAGGTTCCCATTTATGTAAGTGGTAAGGGACCCAATCTGAGAATTTTGTGTAGGGACCATTCTTCTCATATTCGTAATTATAATCGATATCTGTCTCCCAAGAAAAAAGAAAGGAAGGAAACAAAAGGCATATAACAATAGCCCACCTGAGAAAACAAACACCCATATTAGGAACATCGGCAGATTCAAAAAAAGGGTAAAGTGCTTGTTTAAAATCTCTCCAGAGGTGCCACCCACTGGTAACCGACTCCTCTCACGTTGCGGATCGAGCTCTCACCGAGAAGTTCGCGCAAGCGGACGATGGCATTGTCGATGGTCCTCTGGGTTGGAAACGAATCTTCGCCCACAATTTTGTCCAAAATCTCGTCTCGGCTGAATACATGGCTAGGATCAGAAAGAAGCAATGCCAAGAGCGAATTGTCGCGTTTGGAAAGGTAAACTGTCTCACCTGAATCCGTTTTGATTGCATAAGAATCCAGTAGAATTTCGGTTTTGCCCAGACGCCAGTTTTTGCCGAAGTCAGGCATACTCATTTGTATGACTCGTTTTAAGCGGATCAAAAATTCTTTTAAATGAAAAGGTTTGGGAATGAATTCATGGGCTCCTAATTCAAAACCCTTCAATCGTTCCTGGGCACCTGCTTGCGCCGTCAAAAATAAAAATGGTATCTTTCTATTTTCTTTTAGAAGAAACTCGGCTACCTTAAAACCGCTTTCATCGGGAAGCCGAAGGTCAAGGACTGCGATATCTACCAATGTATTTTGGAAAAGCTGTTTTGCCTCGCTGCTTGATTTTGCCCAATGGACTTTGTATTTTTCCTTTTCTAAAATCTCTTTTAGAGTTTCACCGAGTGCTTCATCATCTTCTACTAACAGAATATTAGGATTCATGAGAGTTTAAAACCGAGTGTTAACGAAAACCCAGGATGTGTCTCATGGATTTTCAAAAAACCGGACATTTTGTCCATAAGTTTCTTTGCAATGTACAAGCCAATACCAGTACCACTTGTAGTAGAATGTCGTTTGAAGGGAACTGTTAGGCTAGCCTTATTCCCGGAAAAGCCTATTCCATCATCTTGGATTTTTATTAACATTTCCTCTTGGTCTGTCTTTTCTATTTGGATGATGATTTGACTTGCTTTGCCATGGCGAAGGGAATTTTCAAAAAGATTTAAAAAAATAGACTCAACAGCTTTTCGATCGGCTTTAACAAGCTCGTCAATAAAAGGTTCTTGGATCTTGAGCGGAAATTCAGTTTTTAAAGAATCCAAAATGGAGAGTATTGATACAGATTCAATGAAAAGACCTTCACCTTGCATCAAACTTGCGAGATAGAACGCTTTGTCCATTCTTGATTCGATCCGTCGATTTTCCTTTAAAATTTTCTGTAACTTTTTGGAAACTTCGGGAGCTGGCTCCTCATTTAATAGACCTTCCACTTGCAACTGTAAAGTGGCGATAGGAGTTTTCATTTCATGTGTGACTGTACTAAAAAAGTCAGTAATGAGGAGAGCTCGCTTATAATCCCTATAAGAAAGTATGGCCAAGGTTACTCCACCCATTCCCAGGAGAATGAGGAAAAAGGTGCCTTCCATTTTTAGCATCCTGGAAACTCGCGTCACATCTTGCACCTGCGCATCTGAAGTTGCGAATTGGGAAATGGTTTTGGCCTGCCGCAAACCCAATATCATCCACCAACTCCCTAGGGAAACCGTGAGGCAAAGCCAGAGGATGGAAAAGAGCATTCGAAATTTTGCAGAGCCTTTCACAATAAAGTTATCTCCTAGAATGACTTAGTGAATGACAGAGTCAATCTAGGCAAATCCAATCTGACTTCCCATTGGGAAATTCAAGATTTTGCTACAGAAAAAGAGGTTGTCATCACTTCCTCGCATCATAGCCTATCGGGAAAGGAGTAATACATTGAACTTCGAACAAATTTCGAAACAACTCGGAAAGAATGCAGAATATCTTTTAGGTTTTGATAAACCAAAAATCTCCAAAGACCACCTCCACCTACCAGGTGGTGATTTTGTGGACCGTATCTTTTCTCCCACTGACAGACCTGTACCTGTGCTTAGAAGCATTGAAGCCCTTCTCAATCATGGAAGACTTGCAAAAACTGGCTACCTATCTATCCTACCAGTTGACCAAGGGATTGAACACTCAGCAGGAGCTTCCTTTGCAAAGAACCCTATCTATTTTGATGGCGAAAATATTATTAAGTTAGCCATTGAAGGTGGTTGCAACGGTGTAGCGACTACCTTGGGTGTGTTAGGTTCTGTAGCAAGAAAGTATGCACATAAAATTCCTTTTATCCTTAAAATCAATCACAACGAACTTTTGACCTACCCAAACAAAAGTGAGCAAATTTTATTTGCGACTGTGAAACAAGCATTTGACCAAGGTTGTGTCGCGATTGGTGCAACGATCTATTTTGGATCAGATGATTCTGGAAGAGAGATCGTAGAAATTTCTAAAGTTTTTGACATGGCCCACCAATTGGGTATGGCGACTATCCTCTGGTGCTACGTTCGAAATTCTGCTTTCAAAAAAGATAAAGACTACCATGTTTCTGCGGACTTAACAGGCCAAGCGAACCACCTAGGAGTAACCATCCAAGCAGATATCATCAAACAAAAGTTACCTGAAAATAATGGTGGCTACAATGTTTTAAACCAAGAGTCTAGCTACGGAAAAACCGACAAGAGGATTTATTCTGACCTCACTTCGGACCATCCTATTGACCTCACTCGATACCAAGTCGCAAATTGTTATATGGGAAGAGCTGGTCTCATCAACTCTGGTGGAGCTTCTGGTGAAAATGATTTGGTAGATGCACTGACAACTGCCGTCATCAACAAAAGAGCTGGTGGTATGGGTCTGATTTCGGGAAGAAAGGCATTCCAAAAACCAATGAAGGAGGGCGTTGAACTTTTAAATGCCATCCAAGATGTGTATTTAGCAAAAGAGATCACAGTCGCTTAACAAAGGCCTTGTCTCAAATCGATACCATATTAAAACGAAGGGCGGGAGTGTTCATCTCCCTCTCTTCGGTCCTTACCAAACATTCGTTTGAATGTGGGGATATTTCCTCTCTTATACCGATGGCCGAATGGGCTAAATCCTGTGGATTCTCTTTACTACAAATCCTACCTTTGAATGACACAGGAAATGGAAACTCTCCTTACAGTTCTATCTCTGCATATGCGATTGACCCTATTTATATTTCTCTTCACGATCTTGGATTAGAGACGAGCTCCAGGCGCGAAAGGATCGGAAGCCACAAAATCCATCCCCAAAGAATTCGCGAGATCAAACTCAAATGTCTTAGGGATTATTTTACAAAACGGGAGAGTGCTAAAGACGAAGCGAGCAAATTTTTAGATCGGTTTCCCTGGGCATATTCCTATGTTGCGTTCCGCGTTTTGTACGATTTGTACGAAGGAAAAGATTGGACTGAATGGAAAGAAGAACATCGCAATTTTCAAGCAGGTAAAGATTTTGTCTTCGCAAAGGAAAGAGAAACCGCTTTCTTTTATGCATTTGTCCAATCGCTAGCGTTTCAGCAGTTAAGCACCGTCAAGTCGAAGTTAGAGGAGATGTCTGTCTTTTTAAAAGGAGATATGCCTATCTTAACATCTCGTAATTCAGCGGATGTTTGGGAATCTCCAGAATGCTTTCAACTAGATTTAAAGGCGGGTGCACCTCCAGATGCTTTTTCCGAAGAGGGGCAAAATTGGGGATTTCCCATCCTGAACTGGGAATATCTGAGAAAGACCGATTATCTTTGGTGGAGGAACCGAGTAGAGTATTTGGAACATTTTTTCCATCTCTTTCGCATCGACCATGTGATTGGAATGTATAGAATATGGGCGATTCCCGCCGAGGAGAGTTCTGCTCGGAAGGGTTGGTTTTCTCCTCAAATGGGTGCTTCAAAAGAGGAGTTTGCAAGCGTCGGTTTAGATCCTGAAGAGTTCGTTCAGAGAGGACTCATCCGAAAGATCTTTGGAGATCGTTATATTTTTTATTGGGACTTCTGGAAAGAGGCCACCTATCAGAATTTAGATGAAAGTGTGAAGTCACGATTATTTCCTCTCAGCGAAATCCACCTAAAGGAAGATGAAGCTCATTGGAGAGAGGCGGGCGAGGACATTCTGTCCGCACTTGATCGTTTCACCCAAATGGTGCCCTGTGCAGAGGATTTGGGAGCAGTACCTGGCTTTATCCGCGATTCATTGCAAAAACGGGAAACCCTTGGCATTGATGTGGTACGGTGGACAAGGTCTTTGGAAAATGGAACGTATATCCAAGCAAAAGACTACAGGAGAAATGCGATTAGTGTCCTTTCTACACATGACACAAGCCTCTCTATGGATTGGTGGGATTCGCTAACCTTGGGAGAAAAGGAGTATGCCCATGAGTTTTTCTTTGGAAATTCTTTACCTGAGACATCCGAAGAAATCCAGCTGGGTCTTCTCAAATTTGCTCTATCCACAAATAGTCTTTTCTCTATCCAGATGCTCCAAGACCTTTTGTATCCGAGTCGGTATGGGATCCAAGAAGACCCAAAAGCCCACCGGATCAATGTGCCGGGAACGGAAAATGAAAGCAATTGGACCTATCGATTTTCTTTTCACCTCGAAGATTTACAAAGAGATTTTGAATTATCCCAAACCTTGCGAAAACTAATTTTAGAATCAGAACGTTTATAATTTTTTTTCCTAGGTAGCAGAATCATACAAGCCACATTCCTTGCCTTAGGCTACACTAATGGATAGGAGATTGAACAAGTTTATGAGATTTGCAAAAGAAATGGCCTTTTATTCAGCTTACCACCAAGAGAAACGAAATGTTTGGATTCATGTATTGGGTGTGCCTACGATTACCTTTACATTATTTTTAGTGTTAAGTCGCTTCAATTTGGGAACCTTCGGAGATGTGAGCATTTCTGCATCGGTCCCATTTGTTGTTGGCGTTTTGTTGTATTATTTTACCTTAGATGTTTTCTTTGCCTTCACTGCCTCCCTTTTATTTGGCGGGCTTTTTCTACTTGCGGAGTATCTAACTCGGTCCATGGAACCAAGTATGGCATGGACTTTGTTTGGAATTGGACAGATAGTAGGTTGGGGCTCTCAATTCTACGGACACTTTGTATTTGAAAAAGGTAGGCCCGCACTGTTTGATAATCTATTCCAAGCCTTGGTCTCTGCACCATTGTTTGTTGTTGCTGACGTGTATTTTGAATTGGGCTTTCGCAAAGAGCTAAAAGAGGCAGTCGAAAACGAATTAAAAACAAAAGGTGTTTGGAAGGATTTTACAAAACTTAAAGAAGCAACCAACTGATCATAGTTGGTCTAAACAAAAGCATACCTTAAATTGGTTCGGTTGTCCTAAAAATCTAGATGGTGGGACACCGAACATCTTACGAAACGTTTTGCTTAGATGGGATTGGTCGGAAAAGCCTGCAGCATGTGCGGCTGTTGTAAGACTCTCTCCCTGTTGCAGGTGATTAGCCGCTATATGCAATCTCCTCCAAAGCAGGTACTGGCGTAAAGGCAAACCAAATTCATCTTTAAACCAATGCATAAAGCGATCTTCTGATATACCTATTTCGTCTGATAGGGTTTTTAAGGAGATGGATTCTGGCAGAGTTTCTTGGATTCTTTCCAGTACTCGAATCATTCTTTTGTCATTTGGATTCTTCTGTTTCGGTTTCCCACCTAAGGAAAGTAAAATGCTTTCATAGAGAAAAAAGGCTTCCTTACAATTCAAACTTCCATTCAATAGATGAGCACAATTGCCAAACAAAGGAGAGATGGATTCAATGGCTATTTCCGTAGGTTGCTTTGTGTTTTTGAATTGAAGAAGACTTGCATACTCATAACTTTTGGGGTCAAACTGCAAAACGATCATCTCAGAACTTTCCGCTTGTAAAGTATGAAAAAAATTAGGTGGTATCAAAACAGCTCTATATTTTGCGGTTTCATTCCTTGCATCTACCAACTGAAATTCGCCTTTCAAGGAAAAAAGCAGAGATATTGCATAATGGGAGTGTGGGTCTGTTTGGATACCCCTTGCACCTAGGAGTAAACTTTCGCCAAAGTAATACAGACTACCAAACACTTTGATTCATCATCCAACAACGGAATCTCTATCTTCTGAGCACCCAGTTTTCTCCGTTGTTTTGGCCCGACTTCCTGATGAACAAACGTTTGTTTACGTCAACACCTAGGATCACCTGGTAAATGTCAGATAGTATGGGTCTAGAAGAATAATATCCGTGGCCTAATCCACCAATGCCAAGCACAGGACTATCCACTTCATTTACATTGATGACATCTATACCCTCGAATTTAAAACACATGCCAGCTCTATTGCCACCGTTTACTTTTTGTGATGCAATGAGTGCATTATCACCAGGTGAGCAATATAATGTGACTCTTTCCGAAACAGTACGTAACTTAGAACTGATTTTTGAAAAATCCTCTTTGTCAAAATCGGGAGCGTTTAAAATTAATTCTGCTATGATTTTTGATTTGCCTTCGTCTGCTTGTTTGGCTAAGGAAGGGAGCACAACTTGGTGTCCCATGCTATGGACGATGAGGTGGACTCTCTTTTTTATGCCCTGCAATTGATTTAAAAAGCGATTGAAATGCTCTCTATTGAGTTTTGCCTCTTGAAAATTGGACTCATAGGTAGATTTCATCATCAGGGTATTGATGACACCTGCCTCCGCCCCTGCAGGCCAAGAGTAGACCACAACTTCACCTAGGAATTTGAGATCATAGCGGATTTGGCCAGCTCGGATGACGGCTTCATCGAAATTGACATTGAATCCATGGACAAAGAGTAAAAGTTCTTCGGAAGAACTCGCTTTTAGTTGTTGGAAGAACTCATCTTCTTGTTTATCTTTTTTACCCAAAAGTTGGAAGTAAAGATTTCGGTCGGCGGTATTGTTCCAAGTTATATCTCCTACCGAATGCTTTGCGGGGATATTGATTGTACAATCTCCGTAGTGAGGGTTGATATCGGTTAAAAATCCAAAATAATTTGAATCACAAGCTGGTGCGGAATTTGCGATCACCCTTCTTGTGGTGACAAAGTTTACGATGAGATTTTTGGTATCATCGAATGGTTCTTTTGTTCTTTGGTTGATGATTTCACCTGCCGTTTGGCGGCACTGGGAAAGGATGAGGATAAAAACAAAAAGAGTGAGCCATTTGATTTGTTTCATTTGTAAGAAAATCCTTTGATGATTTTGGTAGGGTTGATATTCTTTCCATCTTTGATGATTTCGAAATGAAGGTGTGGACCAAAACAATAACCAGAGCAGCCTGATTTGGATATCACATTTCCTGCGGATACGTAGTCTCCCGCTTTGACAAAGAGACGACTATTGTGAGCATATAAGGATTGGTAGGATTCATCATGTTTTATGATGACGACGTTTCCATAGCCACCCATCCATCCCGAATACACAACTCGGCCCTTTCTTGCTGCGTAAACTGATTCGTAATTGGCTCGCAGATCGATGGCCATATGAAATTTGTATTGAGGGTAAGACCTGACACCCCAACCTGAGGTAATCACCTTTGATGCAACAGGGAAACGCCAAAGTGGACCAGCCTCAGGAATCACTGCGCCAGGTAAGAAGACTTTCTGTCCGGTTTTTAATAAGTCAAAATCATCAACACTATTTTCAGAATAGATGTCTTCCATTTTGACTTTGTAGAAGTCGGCTACTTTTGCTAGGGTATCTCCTTTTTTAAGTTTATAAACTAATCCTTGTTTGTTGGGGATATTTAGGATTTGCCCAGCTGTCAGGATTGCATCGGCTTGAATGCTTGAGGAGCCTGCAATTGATTCAACTGATACTTTAAACTTGGAAGCTATCTCACCTAATGTTTCATTTTTTTTGACTTTGTATTGTATGACTTTTAGTTTTTTTGCTTTATCATCTTTGGGAAGGTCAAGTTCAGCAGAGCGAAGGATAGCAAACTTTTTTTCCTCTGTTTCCAATAGATACTTTTCATCGGCTGATTTTGCCTCTTTGTCTTTTTGGTCATTTTCTTGGACTTCTTCCACATTGGTAAGGCCATCTGTCGCTAGGTGGAAGTCATTGTTGACTGGTCTGTCTAGAACCAGACTACACATAAAGGCAATCAAACCTGAATAGAAGAATAAAGGAAAAACTCGGTATCTCTTCCGATTGAGATCGAGTGTTCCATGTATGACTGTAGATTGAAATTGAAAGTTGTAGAAGAAATTGCCAGGGGACATCTGGATTACATTCAGATTCCCCCAACGGAACACATGTTTGCCGATCGTCGACTTTTCTGGAGATCGAAGCAACATGGATTAGGAGTAGTTTATTCCTTGGTGTCTAGTGACTTGATCCCACCAAAGGACTCTTCTACGATCTTTCGAACATCTTTTTTCTGTCCGCCCGTGATCGTGATATTGCCTTTTGCCACAACACCCTTCTGGAGTTCTAAATAAGGAGCAGTGATGTCACCTAACATTCTACCTGTTCCTTCTAACTTTACTTCATTTTCTGCTTTAATATTCCCGATGAGAGTTCCTGAGATCACAACTTCTTTGGCGCTGATATTGGTTTTTACTTTTCCTGTTTCCCCGATCACAAGGGCATCTTCCGTTTTGATATCTCCTTCGAATTTTCCGTCGATCCGAAGTGAACCGGCTATGTAAAATTTACCTTCGAAGATGGAGCCAGGTCCAATTACGCTATTTATGGAGTCTTTGTTGATCGCCATTTATGTTCCTTTTGTTCTTCTGTGAGATTCAAAAAAATTGGTCGGATTGACAAGCCTTTTTAGTAATCTATGTCCTCGTCACCACTAAAGACACTCTTCTTCTTTTTCTTTTTTTTGGGCTCAAGCTGAGTGTCGGTCTTGGCCTTTTGGATCGGGTTTTGGTCCAATTTTGGTTTGGGTTCTGGGTTTGTGCGTTTAGGCTCGTCTGGGAGGTTCCATTGGCCCCCATGTTCATTGCAGATCTCTTTTGGGACTGTGCTTGTGATGAAGGATTCTTCTTGGATTTCCCGGCACTGCGGGCCTGGAAGCTTGCCAGACATCAAACAAATCGAACGTTTGCTCAAATTGAGGTCCTTTGCCCAGGGAAAATCAGCCCTCGGTTCGCGGTCTAGGGACCTAGCCATGAACCTACCCCAAATGGGAGCGGAAACCCGACCACCCGTGACCCCTCTGCCCAAGGATATCGTTCCCACATCGTAGCCGATCCAAACAGAGGCAACGAGTTCCGGAGTGTAGCCGACAAACCAGGCGTCCCTGAAATTATTCGTGGTACCCGTCTTTCCGTAAGCCTTGCGGTTCAGTCCATAGGCCAGGGCAGATTTTCCTGTTCCCGATTGGATTACGTCAGCCATCATATCGGTAATGAGAAAAGCAGCTTCTGGTGAGATGACTTGTTTGCGGTCCGATTCCGAAAATTCAGTTCGGAAGTCTTTGAGAATGCTACCATCCTGTGACTCTACATACAATACGCTAAGGGGATTTACGGTCTTTCCTCCTGAGGCAAGCGCCGCATATGCCCTTGTCAGTTCATAGGGTGTGAGTTCAAAGCTACCCAAAGAGACACTGAAATTGTATGGGATATCCCTTCCATTCAATTGGAGAAGCCCTCTCAGAGTATCCATGATGTGGGAGAGTCCGATTTGTTCTAATACGCGAACGGCCACAGAATTTTTGGATTGTTCAAGGGCCTTCCGTAGCAAGACAAAACCAGAGTATTCGGAGCTATAATTTTCGGGGGCCCATTCATCGCCATCATCCATTAAATATTGGAGTGGCGAATCGGCAAAGAGTGTAGCGGGTGTTACATTTTTCTCTGGGTCAGGGTTTTTTCCAGAATAATCGAGAGCCGCTGCATACAAAATTGGTTTAAATGAAGAACCGGGTTGGCGGAAAGCTTGGAAGGATCTAATCTGTTGGTTGTCGGATCGAAATCCTGAACCACCAACAATGGCAGTAATATAACCGGTATTAGGTCTCATTGCTATCAGTGAACCTTCAACTGGGAGTAGGTGGTCTTGCGTTGTTTGGTTGCTGTAATTTTTGTCTATAAAGTCTGCTATTACATCATCTCCCACAAGAAGATTTAAACTAGAAAATACATCTCGTAATTCTTCTTGGTAGCTGGACTGGAAGGTCCGTTCGCTGCGTGAGATATGAAATTTGAAATCTGGTAGGTCGAATAGATCACTGATAATGGCATAACTTGAACCAAACTGGTCATCAAAGGCATCAATATTTCGAAAAGCTCTTTGGTTAGATTCTAGGGTTTGTTGTTGTAGGGCAATTTTTAGAGCTTTTTCGGCTTCCTCTTGGTGCCGGATTTGGATAGTGGAATAAATCTTCAATCCGCCATTGTACAATTTGTCCTTACCAATGTTGCGGATCAAATTCTTACGGATGTACTCGGTGACATAGGGGAAACGGTTGATTCGATCTGAGAAGGCAGAATCATTGGGAGAGCGGTTTAGATTCTGGTAGTACTCCATAAGATGGGCGTATTCTTTTTCAGCTTCTTCTACTGTTAGTCGACCGTTCTCTACAAGTTTACGGAAGACCACTCTCACTTTGCCTATGCTGCTAATGGGGTTTGTCAATGGGCTGAACTGAGTAGGCCTCGTCGTCAAACTTGCAAGGATAGCAGCCTCTCCCCAAGTGACTTCTTGGATCTCTTTGCGAAAGTAGAAACGAGAAGCAGCACCAACACCAATGGTTCCATGCCCAAGAGGGATTTCATTCAAATACACTTCCAGGATTTGGTCTTTGGTAAAGGCAAGTTCCAGTAAACCGGCAAGCCAGGCCTCTCTCGCCTTTCTCCCGATTGAGCGTTCCGTAGAAAGGTATTTCAAACGGGCAACCTGTTGTGTGATGGTTGAGGCTCCTTCCTTCACCCGCCCCGCGAGGATATTGACTACGAAGGCACGTGCAATGCCTTTTAGGTCAATCCCACTGTGGCTATAGAATTGGTTATCCTCCGTGGATAAAAAACATTGGATGACCTTGTTTTTATGGTCTTTGGCATTTGGGTTGTTTTCTTCGGGTAGGGCCGAAAGCAGGACTGGTATGCGTGAAAATTTATAATATTCAGCAATGGGTTCGTACTTTCCATCCTCTCCAATTGCATATAGGATCGAAGGGATGTCATAATTGAGAGCATTCTTCAATCGAAAGAAATCCTTAACTGAGGCTGTGAGTAGAAAGATATTTAGAAACAAAAATGCAATTACGGCAAGGGCAGTGCGCTTCAAACCATTGGGATGTTCCCAAATCCAAGAACAAAGGTTTCTAAACCAAACGATAAATAGTTTCTCAAAGATTCCAATAGCTTCTTGTTTCATTTCTTTGTCAGATCCACTGGCATCAAAGTGGCGAAAACTCCTTCATAGTGTCTATGCCCTGGTACCTAAGACCAGTGTCCAAATTGTAGCCTCCATATACATCCAAAATCTTTGCTCGGCTTTCGGGTGAAAAACTATATTCGTAGGCTCTGGTTAGAATTTCCTTACAGGCAGCACTTGCTTGGTTGAGCAGTTCAATGAAGGAATCATGAAACACTCGTTTGGGATCAGCAGGATAATTCCAAGGGCGTTTTTCTTCGTTCATAATTTTTGGGTTCACTGTCTCTAGTGTAGGCAACATTAAAACACCCGCTTGGTATCTATGAAAAGTAAGGCTATCTACCAAACTCACCAATCCGCGCATCCATGGGGAACGGGAATCAAGAGTGGATGTAAATCGATAAAAACCCATATAGGATTCATTTAAGATATCGCCTGGAATGATCTTCTTTTCCGATCCAAAGTACTTTGATAAAAATTCTCTAGGAAAGGTTTCTTTTAATGCGGCTAGCCAGAATTGCCAGAGGACAGGGTCCATTTTATTTTTGATCCCGACTGTTCTCTGACGGATGTCAATGTATTGGGGAAAGTCATATTCTCGAGCACTCATCCCCCAACGGTAGTGTAGAAGTAAGGTATCCAAACCAAACTCAACCTTCATGTGATTGATTTGAGCTTGGTAAGATACTTTTTTATCATCGCTATAATAATCACCCGAGATGTAGAAGATATAAGGATGGGTTTGGATATCCACGACACAATGGCAAATATATCCTAAAGTAAAGGCCAAAAAGCGATCCCGGTAGAGACCCATCTCTGTGTCATGCACTGCATCTAAAAAATTTAATATCAGTTCTACGACTCTATGGTGGTGAGCAAGGTCTCCCCAGTAGGCAGCCTTCTTTGTTCTTTGCGGTTGGAGAACATGGTAAAAATAAAAGATATCGGGAGCGACCGCACCTAAGTTAGCGTAGGCAGCGGTATCGGGCCGGTTGAGTAAAGTCGCAATTTTTCTTTGCGTGGCGTTTCCATGCTCTAAGTGTTTTTTCACTTGAGAAAGTGCCTCAATGTGTGTGATCTTTCCTGCCATATTTGCGATTTTTGACTTTTAAGAATGGAAGCTTTTTAAAGGATTATCTTAATTCCTATGACATCAATCGAAAAACTAAAGTTTTTAAACGAAGAACAGGTTCGGTCAATTGCAGAAACCTTCGGAACCCCCGTTTTTGTATACTCCCAAAAGGAAATCGAACGTCGTTGTGAGGAGGCTCTCTCCTTTCCAAATGCCTTTGGACTCCAGGTTCGATATGCCATGAAGGCAAATCCAAATACCAATATTTTAAAGATTATGAAACAGAAGGGCATACTGATAGATGCTTCTTCTGAATATGAAGTGAGTCGTGCTCTTGCGAGCGGATTCCCAGCAGAGTCCATAATGCTCACTTCCCAACAATTCCCAAAAGACCTAAAGAAAATTATAGAATTGGGTGTATCCTTTAATGCCTGTTCATTGAAACAATTAGAAGCCTATGGTAAATTATTTCCTGGTGGAAAGGTATCGATTCGTTTCAATCCTGGTCTAGGTTCTGGACACACAAAAAAAACAGACGTGGGAGGAGTTGCTTCCGCATTTGGGATTTGGCATGAAAAACTCTCTGAGGTGCGTTCCCTTGTCAAACAGTACAATCTGAATGTAGAAAAGGTGCATACACACATTGGTTCTGGAAGTGACCCAGAGGTGTGGAAGGCGGTGGCCAAATATACACTTGAGTATGCAGAGGCGTTTGAGACTGTAAAAGTCGTCAGTTTGGGTGGAGGATATAAAGTAGGCCGAATGGCTGATGAGAAATCCACGGACCTCCAAAAGATCGGAGAGCCCGTAAAACAGCAGTTTATTGATTTTGCAACTCAACACAACAGAAAATTGATCTTAGAGATTGAGCCTGGAACCTACTTGATAGCACTTTGTGGAGCCTTAGTCACCCGAGTGGATGATAAGGTAGATACAGGCACAAAAGGATTTACTTTCTTAAAACTTGATACAGGGATGGATGCCAATACAAGGCCTTCTCTGTATGGAGCTAGGCATCCACTTGTAACCGTTACAAAACATCCCGACACGGAAAGGCCTATCGAAGAGTATGTTGTTGTTGGGCATTGTTGTGAATCGGGTGATCTATTCACTCAGAAGGAGGGAGGGGAAGCTGTGACTCGTCCTATGGCTAGAGCCGAGATCGATGACTATGTCGTGATGGAAGCGGTTGGTGCCTATTGTTCAAGTATGTCTACAAAGAATTACAATAGCTTTCCTGAGACAGGAGAAGTCATTCTCCTATCCTCTGGCGAAACCAAATGGATCCGAAAGCCACAATCCCTAGAGGAGATTTACAAAAACGAAATTTCTGTGATTTGAGATGCGAAATCTGTACGCAATTATCCTAGCTGGGGGAGAAGGGAAGAGATTTGGGAGCCCAGTTCCCAAACAGTTTCTGTCCCTAGCTGGGGAGCCTCTCTTTCTCCATTCCTTAAAGACATTTTCATCTTGGCCATTTTTAAAATCTCTGAGCTTAGTTTGCCATAGAGATTGGATTTCGGAGCTAGAGAAGTATGCTTCGCCTTACTTAAACTCAAACGACAGGATCGTAGAAGGTGGAAATACCCGTCACGCCTCTACTTTGTTAGGTTTGCAATCCATCCCCTGGGACGAAGAAGACCTTATTTTTATACATGATGCTGCTCGTCCTTTTTTTAGCCACCAGGACTTAGATTTACTCGTTCAATCTGCGGTGAAATGGGGGGCAAGTACCATTGTGTCCGCATGCCACGAAACGGTCGTTCAACGAGGCGATAGGGAAGGCTTTATAGAAAAAACTCTAGATCGGAATCAACTTTTGTTTGTGAAAACACCACAGATAATTTCTGGCAAAACACTTAAAAAAGCCCAAACTATGGATGTGCCATTGCCAGTAGAACCCACAGATCTTTGTTCTTGGATGGAGGCCTATGGAGAAAAGACTGGCATAGTCATCACAACAGAAACCAATCTAAAAATCACAGAACCTACTGACCTTTTGGTAGCAGAGGCTCTTCTCAACGCTCGTGGAAAATCCTAAACCTGTGTTTCCATACCCAAAAGCGAAACCTTGTTGGATTTTCTACTTCTTCTATTTGTAAGCCATATCCCTTTGGTTTGCCATAGCGTCCATTCGGATTGGACCATCTAACAAGAGCTTTCAAACTAATTGGCCCAGACCGAGTGTCAATTTTGATAAAAAGACGATCGTTCAAATCGTAAACAATATCAGATTTAATGTACATACCTTCTGTGGAAATGTTGACTAACTCACCGGACGATTCGTTCGCTTCCTTTTTTCCTGCATGGATTTTGTTCTGAACAGGAAACCGAGGTGCAAAAACTCGTTTTAGAAATCGTAGAAATTCTGCTTCCTCATCTTTTTGTGCTGCTTGGAAATCAAATCGAACCCCGGCCAATTCTGTGCCTTCTTCATCCTGGTCCAAACGAACAACTTCACCTTTTACAGAAATGGGAACGATTTCTCTTTTTTCATTCTCAAGCTTTAGGTGTAAGTTGATCTCGGAACCTATTTTAAGAAAGTGGTGTTCCACCAATGGGATCAAGGCTCCTGAGCCGGAGATGTTTATTGTAAAACCATCACCCTCTCTTTCCCCATCGGAGTTGGTCCAGTGGAAAGGAACTGGGTGTGTTTCACGGTAACCCCCTCTCCAACCTCGGTTTAGGGAACTTAAATACGGTGCCGAGACCTCTCGCTTAAGAAAATAAAAGATCATGGCTAAAGCTACAAATGTCATCACTGCATTTACTATGATCTCTGGGCCTTGCAAGCGGACACCTGCCAAAAACAATTTTTTGCCGAGGCTGATCCAAGCTATCATCCAAACATTATAAGATGCTAAAATGCTTGCGAACAAAAGAAAGAGATAATATCCAAATTTCTTTTTTGCTAGCAAACCATATGCGATAACAAGGCTTAGGATAGAAAGTACGTACTGCAATGGCTGGATGCGAGAAAATACCTGCTTTGATTGTAAACTAGAAAGATCGTAAAGTGCAGCGGTAAAAAAGTAGTTTAGGAGTGGGATGACAACGAAAAGAAGAGATACAACTAAAATTGGGTAGGGGTAACGGAAGAGTCGCAAAGCCATGGGCAATCATCGTTCAGGTTGTAAGGCCAAGTCAAGATTTTTTTGTTTCATCAGCCATCAAGGAAGGATCAATAGGGATAGGTAATTCTTGGTCTTCTGAACTTTGCTGTTCGGAAGGTGATTCCGCCTCCACTGCTTCCGTGCCTGGAATAGACCCACTAACAGCTTGGGGAGGAATCTTTCCGGCATTGATAAGCTCATGCAATTCTTGTCGTCTCTCTACGACCTTATCCTCTACCTCTGTTAAACGACGGATGACACTATTGAGTAACATTGATAAAAAACCAGGGCTCTCATGACCCATGGCGAGGAAGATATCTTTAGTAATCATACCAACCTTTGTGTCTTCCGAAATGGCAATGACATTGGCAGCGCGTGGTGAGTGTTGGATCAAAGCCAGCTCTCCAAAAAATTCACCCGGACCGATTTGGCGAAGGATCAAATCATCTCCCATTCCTGAACGTTTCGTAACCATGAGTTTTCCGGAGAAAACAAAGTACATCACACCATTTGATTCCTCGCCTTCACTGAATACTTTTGTATCTTTTGGGAAATGTTGGACTTTTACAGCTGAGATATATTTTTTTAGACTTTCTGCGCTCATACTTACCCTGTTTGTAATTCTCCGATCATCTTTTCGATTTCTGTGAGCCTTGCTTCTGCTCTATGCAATTTATCCACAGAACTTTTAAGTAAATGGAATAGGAAATTTGCATTGATACGAGCAAGCTTCTCAAATTGGTCATCGCGTAAGATGCCAAGTCGTGCTTGAGCGGAAACCACACTTACGGTCATGGAACGAGGTTTTCGCGTGATTAGGGCAAGCTCCCCAAAAAAATCTCCAGGACCTAAACCTCGGATCACTTCCTGAAGACCATCAGGGGTCCGTTTGGTGACAGCAAACATCCCTTGCATGATACAATACATACTTCCATCATGAGGGTCACCTTCATTGAAAATGATATCACCCCGTTTGTATGCCTGCGTGGATATATTTTGCATGTATTCTAAAATGTTCATATTGGCCTCTTTAGAATAACACTTAGCTTAAAAACTGTCATGCTAATTTTAAAAAAACAAGATTGATTCGTGAATTCTCTTGCCAAATTAAAAATGAAATCCTAACATAACGCCATGGTTCAAAACGTATTGTATGGCATTGGCTCCGTTTTATTAGGATTGATACTAGGAAGTGTTCTCAATATCACCGTTCTCAATCTAGGAACGATCCTCATCCCAGCACCTGAAGGTGCGGATGTTTCTACTATGGAGGGATTGAGGGATTCTATGCATCTCTTTCTCCCCAAGAACTTCCTCTTCCCTTTTCTTGCGCATGCATCCGGAACATTTTTAGGGAGTTTAATCGCTGCTATGTTGCGTAAAGAACATGCATCGATTTGTGCCTATGCGATTGGGTTTTTATTTTTTCTTGGTGGGCTTATCAATGTGATCTATTTACCGAGTCCTCTCTGGTTTACACTCGTAGATCTCATTTTTGCTTACCTGCCTATGTCGTATTGCGCTTTGGTCTTGGTCTCACGCATTCGCTCTAAATGAGAAAGCACTTGACAAATACATACTAATCATATGATTAGTATGTATGGATTCTTCGTTCTACCGCAACCGCGCGTCCTTACATCCACAGGTGAAGCCCCTAAGTTTTGAGTCAAAGATCGCGAAACTCAAGGAAAGAGAGGGCTTTGAAGATTTGATCCACCAGCTCTTCGTCATCTCGGAGATAGAAGGTCGTTTGCCAAAGGTGATCTGATGGGGTATTGATAAGCTTCTTTCTTTTTTTGCTCTCCCTTTTTTACTGAGCGAATGAACCGATATACCACTTTCTTTCTGCTATGCTTTTTGGGATTTTTTCTTTGGAAGTTGAAACCCATCTTTGATTTTTCGACATGGCATACTATAGAGGGAGACCTACCAGATTTACAAAGCAGAGTAGAAGATGTAGTTGGTAGGAAAAACATTGTCTTGGTCGCGGATACCCAAGGCACAGAGATATTTGATTTGCTCGCTCCCTATTCTCTATTCCAAGAAACAAAACAGGCCAATGTGTACATTGTGGCACAGGAAAAGAAGCCTATCCCACTTTTCAAAGGTCTATCGGTGATGCCACATTATTCCGTCGCGGAATTTGACAGTTTGCGAAAGAAAGTCGATGTTCTGATTATACCCAATTTATCTGCGATGGTTCCGTCTGATCATAACCAAACATTGATTCAATGGATCCAAAAACAAAAAAGGGATGATCCGTATCTACTTTCGATCTGTGATGGCTCTCTCACCGCTGCAGAAACTGGCATGTTTGATGGTGTTCCACTTACCACTCATTCTCTGGACTTGGAACGCTTTCAAACTTACTATGATAAACCACTTTGGGTAAATGGGGTTAGTATGACAGCCAAAGGAAAGAAGGTGAGCACAGCAGGTGTCAGCAATGCAGTAGACGGTACATTATACATAATCAAAGATTTATATGGTGATGGTGTCTATGAAAAAACTAAAGCAAAGATAAAGTATCCGCATATGGATTTAGTTAGAAGAGGAGCAAATGCTTCTTTGGATTTTGATGCCTATTTCGAAATTTTTAAAAAAGTTTTTCTGAGGGATAATAAAAGAATTGGTGTTTTTTTGGAGGATGGAATCGATGAATTTATGTTAGCTGCAATATTGGATTCGAATGCTAGAACCTTTCCTGAATCAATAGATACCTTTACACAGCAAAAATCCTATGTTCTATCTAAAGGAGGGCTTGTATTTTTCCCTACAAAGCTCGACTCTTCCTTTCCGTTTGACGAGATCCATAGCCTTAATGGCAAGCCTGATTGGGCAAACAAATCTACAAATGCGAATTGGATTCTTTATACTAAGGAGGAGGCATCTTACATCTTTTCGATTTGCCTTTCCGAAATCCAAAAAAAGGAAGGAAAAGACTTCGAGAAAATAGTGCGAGCCCTCCTGGACTATCGCTAGTTCATCCTTTGAATGGGATTACAGCAAAGACGTTTCCAACAACTAAACTCAAGAGAGCCACAATGTCCATTGCAAAGACACGTTGGATTTTCTCGTTTGTCCCATTGGATTGCCATACCATCCAGAGAAAGGATAGGACACTTATATACCCAATCAAAAATCCTAAATTTCTGTAATTAGGCTCAAAAGCGGCAAGGAAACATACACAAGATACAATTCCGAATAATATGGCGCGGTGCCTAAGTAAAATCAAAAGATTAGGATCTTGGATTGGTAAGCCATAGAGTTTTTCTAGAGCCTGGTTCCCAATTGCGCCGTAGACTGGCAGTGCATGGATAATCCCTGTGATGATAAAGGAGAGGGAAATCAAAATATCTTTTGGTATCATCGTTTCATAATAATCCATTCGCTACAAAAAAAATTGTATAAATCTGCTACCGGAAACACGGATCGTGTTTTCGATACGATTTCTGTATAAAAATCAGATTCTACTCGAAATATCCTGAAGTATCTTTCCATTGGCTCGTGGACCTAAATCCAATGTACGAGAGAATTTAAGAATACATTCTTAGGATTGATTCCAAAGTATTGTTTGAAGACTCGATGCAAATGAGAGGAATCAAAAAATCCAGAGGAATGTGCAGCAAATGTAAGTTTCGGATTTTTTTTCAATGCATCTGCTAAATTCCGAATCCGTATCCAGACCCTATACGATGAAATTGGGATTCCCATTTGTTCTTTGAAGAGATGGCTCAATCGTGATTCGGAAAGCCCAACGGAGGAGGCTAGTTCCACAAGGGATATCTGTGTTTCTAAATCCTTTTGGACTAGGAGTTTTTGGACCAAAAGAATACGATCATCCAATATTGATTTTCTTTGGATAGGGATATGCAAATTATCTAATATAAAAGTAAGATTATGTTTTGCTTTATCTTTCTGTTGCATCAATTCGGTAAGTGCTTCTTTCAAGGGTAAAAGTTCTCTTTCATCGAGATTTATAATTTTAGAACCTTCGGATATCACTGGAGCGTACGGAGAGTACTTCTCGAAAAAAACAAATGCGAGATACGAGCCGTATCCTTCTATTTGGTGGTCCACTTTAGGAGGAATCAGGAAAGCTTTTTTCGTTTTGTAAGTTTCATCTTTTGATTGGTATCTAATTTCGCCTTGCAAGGGCAAACACAGTGTCCAAGTAATATGAGAGTGGACGGAAAGAGACAATATCTTTCCCATGTAGAGGAGCTCTTGTTTGCCAAGGTAGATGTATTTTTCGTTCATTGGACCATTGGAAATCATGGAATCTTTCTGTTTCATAAAAAGTAGATCTTGCATAAAAATGAATTTCCAACTTGAATTTGAATATCCCACCTGACATAGACTAGTTTTAAAAATACTTTATGTATATCGAACTAAAAAATCCTGAATGGCAGTTTGCAAGGTTTGGATTCCTGGTTCTTCTAACGGTGCATGTCCACAGTTCTCTAAATCTACAAAATATTTTGTGGAGGGTATTCTATCAAAGAGTTTAAGGCTCAGGTGGGTTGGAGTCCAGAGGTCCTTGGAAGGGTGGGCAAGTAAAATAGGTATTTTGAATCTTTCTGGCTCTAACGCAGGTTTTATGGAGAAAATACTTTGAAGGAAGGAGATATAGACAGAGTTTCCTCCGCTGAAAGGGTCCCTCATAAAGACTTTCGAAAACTCCTGATTGTTCGAAATTAGATTTACCTTAGCAAAGTTTTTGATTTTGATCTTTTTGATTCGAAGAAAGTTTTTCAAAAAAGAAAGTCCGAAGGCGCCATATTTTGCGATCCATTTATTTTTGAATCCGTACAACCTAACTTCTGGATCACTCAAGCTAATCAGAGTTGTAACGATGATTCCTCGGATTTTTGTATTTAAGGCCGCCACATCGTAGCTTACAATGCCTCCCAAGCTAAATCCAAAAAGAAATATTGGTTTTGCATTTTGTTTAGAAGCCCAATCCACAACATGATTGATGCAGCTCAACCACAAAGGATAATTAATTTCCGTGGAGGATGATATTTCAGAGAGTCCGTAGCCAGGCAAGTCAGGTGATAGAACACGATATCCCAAATCAGATAGGAATCTAGATGCATGAGAAAGGATGCGACCGTTACTGGCAACTCCATGTACAAAGATGATTGTCCCTTTGTATTCGGAAGGAGTCCGACTGTCGATATGGATTCTGTTTTCGTTCCAAGGTAGATAAAACTCTTCCGGTGGATCACGATCGTCTATCTTCATGTTATCGGGAAACATCGGGTTGAATTTTTTCCAATAGGTTAATTCAGAATAAAATCTATTTTTCATAAAACCGTCCTGTAAAGGATTCTTGTCCTTTTGATTTGTAATTTTAAATTTTTTTGAGATAACATAAATCTACAATAGACTGGTGTTGTTTTAGAAAGTAGGAATCTGGCAGGACTTGCAATACAAATTTTGTGAAGTATTCCAATAGTATGTTCTTCGGGTGTGAAAACTTTCCATACTTCCATGATTGTTTGACAATCTGGAAAACCTTAGCTTTCCGTAATTCCAAGTACAGTTCAAATGCTTCTCTTGCGATTCCCACTTTCGAAATGATCTTTGCAAGTGTATACGCATCTTCGATCGCTTGGCAACCTCCTTGCGCCAAATTGGGAGTTGTTGCATGTATGGCATCACCAAGGAAAACAATTTGACCTGAATGCCATGGAAACGTATGCGGCAATATATCATACATATCATTTCGCTGAATGTTTAGGGAGTTTTCGATAACTCTTTTGATGCTCGGATGAAAATCACCGAACAGAATACTTAAGTCTTGTTTTATAGATAATTGATTATCAACTTCTCCTTCTTTTGATTCCTTTACTGCATACCAATAATACGATTCTTCAGAGATAGGAATAGTAGCAAATCTTAGGTTGTCTCCCCAAAATTCAATATAACTGCTTTTAAATACCAGATCCAGATTTACTTTGGAAATCCCTCGCCAAATAGTTTGACCAGAATAACGTTTTTGGATTTGAGGAAAAAGTTTCGTTCGTACCTGTGAATTGATGCCATCACAGGCAATTACACATTTTGTTTTTATGGTGTTACCATTCGCAAAATAAAGGTTATAATGGTCGCGGTCCTTTTCCCAAGAATGGAGTTTCTGCTCTAAAAAGATATTTTTTGGATTTATGTTTTTGTGCAGAATATTTATTAAGTTCATTCTATGTATACATACGCCCGCATTCTCAATGGGTAAAACTCGAATCGTTTTTCCCTTCTTGTCTGTTCTTCTCGCAGTTTGAATGGAAAAGCCATTTTTTACAATATCCGTTTTTAGATTTAGCATTTCCAATATCGCTAAGGCATTTTCGCCTAGACCAATCCCTGCGCCAACATCTGTAAATGCACTTGCCTACTCATATAATTTAAAGTCTATACCGAATGATTGGAGGGCATTTGCTAAGCTAAGACCACCAATTCCTCCGCCTATAATCGATATCATGCGAGATTCTCTGCTTTTAGATAGTGGTTGTCATCACAACATTTTTCTGGAGAGAAGAGTCCAATGACACTGTTCACGCTGGTAAATGACTTTATCAAACAAAGATTAAACTCGAGGAAGAATCTTTTTTTGGGATAATGGTTTACTATGCGTTTCCGATCCACACGAGGTATGCTAGAGGAGTTACGTCCTAATACGTCCATATGAGCCGCCGTTTGTAAGAGTCCTGCAAGTTCTCCTTTTTCCCAACGAGGTTTCAGTAGAAAATGGAAATCAATGGCTTCCATCATGGCATTGATCCTTGTTATTGGCAGTTTGGTTTCGGATTTTAAATACTCCCTTAGTGTGGAAGAAGATCCGATTTGGAAAGATTTTCCTTTTTGTCTATACTGCTCATTCAATCCAATATCATGAAACAAAGAAACCAGACAGAGCTCTTCCAAATCAAAGGGGATTTGTTTTATTTTTCCATACAATAAACCAAGTTGATAAACTCTCATTGAGTGGTTATATATATTTTCATTAAGTGCGTGTTTAACGATACTGTGGGCTTCCTTGACAATTTTTGAGTCTGGTATAGTTTCCAAATAGATTCCTCTCTGTTTGAATTGGATTAAAAGATTTTAATCCCCTTGCAAAAGAATACTTGTAAAAATCTGCTATTTGAAGAATTATTTTTGCCGATGTAAAATTGACTCGTAGCAGATACATACAATTTTCTTTTGAGCCTTGGTATAAAGTGTAAGTATGGAATGGAACTCTTTAAAAATTATTATCTCTAGTCATCCTCTCGGAAGTGATACTTTTTTGCTTTTTGTGAGTTTTTTGTTCGCTGGTATGGGAATATCTGCATTTCCGAATCCAGTTTGGATCACAAAGCAGTTCGGGATTTCAGAGCTAACGGCCTCCGGAAAAAATGAAGTGCGCGCCGTGTATGGAGGATTTGGTTTGTGTATGTCGCTAGCATTGATCCTTGCCTATTGTATACCAGAGATTCGGAATGGAGTCTGCATAACTGTCGCACTCGCTTTGTTTGGAATGTCTTTGGGAAGGATGGTCAGTGCAGCGATGGATCGTTCCATCGCCAAATTACCAGCGTTTTATGGAGCTATCGAACTCATTGCGTCCATAATTCTTGTTTTTTCTTAGTTACATCATACTTGTGATTTCTCTTTGTGGAATCGATTATAAAGATAAATGAGATCAATGAATAATTTGAATAATACCCAAAGAGAGCAAAGAACAGGAGCCAAACTTTTTGGAAATAACCAAAGGGCAAAAAGTAATATGGGAAGTGAAAACAGTAAAGTGCCTTGCGCAAAGCCAATTCGGAGTACCATTTGGTCAACAAAGTGCTCATGGTTGAACGTCAGAAACTCCTTGGTTTTGAAAAAAAGAAATAAGGATTCTCCTTGAGAAATTATGGATAAAAACATATTCAATAGAAAAGAATTCAGGAAGAGAATCTCAAATGATAGACTCTGCTCAATCGGTATACTCAAGAGTTCGGTTTTAAAGAACGCATAATAACTGTCATACCCATTTCCTCCGAGAAGCGCATGAATCAATGGCAATAAAAGTGCTAGATGCGCTCCTAAAAAAGCAAACATGGCAATCCCCATGAGAGCTGTACTTTCAAATTCCTTGCTTCCAAGATTTTGTTCCCATTTCTTTTTCGGAAACTTTAGTTTTGCGGTCAAAATTTTAGGTAAACCAAAAAGGACAAGGATGATACTTTCTATTGTGTAAGCGTAGAGGATTTTGATGATCGACCATTTTAAAAAAAGTACACCTAGGAGTGGGACCGAGTTGGAAAGTAATACTAAAAGAAATGAAAGGTAAAAATTGTCTTTCGTGAAGAAGTGTGCAAAACGAAAAAGAAGCGAAACAGGGATCTTCATAGGCAAGGTCTCGTCCTTACTAAATTTGATATATTCGATGACTTGGTCGCATACTCATCGATCCCAAAAGTAAATTATGTAGTTCGGTCTAGTTATGAGTATTAGTATCCTCTGTAGGAACAGCCAGATCGGTCATTCCATGCACATGGATCTAAACTTCTCATACAATCCATCCTCGTCCGGAATTTAGAACAAGAAACCTCATACTTTGCCGCATTGGCTTCCTTGGCTCTTTGATTGGCTGCTTTTTCGGCTGCCGTCAATTCTCTGTCACCAATCAAGTCTGCCGTCAGTCCGTGTCCCTTTCTCGGCTTAACGCTATCCACCCACATCTCTCCCGAGTTATCTTCCCAGCGAACAAGGATCAGTTTGCCCTTTGTTTCTAATTCGAAAGCTTTGTAATAAAGACCATTTAGATATTTTGCATAAATTGCTTTTCCGGCTTTTAAACTCGAAATTGGCAATACTTCCCAAAGTGTAATTGCATTTGGATCTTTAGGGCCTTCATCGGTAATATCCCAATCGCCGATTTGCGATCGGTCCAAGCCATGGTTTTTCCTGGGTTTGATTTCGTTAGGTGATAGAATCGTTGGAGAAGATCCATCTTGCCATTGGACTTCGTAATTTTCTCCTTCCTTTCGGATTATCGTAGCTTTGTAATGAGCGCCACCTTGCCACTGAGCATAAACAGGATCACCCTTCTGGAAATTGGTTTGAGAAAGGAGCAAACCAAAACTGAACAGAAAAACCAAGAAGAAAATAATTTGCCTCATAGAATATCCCCCTTACTGGATCGAGAAAGTAGAAACGAAAGCTCTCATTTTTTTTTGACTTCAGATTTTGAAACGTATTAAACCTAATGATTTTTTCGTTGGTTGCAAGTTTTTTACCACAAAAATCAAAAAATTTTTAAAGTTATTTTTGTCTCACTTTAAGTGAGGATTCTACAATATTTTTGATTCAAAAAAAAGATTGCCTACGATTTTTTTGATCTTCCATTGTGGTAGATTATGCGAAGACTATCAGTCATTCTATCTTTATTTACATTTGTCTTTATTCTCATACATTTTCAGATCGGATGGTAGACGAAAGAAATCAATTCCTCTGAAGATAGACCTTTTCGTTTATCACATCCAATTTCATCAAACTCTTCTAAACCAAAGTTTTGTTTGGTTGCAAAAATGCGGTACAAAGCTCCTCGCCATAAAGTATTTAACTATCGAATAGATCCAATTCAAGAAGTTTATGAAATGGGAAAAGTAATGATTGAGGAGCCAAGTTGCATCGGGCTCGAACTTGAATTTCTTAATTTTTTACAGAGTCGTTTGAAATCAAAATACCAGATTCAACTTAAAAAAGTAATATATGATATTCCTGAATCCTTTCGGCAAAATAAAGTTTTGGATTCATTAAAATCAAATAGAAGTTTTGTGCGATCCTCGGAAATAAAAAAAAATGGAAAAACAACATAGTATTAGCGGAAGTGTTGAAAACCTATGCTGATATAATTGATAGCCAGACGGAATTTTTTTACGGCACTGATAATCCTGTCCAACATGACCTTGGAGATTGTGACGAAACATTGTATTTCGCTGAGGTTCAAAAAGAATCAAAAGACAACAGGTTCTATATTACTTTAGCGAGAATTACTTTTTAGATTTTTCCTGAATACAACCAAGAATCCCACCATTACACCTTTATTCGAAGAAATAAATTAGAGAAAAAGCAAGAACCTTTCAGTTTTCTATAGGTTACGAAAAATGAATCTCGGTTTTCTTTTTACCTACATTCAATTTATTTGCAAACGTTTCGGATTTCCATATGGAATATCGATTCTCCGAGGAATCGGAAGAAATGTTTTTAGATGCTTTGACAGGGGAGCTTTATAAATGAATACAATTCAAATGAGAATCTTAATTCATTTATGTTATATACTTTTAAATTGTCAGACGTTTGAAATTTATCGCAACGTTGATTTAGAACATGGTGATATTGAAGGTAATTTGTATGAATCACCTTTTGAAAAATTTGCTTGTTTCGTACCTATTGACGTAAGGTATGCAGTGATGGAAGATCAAAAAAATGGAGCCACTTTTTATCAAGAAGAATTTGGACTTTTTAAAATCCAAGCACTGCCAGTAAAAACAGAGTTTACTTTAAAAGTAGCCGAAAAGGGAAAGGAAAAAGCTTTATCTGATTTTGTTACCAATGATATATTAGAGAAATTGAATAAAGATTCCATGAAAGCGAATTTAATCCTTTCACAATACAGTCCTGAATTTAGAAATGGAACAGTTTATTTTCTGACAACAGTAAAAAATCCTAAAAACGATTCCCTTGTTATTCCTCCTTTTAACTCTTATGCAATGATGGTATTTCTAGTGAATGACTTCATTTATTTTCTTACAAGAAATGCCAATCTCCCAATCACTTCAGATCCACTTGAATTACAAAAAGAAATTGAATTGGCAATTGACAAGTTGATAAATTTTCATTCTCTCCCAATCGATTTAAATTGAGATCCTTTAAAATAAATTCAAATCGTTTCAAAATGAGTGGTCGAACTAAAGTAAGGGCTGGGCGATTCAAAATGAAAAGTTCTTTCAAATCTAGGCGAGTTAAGTTTTAATTATTCGATTTTAATGTTTTTCCATCCGTAATACTTTTTTCTCTGTTGCCTTTTTTAAAGAAGATGGTCTGTACGAACTTAGTTTGTCGTACATGAGAAGGTAAGAAACCAATGAGACTGTGTTAGTCTGGATGATCCAGCACCAAGTGGAGAAACAGAATTTCACAATTGATGCGGGATGTTTTGATACGTTTGATCTTCACACATCTAATTTCAATAGATGCACTATTTCATTGAATTTAATCCTATCAAATTTCCTTCAGAATCTTCTAAGATAGTCACAAATCCAAATTTGCCTATGGAAAATTTGGGACGAATCAGTTTTCCTCCAAATTGATTTACTTTCGATTCGCTTATATTGGAATCCTCGACACTAAAATAAATCAATGTTCCCCCTCTACCTGGTTTCGAGTACTTTGACTTTACCAATGCGCCAGAAGATCCGTAAGCATTCATTTCACCTACAAACACCTTCATAATCGTTTCGCCCGTGGGATCTTTTAAATCCTGTAGTTTTTGGTTACAAATCTTTTCATAAAATATGGACGCTCTGTCTATATCTTCAACATAGATATCAAACCAACCTACGGCATTCGGCTTCCTTCCGTTAGATGTACTTTCAATTTTATTTTCATTACAAAATAAAATGAAAAATAATAATATAAAGAGACAATATACTTTATTCATCAAATTTATTCTCCTAAATCAAGTATTTGATAAAATAACTCTACTTGAAAGAAGAGAACTCGTATTGTAAAAATCAGACATCCTAATCCAATTGTTCACATTGGAATAAAAATTAATCTAAAAAATGTAATTTGCAGTCAGAAGGAGTTTGATTTTTTTAATCATGTGGATAGGGAAGTCTGATGGAGTCAAAATTTACATTTGATCAATCCTATGGGAAAGTTTTGGGACAGACTTATATGTCCATTTTCGAAAGGCTTTCCAAATTGATGAAGGATGCAAATCTCCCGATTACTCCCGATCAATTTAGAGTTCTTACCCGTCTTTGGCAAAATGATGGATGTCCACAACAAGAGCTTGCGAACAGTTCCAACAGGGATCGAGCCAATGTTACTAGGATACTAGACATTCTAGAAAGAGAAGGTATCGTAACGCGGAAAAATCAGCGGAGGACAAAAAGACTGGATTTCGGTGGGTGGATATCTTCTATTCGTAGTACGAGGGTTAGGTTGGTAATCAATGGCATCTAGTCCCACGTAGAGAAACGATTCGTACTACTAATGCCCGGACTGTATCGAATAATAATTATGAAATCCATGCCTATTCCCAAAGTATATCAAAGGGAATGATTTCAAAGAACCCTTAATTTAAAAAATAAGACTCCTCATATCGGGGTCATTTCTTTCTTCTGATGTAATGTTTAGTTTCCGTTTGGTCTTTTCGAATGGATCTGGTTTGGTTCCAAAGGTGGGCAACAGATTGCCACCAATTCTTCTAAGTGGTTTAAAATCATCTTGAATTTCTGCACTGCGCGGCCTGGATCCAATTGATACAGCACATGTTTTCCTTGTTTCTCCCGAATGAGAATCCCCGCTTCTTGTAAGATTCCTAAATGCCTTGATATTACGGAGCGATCTAAGCTCATACCCTCACTTAGCTCAGAGATATCGGCCTTTCCATGGCGAATGACTTGTTTCAATACCTCAATCCGACTTGGTTCTGCTAGAGCCGTCAAAAATTTTGAATCCAAGACTTGATTTAAGGCATCTATCGCTAGATCTTTTCTTTTTTCAGAATTGGACTTTGATCGAGAAGTCATCTAAGTTGAGCTTGGTGTCCAAATTCTGCAAGTCCACCTTTTTTCGGTTTTTAATTTGACATTAATTCCTAAGCAAATAAATGTGCTCATAAGTGCATATATGCACTTATGAGGTTTGGAATGACACTTGTAAATTTGAGTTTAGTATTTCTCATTTTGTTCTCAGGCTTGGCTTTCATTGATGGAATCTATTTGCATCTGTGGAAGTATAAATTGTACAAATATAAAGAAACAATCTTTGAACATAAATTGCATACAATACGGGCCGTTTTTTTCCCGTTCCAATTGGTCGGACTTTTTCTGCTTGGTATTGAAGGTTGGCTATTCGGTTTAGTCCTTTTTCTTGCGATGGTTGATCTGTTTGTTCAAATCCTTGATATGTGGGAAGAAAAGGGCGCCCGTGCTCGCTTTGGAGGATTAAGTTCGGCTGAATATATTTTGCATGTTACCCTTACATCTTTACATTCCTCTATGCTTCTTGTGTATTTGATTAGCAAACCTAATGCATCAAATTTCCTTGGAAAAACGCAGATTGTCTATTCACAGAGTTGGCATTCTATCGTTGCAAGTAATCTTTTACCTGGAGCTATTCTTGTAGCCCTACTCCATTTAATTTTGTGCCACCCATACTTTCGAGATCAGGAAGAAAAATATTCCTATAACTAGGTGAGAGAAGACTTCCAGGAAGGATAAAAAACTTCGGAATAAGAAAAATTACTTGAAAAAATGTGCATATAAATACATGTATGCACATATGGAGGCGCTCAATGATAGCACACTTAGACACAATCTCTGTTACTGCGATTTTCGTATTGTTAGGAGTTATTGAAATTTTAGCTGGATTTTACCAAAAATGGAATCGCAAGGATTTGGCAGTTGATCTGATCAGTATAGCCCAGCTAGCATTGGTTATTAAACCTGGGATCATCTTTATGGGAGGTCTCATTATAAGTTCGTTATTTCCAAATTTGGTAATGCAGTTTGCTTCCACACCTCTATTGATAGGAGTATTTCTAGTCTTAGTGCCCGGAGACTTTATGCACTACTGGTATCATAGGAAGGGTCATGAATGGCAATGGCTTTGGCGGATGCATCGCACCCACCATACCTCCTCGACAATGTCAGTAATGATTTCTTTTCGCGAAAATTGGCAATGGTATGTATGTATGCCTGAACTTTGGTATGGGGCATTTATGACATCCATGGGAATGGGGGAAGCTGTTGTAATTAGTACCTTGGTCACAGGAGTAGGAAATGTCTTAAATCACACATCTGTTTCCTGGGATAAGATTTTGTATCGAATTCCAATTCTTCGCTATATTCTCGAAAGGTTGATTCAATTGCCCTCTACGCATAGAGCTCATCATGCGGTCTTTGGTCCTGATGGAAAGATTCCCATGGAAAACTTTGGTCAATTTTTCTTTATTTGGGATACGATATTTGGCACAGCTCGTTTTCCTCGGGGGAATGATCCCATTGAGTATGGAATTCCAAATCAACCGAAGGACAATATAGCTTCTCAACTATGGTGGCCATTTTTTCTTTCCAAGGACAAGAATAGCATCTACGCAAAGAGAAGTTATAAAAGCGATAGCAGTTCAACATTTTAAAAATAGAGTTTAATTGAGTATGGAAGAAAAAAAATTTAGAATTCTAAAATGTATGATATGTGGATGGATATATGATGAACAAAAAGGTGATCCCTCCGAAAACATTGCTCCCGGTACTTTATGGGAGGATGTGCCAGAGGATTGGGTTTGTCCAGATTGTGGAACGTCAAAAGATGATTTCGAAATGATGGAAGTCTAGGATATTTGCTATTTTATTTTCCTTTATTTTCGTCAATCTGAGATTTTCTTCCATCATTCGTGTATATAATTCCCTTTATCAATTCATCCCTCGCGAAAATTCCTTCTAAATGTAACTATCCGTTTTCGTGGTAAACTTTCCCTTTACCACTTAATTCTTCATGTGCGTAAGTGCCTTCAGATTTTAGATTCCCACTTTCATAATAAGTTTTACCTTTCCCATTTAATTTACCATCTTTGTAGAATCCTTCAGATTCCAGTATTCCGCTATTTGCGAAGTATCTTTTGCCTAGTCCATGCAAACTACCATTCTGAAAAATCCCCCAGCTAATAGTTTTTCGTTCTGATAATAAAATTTACCTCTCGCCGTTCTCATTCACTCCCACCCTCATCTCTCTTATCCAAGTTCCTTCCTAACACCTATAGACCATACCCTAAGCATATCAACATCCTAGATACTCCTATCATCAGAAAGGAATACACTCTTAGAACACTCCATATCCTCCAAACTCTTTTCCCCAAACAATGTGATTGTAAAGAATCCAGAAAAGACCCCAGGCTCAGTTACTTTAAGGTAAAGGGAAGGGAATCCATGGCACGCTGTTCTTATTGCCATAAACAAATCAGCCTAACAGCCAATACTCCCTTCCATAATACCAAACTACCTCTATCCTATATATCCTTCATCTTACCGGATCAAATCCTCCAATACCCTAAGGTAGTGACCTCCCAAGAGATAGCAAGAAAGCTAAACCTTCCCTACAATACTGGCTATTTTTTAAAGAAGCGAATCCAGGTATTCCTCTCACTTCTAAATGTAAGCCTGAAGAAACAACTCTACCAAGAACTAGAGGAAGCAAGTAAAGAGGTAAGGTTACCCTTAGAAGGAGACCTCAAAAAATCCCTTATGAATCAGCCTGTTGAGGTTGCGGATAGTGTAGTGCTCTATAGTTCCAGCCTAAGAGCCAACAAACACCGAAGTAGGAGGTATAAGACTGGCACTTCATCTATCTACTTAAGTAACTCACTTGGAGGGGAACAAAAGGGAGTATTAGTTCACACTGTGGGGATAAACCATGGGATGACTTTTTATAAGAGTATACCCTTAAACCATGAGAGGTATCTCGCAAAAGACTTAGATGACAAGATACCAAAGAACACCATACTTTTCACAGATGAAGGCTACACATGTATCTGGGATAGAAAGAACCATAGGATGGTGAATCATAGTAAGAAGAGTAATGATCCTAGGTATAACCTAAGTAGAGAAAGGTGGGTGACGAAAGAAGGAGTATCCTCAAATGGAGCGGAAGCAAGGAATAATATCTTAAAGCAGTCCTTTAGAAGTTACCACTATATAAGTCCTAAGTGGAGCCAGCTATACTTAGACGAGATGAGCTTTCTAGGGAACGTAAGGTATGCAGAAGGTCTGAGGAGTCTTCTTCTAGGGAGTCGAGAGGAAGGAGAGTTTGTGTGGGATGTTAATGAGAACTGCGGGCGGGAACCTCCCCAAGAAGCCACACAAAATTTACCTCTCGCCGTTCTCATTCACTCCCACCCTCATCTCTCTTATCCAAGTTCCTTCCTAACACCTATAGACCATACCCTAAGCATATCAACATCCTAGATACTCCTATCATCAGAAAGGAATACACTCTTAGAACACTCCATATCCTCCAAACTCTTTTCCCCAAACAATGTGATTGTAAAGAATCCAGAAAAGACCCCAGGCTCAGTTACCTTAAGGTAAAGGGAAGGGAATCCGTGGCACGCTGTTCTCATTGCCATAAACAAATCAGCCTAACAGCCAATACGCCCTTCCAGAATACCAAACTACCTCTATCCTATATATCGTTCATCTTGCAGGATCAAATCCTCCAATACCCTAAGGTAGTGACCTCCCAAGAGATAGCAAGAAAGCTAAACCTTCCCTACAATACTGCCTATTTTTTAAAGAAGCGAATCCAGGTATTCCTCTCTCTACTTAACCTAAGCCTGAAGAAACAACTCTACCAAGAACTAGAGGAAGCAAGTAAAGAGGTAAGGTTACCCTTAGAAGGAGACCTCAAAAAAAACCTTATGAATCAGCCTGTTG